>JBNJGP010000019.1:0-36134 GCA_051747805.1 Candidatus Muiribacteriota bacterium
TTATCTAACGATAACAGTAAAGTAAATTAAAATTTACAGTGTTTTTGTTTTAATCTTTTAACTGTCAGCTTTAGCTGACTTTACTCGACCTTCGGTAAAGCGAGTGGTCAGGCCGACCTTTGTAAGCTTAACCTCGGGCTCGGCACAGACCCCGTATGCTAGTCAACTTTACTGTTTTATAATTGTCTACAGGTTAAAATTTCTATTTTTTGCTAAACTCAACTTATAAAGTATTTCGGTATAATAGATTAAATATTTTAATTTTTGAAGTCGAATATATAAATGTACTTAGTCTTTGTGCTAAAGGAGAAAAAATGGATTATAACAGTCCGGGACTAGTTAATGAAATAATTAATGAAATTAAAATACTTCTAAAAGAAAATGAAAAAGATTTTATGTTATGGTTTGATTATGGATTGGCTCTTTTAAATGCTTTCAGATTTAGAGAGGCTGCAAATTCCTTTGAGGAGGCACTTTCATTAAAAGATAACTTAAAAGTTCGCCTCAGCCTGGGCCATGCCTACAAAGGATTGGCCAAATTTGAAAAAGCTCTTTTAAATTATAAAAAAGCTCTTGAAAATAAAAAAAATTATCCTGATATACATTATCATATAGCAGAATGTTACAATAAAATGGGAAGGGCAGATGAGGCTATACAGGAATATATGGAGGCCCTGTATCTAAATCCTGATTATGTTGAGGCTCTTTACAGCCTTGGAGAGCTTTACAGAGAAATGGGAATGCTTGAAGAAACTCTTACCCTTTACAAAAGAATAATTGACAATAATATAATTTTGAAAAGTAATTTCTCGGATTTAACCCTTGTGCATTATGATTTAGCCTATATTTATACAGAAAAAGCCTTGTTTGATGATGCGCTTAAACATCTGGAAAACGTGGCTCATAAACATCCGGAATACCCCGATGTGCATTTTAAGCTTGGAAAATTATATAAAACAAAAGGGGATATAAAAAGAGCAATGGAGGAGTTTGAAAAAGCTATTAAAATTAATCCAAATTATAAAGAGGCTAGAGATGAATACTGGAATATGTAGAGGAGTAATATAATATTATGTTAAATAGGAAAAAAAGACTCGGTGACCTTCTTATAGAGCTTGGATACATAACAGAAGAACAGCTCAAACAGGCTCTTAAAACCCAGAAGGAAACTAAAAAGCGTGTTGGTGAAACTCTTATTGATCTTGGATTTGTGGAAGAAAAAACTATTCTTAACGTTTTATCAGATCAGCTTGGTGTACCGGTAATAAATCTAAATGATTATGAAATTTCAGAAGAGGTTATTAAATTAATCCCAATACAGGTTGCAAAAAAACATAATTTAATTCCTTTATTTAAGGATGGAAACAGATTAACCGTTGCTATGGCCGACCCGCTGGATGTTTTTGCAATAGATCAGATACAGTATAAAACAGGATTAAATATTGATATTGTTATAGCCTCTAAAAGCGAGATTGAAGGCGCGCAGAAACAATGTTATTCAGGTTCTGCCGACGTTAAAAATCTTGTAGATGGTTTTCAGGAAAGAATAGATGAAGTAGAGGTTAAAGAAAATAAAAAAAATGAAAAAGTAGAAAAAATTAATGAAGATAGTCCGGTTGTAAAATTTGTTAATTTAATTTTAAAAGAGGCTATAAATGAAAAAGCCTCAGATATTCATGTTGAACCAGATGAAGAGGGAGTTAGAATCAGATACAGAGTTGATGGAGTTTTACAATCTATAACTGAAATTCCTCCTAAAATTCAATCGGCATTAATATCAAGAATTAAAATAATGTCAGGAATGGATATTGCTGAAAAAAGACTTCCACAGGACGGTAGAATAAATATTAAGCTTAAAACAACAGAGATTGATGTTCGTGTTAATACGCTGCCTACTGTATGGGGCGAAAAAATTGTGATGAGACTTCTTGATAAAAAAAGTGTAATGCTGGGACTGGATAAACTCGGGTTCCTGCCAGAGCATCTCGATATGTATGTTAGAGCTTTAAATGAACCAAACGGTATTATTCTTTTAACGGGACCTACCGGTTCCGGTAAAACTTCTACCCTATATGCTGGGCTTTCTGCAATAAAATCAATTGAAACTAATATAACTACAGTAGAAAATCCAGTTGAGTATAAAATACCCATGATTAATCAGGTTCAGATTCACTCAGAAATTGGCATGACTTTTGCCACCGCTCTAAGGGCTATTTTAAGACAGGATCCTGATGTTATAATGGTGGGTGAGATAAGAGATTCTGAGACCGCCGAAATTGCTATAGAGTCTGCTTTGACAGGACATCTTGTTTTATCTACGCTTCATACTAATGATGCTCCCGGTGCGGTAAGCAGACTTATGGAAATGGGTATTGAATCTTATCTTCTTACACCTTCACTTTTATTAATTGTTGCCCAGAGACTATGTAGAAGGATATGCTCAAAATGTAAAGTTGAAGATGAGCCAAAGCCTGAGCTTCTTAAGGCTCTTGGAATTGAAAAAGAAGAAAAAGTGAAATTTTATACTGGTCAGGGATGTGTTAGTTGCAGTAAAACAGGATATAAAGGACGGGTTGGAGTACATGAAATGTTTATTCTAACCGATAGAATCAAGGAAAAGATGTTAAACAGGGTTTCTTCAAACGAGCTTAGAAATATTGCAATAGACGAAGGCATGCAGACTCTGAGAGAAAATGCCGTTGAAAAAGCAAAACTTGGTCTGACTTCTCTTGAGGAAGTATTGAGAATTACAAAAGGAGATTAAGGTGGCTTTATTTAAGTTTAAAGTTAGAGATGAGTCTGGAAAATTGAAATACGGCGAGATAGAGGCCAGCAATACAGATACAGCAACAGATAAACTGGTAGATACTGGTTATATTGTAATAGAACTTAATGAGGTTAAAGAAAATGTTCTTGATTTAGATCTTGGAGAAAGGTTTTTAAAAATAAAACCTAAGGAACTTGTTTTTTTCTATATTCAATTTGCAACCCTTATAAATTCGGGTGTTAATCTGGTAGAAACACTGACTGCTCTTGAGGATCAGATTGATAATACCAAGCTGGCAAAAATTGTGGGAGTTATTAGAAAAGATGTTTTATCAGGAGTTTCTTTATCAGATTCCATGAAAAAGTTTCCAGATGTATTTTCAAATCTTGTGATTAATCTGGTGGCTGCTGGAGAAGAAGGCGGAATGCTCGACGAAGTTCTTGAAAAAATTGCCAAATTTTCCGAAAATGATCAGAAGGTTGTTTCCAAAGTGAAATCAGCGATGGCTTACCCAATAATTATGATAGTGGTGGCTTTTTCAGTAGTTATTTTTTTATTAACTTTTGTGTTTCCTCAGTTTGTAAGTATTTTTTCTAAAATGGGCGGAGCTCTTCCAATGCCTACGGCCTTTTTGCTGAGAATAAGTAATTATCTTACCGAGAATTTCTGGATACTTGTTTTTGGTTTAATTATATTTGTTATTTTATTTAAGTATTTTAAAAATAAAACTGAGACAGGTCGTTATTTATGGGATTTTTTTATGTTGAATTTTCCGCTTGTTGGCGATTTAACAATAAAGGCAAATATTGCAAGAATGTCTAAAACACTCGGGGTTTTATTAAATAATGGTGTTCCCATTATTAATGCAATGGAAATTGCAAATAAACTTATTGAAAATGTAATTTTAAACGATATATTAAGAAAAGCTTCCATTAGGGTTGCAGAAGGGGAACCGCTTTCTGAAATACTTGGTCAGGAAAAATACTATCCGCCTATGGTGATTAAAATGATTAATGTGGGTGAAAGAACGGGGAATTTATCCATAATGCTTGGTAAAATCGGCGATTTTTATGATTTAGAGGTTGAGATGACTATAGAAACTATGTTATCTATGCTGGAGCCAATTTTAATTGTTGGAATGGGTGTTGTAATGGGATTTATTGCCCTTGCGATGTTTTTACCTATGTTTGATATGATTAAATTAATAAGAAGCTGATTAGTATATTTAATACCAGCAATTCTCAATGAAAAAAGAGAAAATCCTTTTATAAAAAAATAAAGTCTGTAGTCCTAATAAAGGGTTTTCGAGAAAAATGAGAGTTGCTGAGTGAATATAGACAAATTATTAAACATATGTTAATATAAAAAAAAATATTGGAGGGTTTCAATGCCAAAAAAAGGATTTACATTACTGGAATTATTAATTGTTATTGTTGTTATTGGAATACTGGCTGCTGTTTCTGTTCCAAGATTAATGACTTTTATTGATGAGGGTAGAGAAGGTGCAGTTAGAAGTGAAATTGCTGCAATACGGTCTGCCAGCCGCCTATTTTATATGCATACTGGAAGACATCCTCAGCATCCTGGTGAACTTGTTTTAAATTCCTCAGGCGGTCGAGATGGTGAGGGCGATAGTATTGAAGGATGGCGTGGTCCATATATGGAAGATAGTTATGATGAGGTAACAGTTGATGCATGGGGAAACGAATATGTCATTATAGACCGTTCATTAAATCCTGATGGGTCAACAAGTAACGGCCAGTTTTATATTGAACAGGATGGTGAAAATGTTGCTCTCTGTGGAATTATTGTTGCTTCAGGCGGGCCTTCTGGAGATATTGATGAAGAGGTAACCACTTTTGATTCTGAAAGTGATTATATCTGGGACTGGCTACAGTTTGATGGACCGCCAGGTAACTAAGAGAGGTTTTACCTTATTAGAGCTGATTATATCTGTTGTAGTTATAGGTATTCTTGCAGGCGTTGTTTCCCCTAATTTTTTCAAATTTAAAAATGAAATTGACCTGGAGAGTGCCTATAAACTCTTTTTAAGGGAATTAGAATATGCCCAGAATCTTTCAGTTAATCAAAATGAAGTTATAATTGATGGTGAATATTTAAAAATTTATTATGGAATAGATATTATTGGAGAAAACAAATATAATATTAGTGAGTTTTCAACTCAGTTTGAGCTTCTCAGGCAGTTTGAACAGACAATGGATTTGTCCAAACATGATTATATAAAATTTGATTTTAAAGAAGAACTTCAGAATATTGAGTATATTATTTTTGACTGGAGGGGAAGAGTTATTTTTGTTGATTATGAGCTTAACGTTTTGGAGGTGCCACCAAACGAAGACTTTTTCGTTATATCCTCAGATAGAGTTAATTTTGATATGCCTGTCAAAATAAATCCAGTTTCAGGAAAAATTATATATGAGTAAGCAAGGAATGACTTTTGTAGAGGTATTAATAAGTATGGCCGTTTTTGGTGTACTTATACTTGCGTCCACCAATCTTTTTTTTTCTGGTCTTAATGTGTGGGAATTCGGCGAAAGTATGAGCCGTAAACTTCATGATATTGACTTTCTGTTCAATAAGATAACCTATGAGTTGAATAATATAACTCCATTTTTATATGCCGGATTATTTTTAGAGGATGAAACTTTCTTTAAAGAATTTTTTGATAATGAAGAGTATTATGATAAATATTCTGACAATATAATTAATATATTTTATTCAAATATGCCGGATAATTTAAAGAATTTTTTTTTTGGTGAAAAAGATAATTATGAAAATTATCTGAATTATTTTCTTGCTGAGAGCTCATATTCCTCTGAGACGGCCTTGAAATCCTGGTTAGGAGAAGAAAATAACCGCAGAACATGCTGGCAGTATTTTAATAAAGGAAAATGGGAAGAATGGATGTACAATATCCCTGCTTTTAACTCAAATGATATAGGTGTTTTTTCCTCTAACGGTTTTATTTATTATGGACTGGGAAAAAATTTTTCCTATTCAAAATACAGGGGGGTGAGCTTTTACTATAATGAGGAAGAACGCTCGGTTTATTATTATAGCTTTTTTTTTAATGAAAGCCAGAGTATTGTTTATAATCGTCCAGAAAAAATAATCGAGGATGTATTTGTTTTTGATATTAAATATTTTTCGCATAATAATGAGGAAATACCAACAGATGAAGGGTTTACTTATATTCTTCCCGGTGTTTTAAGTAATATGGAAATAGAAGTTGAACTTTATGATAGCAACACTTCAATGAGGAAGAGAAAAATATTTGATTTTAATATAAATAAAATGAAAAATTAGGGGGTTTTATGTCTGAGGAGAAAAAAGGTTTTTTAAAAATAAACAAGAAAAAATTTTCATTTAAAAAAATATTTATTAAATTATTTTTATTGTTTTTTATTTCGGCCCTGTTTTATACTTTGTTTTATTTTAATATTTTAAAAAAAGAATATTTTTCATTTTTGTTTGAAATGCAGGAAATCTTTTCTCAAATAGTAATGGATGAAAATAATCACACAGCATTATTAACTATACTGGCTGTATTTGTTTTTTCAAATTTGATATTAACTTTTTATCTTTTGAAAAATGCAAAAGGTGGTGGTGGTGGTAATTTATTAGAATTAAAATCTTCTTTTGCTAAAAAAGAAAAAGAAATGGATAATATGCTTAAGGAAATGAGAGAGGAAATGAATAGCAAAAAAGTCAAATTCTCATCCGTTCTTTTAAGGTATAGAGAACTTCTAAGCAGTCTTGATAAAGAAAAAATTATTTCAATAATTTTTACAGTGCTTGAAAAATCAGCCGGGGCAAGAAGAATTTCCCTTTTTTTAATTGATGAGCATAAAGAGGAAATTTTCATGATGAAAAGATATGGAGCACCAGTTGATAAAAATTTAAAAATTAAATTTGGAGAAAAAAATATAATTGCACATGCTGTTTCAGAAGGAAAATTTTTCACAGCATGGCAGCAGGATAGTTTGATTCAGAATCTCTTTAAAGCCAGCCCTATACAACTTAAGGTAATTGCGCCAATGTTTAAAGAAAAAGTTACAGGTGCTCTTGCTATTGAAGAGTTTAAAGGCGAAGATTATGAGCTTGATGAAGAAAGTAAACTTGTTATTACAACAACTGCTTCTCTTGCGGCTATTGCTTTTGATAAGGCTGCAGTTTTTGAGATGACCTCTGATGAATTAAGGAGCGAAAAAAACTTCTCTAAAAAACAGATTGAGGAAAAAAAAGCTCTAAGAAACTCCTTTCAGAAATATACTTCACCGGGTATTGTTGAGGAGCTTTTAAAGAACCCTGATATGCTTAAGCTTGGAGGAAAAAAATCAGAATTAACAGTTTTATTTTCGGATATTGTTGGTTTTACAACTTATTCTGAAAAATATCCTCCCGAAAAAGTAGTTTCAATATTAAATGAGTATTTAACTTCCATGACAGATGTTATTATGGAGCATAATGGAACTCTTGATAAATTTATAGGGGATGAAATTATGGCAGTCTGGGGGGCGCCTGTACCTCAGGAAAATCACGTAGAACTGGCTGTAAGATGTGGTTTTAGTATGTTGAACAAGTTAAAAGAAATGACCAGCAAATGGGAAAAGGAAGGTGTGGAACCTTTTAATATAGGAATAGGTATTAATACGGGGGAAATGATTGTAGGAAATATGGGCAGCCCGAAAAGAATGGATTATACGGTAATTGGTGATTCTGTAAATACTGGGGCAAGGATTGAATCGTTAACCAGACAGTTTAAAACTTCGTTTATAGTAAGTGAAAGCACCTATTTAAACGTTAAAGATATTGTTGAGGGAGAATTACTTGGTAAAGTTACGGTTAAAGGAAAATCTAAACAGATTAAAGTTTACAAATTAAACGGGTTAAAAGAATGAATTATATAATTATTAACAAAAGAGGAATTTCGCTTTTGTCTATATTTATGATTTTGACTATAATTTCAATTTTTGCCTATACTCTTGTTGGAATTATTGACAGGCAGCTTCTGATGAGGGATAACATTAAAAGTAGCACTTCAATAAGTTTTGTTTCAGAATCTGCATTGATGGAGGTTATGAATTTTCTTAGACTTAATCCAGACGTTTTAAGGAATTATGCAAGTGTTTATGAAGGAGCAAGTATATATAGTGTAACTTCCCGCGCTCATGGTTTTATACCTACAGATATTATAGGAACATATTATTCATACCTGCTTCCGGGGAAATTTGTTTTTGAAGAAGATGATTCTAAAAAAAGTATTGCTGTTGAACTTTCAGAAGTTATTAAGGCTAAAGTTATTGGAGTTAATCACGAGGAAAGTGCCGGACTTTTTTTAAAGATTCATGTGGGAGTATCCTTGGAAGAAATGAATGAAGTTTATAATGCCCAAGAAGATGATGAGCATGATGTTACTGGAACTGAGATATATCTGGAATTTCCTGAAGCCATTAATATAAAGTTTATAGAACTTAACTATGGAGATATTCCCAGAAGGGATATTAATAATTTATATGTATTTGACAACTTTCACTATGACGAGAGGGAATTAAAAACCGAGTATACTGATGAGCTCAATAAGTTTCTTTACAATTATAAAATTATAGGTAATAAAATTTATATAACTTCAAGAGCTGTAAGCAGGGAAAAAATGGGAGACCCCTGGAATATAGACATTTCCCATAGTATGGAGGCTAAATATCATATTGACAGTGGAGGCAATTTAAGGATTATTGATAAAAAGTCATCTGACAGAATACTTAAATTTCCAGAAAGAGAAGAATTTCAATAATTATTTTTTTTTTCCGATAATTAAATTATGAAAATTGATATTAACCAGATAATCAACAAAATAAAATCTAATAAAGTTATTAAAGACCTTTTTTCTGAAGAAACAACTCAAAAAAAATATATTATTTTTGATATTGGAAACTATAATTTAAAAGCCTTATTCTGTGAAATAACCGATAAAATATATATTAAAGACTGCAGAATTCTAAAACTTGATTTTGAAAAATATGGCAATTATAGTGAGGCGCTTGAAAATTCAATTAAAGATATTTTATATGGAAAAAAAATAGAAGACACTAAACTGGGTGTGTTACTTTCTGGTCAGTATGTTATTAACAGATTTATTGTTTTACCAAAAATTCCAGAAGATGAACTAAAGCAGGCCTTAAAGTTTGAAATTAAAAAAAATCTTCATCTTAATATTGCTGAAGTATCATTTAATTATTCTATAAACGAAGTTTTAAAAGATGAAAACGGAAAAGAAAAGTTAAAAGTTTTTGTGGGAATAATTAAAAAGAATGACATTGAAAACATTGAAAATATTTTCTCAGATTTTGGAGTGCCCTTAGCATTTATAACAATTGACAGTCTGCTTTATCAAAAGGGATATGAATTTCAGCAAGAAGAAGAGTCTGTTGCCTATATTGAAATAGGAGCCGAAAATACAAATTTTAATATTATTAAAAATAATAATCTTGAATTTTCCCGTAATATACCTATGGGTGGTGTTGCCTTAAGTGAGCTTATAGCAAAGGATATATCGGGCTCTCCAACTAATTTCAGAGAATTCCTTAATGAGGCTGAAATTGAGAAAAGAAAAACTCCCCTTTATTTAGAAGAAGATGAATTGGAAAAAATGGATCAAAAAAAGAAAATTATAGCTATGTCACTTATGGATGGAGTCGGAAGAATTCTCCAGAGAATTAGGCTCACAGTAGGATACTATAAAACTCAGGTAAAAGGGAAAAATATTAAAAAAATATATCTTTTAGGGGGAGTTTCTTCAATTAAAAATATTGAGAAGTATTTTCAGAAACATTTAGATGTTGAAACTCATAAAATAGAATTTAATCCAGCTGATTTTGTTGATTTTAATGAAAATATAGTTAAAAACAGGTTAAAAGAAAATATTCAGTTTTTCTGGCTGTCTCTTCTTATTGCGGAAAAATTATTTTTAGAGGGAGACGTAATAAATTTTTATCAGAAAGATAAATCTGAAAAAATTACATTTGATACAATTGTAAATTATTTTCCTGAACCAAAAAATGTTTTTATAACAGCCAGTTTATTTATATTTATTTATTATATGCTTGTTGGAATTCCTCAATACTGGAATATGAAGAAGCTTTATACAAAATACGAGAAAGTCTCAGAAAAAATTATTGATATTAGAGATTTAGAAAATGAAATAAAATATTCGCTTACAATAAATAAAAAAAATAATCAAAATGTTTTTAACTGGCTGCAGGAGTTTAAAGAGGCAGATAAAAACTGGGTGAAATTATTGACCCGGATATCTGAGAATATTCCGGATAATGCTTATGTTGATGTTCTGGAAATAAATACTAATCGTCAGGTTCATCCAGTAAGGTATCAGCTGAAAATAGATTTCGAGTTTATGGGAGAGGAAAACATTAGGCAGGTTAGGAATTTTCTTGAAAATCCTAAAACCTGGGAAAATATTTCTTTTAATAAACACAGCCTTGATTTTCATGATAGGCCAGGTTTCAGCAGAGGAGAAATAAATTATCACAGACTTATAATGGAAGGAGTATTTTACTGATGGATAAAAAACAGCTTGTAATATCAGGTTTTTTTGCTGTTTATATATTAATTATTTTTCTGGAGTTTGTTTTATTGCCATATACTATTAGAAATTATGATTTAGAAGAAATAAAAAGAATTATTGTTCGCGATTATAAAATAGCAATCGATGATAACTTTATTGATATAATAATTAATAATCCTTCGAGATTACAGAGGGAAATCCAATCATTTTTAGATGAGATAAAAACAAAAAAAGAAAATATAATCCATGAGAACAGAAAATATAAATCAAATATTGAAGATATTATCGAATATGCTTCAGGATATGATTTTAATATTGTTGAGTTTGACAATTTATTAAATAAGATTATCGAAGATAATAAATTGAATTTCAGTCTGGGACTTGCGCATCAAGGCGAAGAGGAAACAAGAGAATATGTTTTTGAAGAACAGAATCTTAGAGTAAGAAGGGCCACAGTATTATATTCAACTATAAATTATAGTATACAGGAAGTAGATTTTCTTGAGTTTATGGTTTTTTTAGATAAGTTAAATGAATTTGAAAATATGTTGTTGATTGGAAATTTATCCGCCGAGAGAAGCAATAATATAGATGGAAGGGTCAATATAGATATTCAATTTTTAAATATAATTGATATAAAGGGTAAAACGAGCGATGGAACGGAGGTTGGTTTAATTTGAACAAAATAAAAACCCTCTTTATTTTTATAGTTACATGGGGAGTGGTGATTTTTGCTTTTTACAATATATATTCAAATATAAAAAGTGAAAAAGATAAAGCGGTTTCTAAAGAAAAAGTTGAAATCAGAGAGGAAGAAAAAATAGTTACAGAGGAAGAAACAGTCTCAGAAACAGAAGAAATAGAAGAGGAAAAACAGTTAGAATTAGAACCTGATGAAAAAAAAATAGAAGAAGTAAAAGATGAAAAGATAGACGAAAAAGATAATATTTTCAGTTTACGAAATATATTTAAAGTAAAGCAGCCTCAAATAGTTGAAGAAGAAGAGGAAGAAGAAAAAGAAGAAGTCGTAGAAGAAAAAGTAAAAGAAGAAGTTAATATTACCGATATATTAAAAAAAATTAATGTTAATTTTACAATGGAATCTGAATACGACACCCTTGCACTTATAAATAATAAAAAATATCGCCAGGGTGATTTTATTGATGGTATAAAGGAAAGAGTTGAGATTATTAATATAAAAGAAGATTATATTATTTTAAGAGTAAATGAAAAGGAAGTTGAATTAAATACGGGGAGTGAGAAATAATTATTATGACAAAATTAAAAATGTTTTTGCTAATTTTCATATTTGTAACTTTTCCCATACTTGGGAATTCACTTGATGATTTAGTTTCTGGTGAATATTATGGTTATAGGCTGATTAAAAAAATAAATGCTCTGCCGGAATTTTCTGAAGCGGCAAGGTTAACAGACGGGGAAGATATAATTAACAGGAGAACTTTTGCACTCTTAATTGCGGTATATTTAAATAATATTGAAAAAATTTATAATCAAAAAGGCACAGTAGATATTTCACTGGATGAGCTGGCATTGCTTGAAAAAATGATTCTTGATTTTTTAAATGATATTGAAGTTGTTTTTTCAGATAATTTATATTCGCTGAGTCAGAAAATTACTATTTTAGAAAAAATTATTGCTTCTAAAAGCAGAACAACAGGCTTGCTTAAACCTCACCGGGATTATTCAACAGCGCCGGAAACTTTCCGGCTTGAGTCTGAAGAAGAGGAAAAAAATTCAGAAAAGCCAGCTGATTTAAAAGAAGTAGCTAAAAGTATAGAAACAAAGGCAAGTGAGCAGGGAGAAGAAAAAAATATTAAAGAAGAGGATAAAAAGATACTTCATCCGGATTTTAATAAAGAGGTCAGCTTCAGTGCTGTAAATGCACCGGTAAAAAATGTTTTAGATGCACTTATTGCAAATACTGGACTCAGCCTGTTTATTCCTTCAGACCTTGATAATTATGTAACTGTTCAAATAAAAGATATGAAGCTTATTGATGCTTTAGAAATGGTTTCGGCACGCGGCAACTGTCTTCTGGATATTGATGAGAGCTTAATACATGTTGAATCTGCAGATAAAATTGTTGAAAGAGTTATAAAACTTGAGTATGCAGATTTGGATGAAACGGTAAATTTTTTAAATAAATTAAAATCATCCCAGGGAAAAATCATCTCCAACCCTCTTACAAATTCAGTTATGATTTATGATAAAATGGAAGTTGTGAAACAAATGGAAGAAACTATTTCTGAAATTGATGTGAGAGATGAGGGTGATGAAATGGAAACCAATGTTTATATTCTTGAGTATGCTGAGGCAAATAATGTTTTGCGATTAATACAGGATCTCAGGTCCTCTACTGGAAGAATTGCAGCAAATGAAACCTCTAACTCTCTAATAGTAATGGATAAAAGAAAAAATATTTTTGAAATAGAAGCTTTAATACAAAAACTTGATATACCATCTTTTGAAAGCAGGCAGACAACCTATATTTATAACGTAAAATATGGAGAATCTGATCAGATTTTAAATATTTTGCAAAGCGATGCTTTCGGTGGAAGTGTTGCAAAAGATGTGAAGCTTACATCCGATGAAAGAACAAATAGTATTGTTATTACTGGTGCACAGGATACCATTGATAGAATACTTCATTATGTTGAGCAGCTCGATATTAGAACTCGCCAGGTAACAATAACCGCAAAAATTATTGAGGTGAACCTTGATGATAATCAGTCTTCTGGAATAAACTGGTCTATGCTTGCTCCGACCGGTGCCCAAACAAAAACTCTTGAGGAAGAAAACAAAATTTCTTTCAAAACTTTTGATAGTGTTGGAAGCGACAAGGCTGCATTTGAATTTGGAACACTTGCCCGTAATCAGGTTGAAATGCTTTATGAAAAAATGCAGAATTTTTCAGATGTGAAAGTTTTATCTAATCCTACTATAACGACTCTCAACAATCAGGAAGCCCATATTTTTATAGGTGATGAAATACCACAGGAAACAAGTTCCACTGCAGATGGTTCTACTACTTCTGGATATACAACAGTTTCTACCGGAATAAAATTAACAGTTACTCCTCAAATCAGTCCAGATAACTATATTACACTTAATGTACAACCCGAAATTGATGAGCAGTCAGGACTGACACCCGATGGCCAGCCTATTATAAGTGGAACTCAGGCAAACACAAATGTAATTGTGAAAAATGGTGAAACTCTTGTGATTGGAGGATTAATTAAAAATAACAAGGCAAGAACTGTTACATCAATTCCAATTCTAGGGGATATTCCAGTTATAAAAAATTTATTCAGAAGTACCAGAATTACTAATAATCGAACTGAAACTGTGGTTCTTATTACCCCGCATATTATTGATGATATGCTTAGAAATACAGCCTCTTTTATGGAAAATTTTGATGAAATTAACGAAAAGGGAGTGATGAATTGATGAATAAATTAAAAATTATATCATTTTTTTTAGTTTTTCTCCTGGCGGGATGTTCAACAGGACGATTTTTTTCACCAAAAGCTGTATTGTGGGTTGAAAATATTGAGCCTGAAACCTTGGTTTACACAAGCGAAACAGAATCTGTAGAGGCAGATTTTACAGTAAATGTTTCTAACGGGGTTGGTGTAAAATTTGTGCAGTATGAAGTTATTTATTATTATGATTCTTCGCTTAGAATTAGTTCCTTGAATGAGTTCAGTGGTGCTTTAACAAAATTTGCTTCAGGGTATGATAAAATAAATATACCTCTTAGAATTATATCTTCAGAATTGATTGATTTTGCCTATCAAAGTGATGAACATAAAAATGTCGAAACCGTTATAGCTCATATAAAGTTGTATGGTGTTGATGAAAATGAGAATCAGGTCAGTGCATCAGAAAAATATAATATTATTTTTGAATAATATTATATTTCTGTTAAAATTATAAAGATGAAAAAATATCTTTTTATTTTTCTACTTTTATTTTATTTTATTTTAAATATTTTTTCAATTAATAGAGAATATGAAATTCTATTAAATATTGATAAAAAAAATTATTCTTATTCTAAACAGGACCTGAAAATTGTTAAAAAATTATATAAAAGGGATACGTCAATTAAATGGTATGCTGGCTATCTTCTGTACAATTTTTACTTAAAAGAAAACAATTTTGAAAAAGTCGGCAAGTATTTATCCAGGCTTTATCATTTTTCGTTTATAGATGATGAAAAGCTAATTAATGATTATGTAAAGTTATGTGTTAAAAATAAAAATTTTGAAAAAGCTATAGAGGTTATTTCAAAAGAAAAAAAATTCTATAATAATGCTTTTAAAAATATTATTATAAATAATTTTGATGAATTCAAAGAATTAGTTTCTGAAAATGAATTAATAAATATACTATATTCTATGGGCTTTTATGAGGCTGTTCTTCAATTTGATTTTATTTCACCGGCAATGAAGTTGAAATCATTATACGGACTAAGAAAACACGATGAGGTGAAAAAAATATATAATAATTATTCAATCTCTGATAAAACAGCATTATACTTTGCTGCAAGGAGTATGGCTGTTGGGGGCGCTTTTAATAAGGCTTCAGAAATTCTTTCTTTTGCAGCTAATGATAAACATCAGACTAGATTATATTATTATATTTTTTATTCTATACTTGCCCAGAAATATGAAGTTATTGGCAAAAGTTTTAATAAATTAAGCAACCTTTACTTTAAGTCAAAAATTGTTGAAACAATTTTTAATAATTTAAATAAAGAAGAAATAAACAGCTATATTAATCTTTATGATGAAATAATTAATGAACCTTTCATTGCCTCAAAAATATACTTTGAAAATAAAAATAAATTTGACCTGAAAAAGCCTCCCGGGTATAAAAATTCAGTTTATAATAATATAAATAAAAAAATCTATAAAGAAAATAGAAGTCCGCAGAAATATACAAATTATTTTAAAACTTTTGACCATCTTATAAATGAAATGACACAACTTAGACCCTATATTGTTTATAATGATATTGAACTTACCCGTTTTTCTTCTACTGTTGAAAAAAGTCTTGCATTTTTTGAGTCAAGGCTTCCCTATAATGGTTTGAGTTTGTCCTGGCAGATAAATGATGATTATTATCATTTTTTGAGATATCCTCTTGCCTACTATAATGAAGTTTCGAAAATCGCCTCAGAACTTAATCTTGATCCCTACTTAATATGGGCAATAATGCGGGAAGAAAGTGCTTTCAGATGGTCGGTTTCTGAAAGAGGAGCTTCTGGACTGATGCAGATAATACCTGCTACAGGTGAATGGCTTGAAAACCAATTTGGAATAAAAAAACATTCTGACAGGATTTATCATAATATTTACCTCGGTGCATTTTATCTTGATTATTTGCTTAAAAAATATGACAGTACTGCCAACCCAATGATGTTTGCCGTAATGGCATATAATGCCGGGCAGGGTAACGTGGATAAATGGATAAAAAGATATGGAAATATTGAAAATGTTATTTCAAACATACCATTTTTTGAAACAGAAAGATATTTGAATAAAGTTATTAACAGTTATTTAAAGTATATAAACATATATGAATAATATCTGGATTCTATACCTACTATTTCTTAATTTTCTTTTTGGTTTTTCTGATATTAAAATAATAAAAATTTCTTTTTATTTTCTTTTGATATTTTCAATTTACTTTTTTATTGTTTTTTCAGAATTAATATTTTTGCCTGATTTTAATTTTATTATATTGAAAGATAATTTTTTTTTCCCGTATATTGTTCCGGGAGCAACTTTTTTTTATTGTTTAATAAACTTTTTTAAAATTATAAAAAACAGGAAAATTCCAAATTTATTGCTTATTATTTTTCTTTTACTAAGTATGTATTTTTTAAATAATTATTTTTTAGAAAATAATAAAAAATCATTTTTTTCAGTTTTAAAGCAGCCTTCTTTAAAACTTGATTACTCAATATTACAAAACTCGAAAAAACCTTTATTAAATGAAGAAGATAAAAAGTTATTAAATGATGAATTTGATTTTATTCATAAAGGATATAAAAAAGTTTTAATTAAAAAAGGCGAATTAATAATTAATTTAGATGAAACAGAAAATAAAAAAGAAGGATTTCAAAAATTTGAAACAGAGGAGGGGGTTTATTTTTCAGATTTTGATGATTTAACCAACTCTCTGAATCTTTTTTATAAAGACTTTCATTCAGAAAATAAAAAAAGAGTTTTTAATAAAAGATTTGATTTTCAATTTTTTTTAGTACATGATTATTTAGATGAAATAATTCTTATTAACCAGCATGAAAACCAAACTGTTTTAAAACTTATATCAGATGATAGTGTTATTTTTACTTTGATAGAAAATAAAATTGAAGATATTAAAAAATTAAAATTTGAAAATGATGAAATTAATATTTTTACACATAATAGAAAATATATTTTTGAAATTAAAAATAAACCGGAAACCATTATTTCGGGAGAAGATGTTTATCAGAAATTAGAGAATTTTAAAAATTTTTTATATCAAAAAGAGAAAATTTATGTTGATTTCAATTTAGATATTAAGAATCAGAAGTTAGAAATAAAAACTCTTACTGATGAAGATGAACTTTCAGAAATACTAAAGGAATTTTTTGATATATTAATGTTTTTTACATATTGTTTCAGAAATGAATTTGAAAAAAATTCAATTGAAATATATACTGAGTTTTTTAAAGAAAAAATTTCAGTTATGACGAAAGTTGATTTATTGTCTAGAGCATTAGATAATAAATCATATAAATTATTGCTCCAGAATATTAACATAAAAATTAATGAATCTATTCTTAGATTTAGAGGAGGAGTTTAAATGCAGGAGAATGAAAAAAAAATCAAAATACCGGAAATAAATACAATTTTTTTAATTGTTTTTATTATTGCCTTATTAATTTATTTTTCAACAACAATTTTCACAGTTAATCCGAACGAGATGGGTGTTGTAAAAAGATTTGGCGCTTTTAATCGTTTGGTAGGTCCAGGATTAAGATACAGGCTTCCTGAACCGTTTGAAAGCGTTATTATTGAAAACGTAACTAACGTCAGAAGGCTTGAAGTAGGTTTCAGGACAATTAGTGAGAATCCCACAAAATACCGTAATGTTCCCAAGGAGGCACTTATGTTGACTGGGGATGAAAGTATTGTAAGCACGGAATTTATTGTTCAATACAGGATTAGAGATGTGAAAAAATTTGTTTTTAGAATCAAAAATTTTGATACTACTCTCAAAAAAGCAGCCGAGGCATCTATGAGACAAGTGGTTGGAGAAAGAAAAATAGATGATGCTTTAACCCATGCAAAAAATGAAATTCAGGTGGATACACTTAAACAGCTACAGGAACTTATGGATACTTATGAAAGCGGTATTCAGATTATTTCAGTTCAACTTCAGGATGTTTTTCCGCCAGAACCTGTTATTTCTTCCTTTAAAGACGTTGCTTCTGCACGTGAAGATAGAAACAGGTTTATTAATGAGGCAAATTCCTATAGAAATGAGGTTGTTCCTGAGGCAAGGGGAGAGGCTCACAAGATTATTAATGAGTCAAAAGGACGTGCTGCAAGAATCATAAATACAGCCAAAGGAGATACGATGAAATTCCTCAGTATGTTCGAGGAGTTTGAAAATTCAAAAATCTTAACCGGAAGAAGAATTTATTATGAAAAAATTACCAGTGCTATGGAGAATGTAGAAAAAGTTATCATAGAAGATGAAGGAAAAGATTTGTTTAATTTTATAAAAATGTTCAACTCGGTTGAGGGAGGAACTAAATGAGAAATATATTATTAATTTCTGTAATTGTTATTCTTTTAGTGCTTAATATGTTTGTGTTTTTTGTTGATCAGACTGAATATGCTATTGTTTTGAGATTTGGTGAGTTTAAGAGAGAAATAAAAGAACCTGGTTTAAATTATCGAATTCCTTTTGTTGAAACAGTTGTCTTTTTTCAAAATAAAGTTCTGGATTATGACTCAGAACCAGCAACTATAATTACTAAGGATAAAAAAACTATGATTGTTGATAATTTTGCCAAGTGGAAAATAATTGACCCATTAAAGTTTTTCAAAAGCGCTGTTAATGAAGTGGGAATGATTGGACGGCTGGATGATATTGTTTATTCAAAGCTCCGGTCAGAACTTGGAGGCTTCGAGTTTATTGATATAATATCCTCAAAAAGGACTGTTATCATGGAAAATGTAACTAGACAGTCAAATGAATTAGCAGCGGAATATGGTGTAGAAATAATTGATGTGAGAATAAAGAGAGCTGATTTACCTCAAGAAAATGAAGAGGCAGTTTTCAATGAGATGCGGACTGAAAGAAATATGTTTGCCAGACAATACCGGGCAGAAGGTCGTGAGGAGGCCAAAGACATTACATCTCAGGCAGACACCGAAGTTGAAGAGATTAAATCAGCAGCCTATAAAGAGTCACAGAATATTATTGGTGAGGCAGAAAAAGAGGCTATTAAAATTTATGCTGACGCTTATGAAGAAGGTGAAGAATTTTATTTCTTTTTGAAAAAACTTGAAATTATGGAAAAAACTTTTAATGAAGAAACAAAAGTGATACTATCTACAGATAGTGAGCTCTTTGACCTTCTTAATAATTTTGAAATTTAAAATTTAATATGAAAAGTGCGCTTGTTTTATTTGAAAAAGCTCTTGATTCTAAAGAATATATGGAGCTTTTACGATTTAAATTTGGTTTTAATAGTATTTTTGAAAAAATTGGAAAAGAAATTATTTATTCTAAAAATTTTGAATATTTTTTGAATTCAATTTTTTCTGAGCTGAAAGAATTTCTTCCAGATAACGATTTTTCTGTTAAAATATGGGATATAATAGAGTTTTCTACGTGTGGGGAAAAAAATAATAAAAAAGATGTTTTAAACATTAAGCTGGAGTTTTTAAGTTTAACTGTTGGTTCGTTTGCTGTTTACGGAGAAGAAGTTAAATCAGACTGGGTTGAACTTTTAAAATTTTTATCGTCACAGATTTCTCTTTATTATATTTTTTTTAATAAGGATAGTGTATTTAATCAAATTTCATCAGGTCAGCAGAGTATATCACAGATTAATTATAAATATAATGAGCTGAATAAAATTAATAAAATTCTTTCAAATTTCTTTTTAAAAGATACTGAAAACGATAATATTTACCTTTTTTCAAAAAGCGTTGAATCCGATGAGTTTAATTATGTAGAAAACTTTAAAAGCAGAGAGGTAGATTTTAACTCTTCAGAACATTCCAGCATGTTAAACTCCTTAATTGAAAAGGCTCTTTTTGAAAAATATAAAGTTGTAGAATTAAACTCTTCTCAAAAAAGAATTTTTTCTGCAATGTTTGGGATAAGGGCCTCTTCCTATTTAGTTTTAACTATTCGAAATATAGAAGAGGTTCTTGGTATACTTATTATTACAAGTAAAAAGAGGATTGATTTTGATTTTGAAAAAATTATTCCTGTTTATTCTCTTTACTATGAAAAACTTTTTACATTTTTAAACAAAGTATGGAAAGAAAAAAAGCAGGCTCAGTTAAATGAAATTTATAAACTGGCCTCAAAAATTATTGAAAAGCACTCTCTGTTGAAAGAGGATAAAAATACAGATATGCTTTTTGGATTTTTCATGAAACATTTTGATCTTGAAGAAACCGGGTTATATTTTATTAATGAAAAAAAAGAAATTCAGAAATGGTATTCATCTTCTGAAAGGTTAAGGAGAAATCTTTCAAAAATAAATTTTCATAATGCAACTGGTTTTATTAAAGATATGAACGATAAGCGCATTTCTTATAATATTTATAAAATTGGAAAGTTTCAAAAAGGAGTTTTGTTTTTTGTTTTTAAAAATAAAACCCATTTAACTGATTATAAGCTGAACGCTGTATATCATACAGGGTTGCTGTTATTTAATATTTTATACAGTAAAAATATGGCCGAAAGGTTGCAGGAGCTTGATAGATACGCTGTTATTGGAAAAATGGCACGGGAAATGGCACATGAAATAAGAAATCCGCTTGGAGGAATAAAGCTTTATATTGAAATGTTAAAAAAACGTTTGGAAGATTCCAGTAACAGAGAGATTTTTGAAGGGATACAAAGTGGTATTATTAGTATTAACAACGTTATTCATTCTATGTTACAGTTTAACTGCGAAAATGAAATTTCAAAAAAAAATATAAATATTAAACAAATTATTTCAGAAACTTTTAAAACTTTTCCGTTAAAAAATAAAGTTAATCTTGAAATTATTAATAATTCAAGTTTAGAGGAAATATTCTGTGATAAGGAAAAAATAAAAAGAGTTTTTGTAAATATTTTAAAAAATGCACACGAGGCCCTGGAAAACAGGAAAAATAAGAAAGTTCGTGTTATAATTAATGATGAAGAAGATGGTGTTGTTTTTTCGTTCTGGAATAATGGGGGCGAGATTTCTTCTGAAGAGAAAAAAAATCTCTTTATGCCCTTTTATACAACAAAAGATGGAGGTAACGGGCTGGGACTTGTTATTGTAAAAAAAATAATTAATCTTCACAATGGAAATATTTCTGTTAAAAATGAGAACGGCTGGACCGGATTTAATATTTTTTTACCAGGAGGAAATTAATATTGAAACTTAGAATACTAGTAATAGATGATGAAGAAATAATGTGTAATTCTCTTGCGCTGCACTTAAAAGAAGAAAAACATGATGTTTTAAAAGCTTACTCAGGTGAAGAGGCGCTTGAAATCATCTCTCAAAAACAAATTGACCTTGTTATTACGGATTTAAGACTTGGTGATATAGATGGGATAAATCTCATAAAAAAAATCAAAGAAAAATTTAAAAATAGCAATTCATTCTATTTTATTATAATGACAGCATATGGAACTATGGAAAAAGCCCTGGAGGCTGGAAAACTTGGGGTTTATTATTTTATTACAAAACCTTTTTCCATGGAACAGGTTAATATTGTTGTTGAGAAAGTACAGAAAGATATCGAGCTTAATCAGGATAACTATGAGTTCAGAAAAATATTAAATAAAAAATATAATTTTTCAAATATTATTGGTAGATGCGATGCAATGCAGAAAGTATTTGAAATTATTGAAAAGGTCTCAAAAATTGATGTTACTGTTTTAATAACTGGTGAATCTGGAACAGGAAAAGAACTTGTGGCAAATGCAATTCATTATAACAGTCAAAGGAAGAATAAACCTTTAATAAAGATGAACTGCTCGGCATTTCCCGAGAATCTTCTTGAATCAGAACTATTTGGTTATGAAAAAGGTGCATTTACTGGCGCAGACAAAACACATAAAGGAAAATTTCAGTTGGCCGATACAGGCACTGTTTTTCTTGATGAAATTGCAGATATGCAACTTAGTCTGCAGGCTAAAATGCTCAGGGTGCTTCAGAACAAAACTGTTGAACCGTTAGGAAGCACAAAATCGTTTGAGATAGATGTAAGAATTATTGCTGCCACAAACCAGGAGCTTGAAAAACTTGTTGGGAATAAAGAGTTTCGCCAGGATTTATATTATCGTTTAAATGTTGTGAACATAAAATTGCCGCCTCTTAGAGTGAGAGGAGATGATATTATTTTAATTACTGATTATCTTATTAAAAAATTTAATAAAGAATTTAATAAAAATATTAAGGGTATTTCAGAAGAAGTTAAAAAGAGTTTTTATAAATATAAATGGCCTGGAAATGTCAGAGAACTTGAAAATATAATTCAGCATTCAATGGTTTTTTGTGAGGGGGATATTATAAAACAGAGTGATTTACCTGATTTTTTTGCACAGACTGAAATAAATTATGATTTTGATAAAGGGTCACTGGCAGAAGTTGAAAAAATTCATATTTTGCATATTCTCCAACAAAACAATTATAATATCAGTAAGGCTGCAAAAATTTTAAAAATTGACAGAAAAACACTTTATAATAAAATGGAAAAATATGGATTATCGGAAAAACAAAAACAAAAAAATAATTGATTTAAATAAATTTCTGGATGGTAAGGAAAGTATTGGTTCTGATAATGATGAAAAAACGGCTGATTTTGATGAGCAATTACACTTATTTAAAGAGAATATTAATTTCAATCCTTTTGACCATAAGCATTTTTTATTAATAGCTGATTTCTGTATTCAAAAAAATATGCATTCAGAAGCTATCAATTATCTAAAACAGGCAAAACAGATTAATTCCAATAGCCCGGATATTTATTATAAACTTGGTATTATTTACTATTCTTTTAAGCATTATGATTTTGCGAAAGAAGAGTTTTTAAAAGTATTAGAACTTAATCCTGAGAATGTATATTCTTATTTAAATTTAACAAATATTTTTTTAAAGGAAAATCTTTTAATTGAGGCAGAACATATTTTGAAAAAAGGAGTTAATTATAATCCGAATGATAAACTGCTTCTTAATAATTACGGTGTTGTTCTGGCCAGACTTCAAAAATATGATGAGGCAATAAAAATATGGGAAAAACTTGAGAGCCTGGTTCCTGATGAAGTAGAGGCAAAATATAATCTTGCGATTACATACTCAAAAATGGGAATGGTGGAAATAGCTATTTCAAAATTCAAAAAAATAATAAAAAAAGTTAAAGATGACTTTGGAGTTTTTGCTAATTTAGCTAGCCTCTATGAAAAAAAACATGATTTTGAAAATGCCCAGAAAATGTATAGAGAAGCCCTTAAATTAGAACCTGATAATTATGGAGTGCTAAGTTCTTTTGGACTTATGCAGGCAAAAAAAGGTAATTATAACGAGGCAATAAAAATTTATAGAGAAATATGCAGGAAAGAACCAGGAAATGTTAAAAACTTAATGAATCTTTCTATGATATATGCTGTTCAGGGAAAATATTCGCAGGCAGTTTCTATTCTTTCCGAGGCGGAAAAAGATGAACATTCTGATCCCGAGGTTATGTTGAATCTGGCTATAAATTATTCAAATATGGATGATTTTGAAAAAGCCTCACTTTATTTTGAAAAAACTATTAAATTAAACCCTAATAACCAGGAGCCTTATTTGCATTTTTCAAAATATCTGCTTCAAAAAAACGAGTATGCTTTTGCAGCAGAGGTTCTGAAAAAAGGTTGTGATAGAATTGAAGATAATTTATCTCTTAAGTATCTCTATGCAAAAGCTTTGTTTAAAAGTGGCAGGTATAATGAGGCGTCTTCAAGTTTAATTAACCTCATAAAAAAACATCCTGATAACTATGCTGCTTATGAGCTTCTGATAAAACTTTACCGCCATAAAAAAAGATACTCAAGAATTTTATTAATTTATGAGGAGGCGGTAAAAAATATTGAAAATAATCCCCGGCTTTTTATTGATTACGGGGTTGAGTTAGTTGAAAATAATCAGCATGAAAAAGGTATTATTTTTTTGCAAAAGGCTGAAAAAATAACTCCAAAAAATCAGAAAATGTATTATTATTTATTTGTTGCCTTCAAAAAAACTGATAATAAACAGGAGGCAGAAAAATATAAACAAAAATGTATAAACATAAATCCTTTTTCAAGCTGGGCGAAAAAAATTGATTAAAAAAAATTCACTTTTTTTTATTATAATACTATTAATATTTTATTCTCTGCTTTTTATATATGAAAACAAAAATGTTCATAAGCTTGCCCCTCTGCATTATAATAAAAGGGTTATTCCGGTTCCGGATAACACTTTTTATGCCGGTTTAATACTTGGAACTCATAAAAGGTTTTTACAACAGCATGAAGCCTCATGTGGACCTGCTTCTCTGAGATACCTTCTAAGCACTTCAGAAATTCATGTTTCTGAAAAGGAGCTTTTAAATAAAATAAACATAAGCGGAAAGGGCAGTTCTTTTTTGTCTCTGGTTGAGGTTGCTTCAGATTATGGAGTGAAGTTAAAAGGGGTAAGAACTGATTTAGAAAGTTTATCCAGCGTTCCAGCTGTGATTCATATAAATAATAGTCATTTTGTGGTGTATCTTCGGCACAGCGAGCATGATAAAAATGTTTATATTTTTGACCCTGAATATGGATATGTTCTTATTTTTTATAAAGATTTTAAAAAAATATGGAAAGGATATGCTTTAATAAATGAAAATCAGCTTGACAAAATTAATTAATGTTTTTATTGTTGCTATTTTAACGAGTATAACTCTATATTATTCTCTTCCCGGGCGATATGGTTTTTTTGTTTTTTTTCTTTTTCTTTTTCTTTATTATGCAATGGATAGGTTTTCAAAAAAAATGGCCTGCCTGACAGGTCTTATTGCTGGTCTGCTTTCTGGAATAATAATATATAGAGGTTTTTATCTTTATAGTAATTTAATTTATTTTTATGCGTTATCTCTTTTAGGTCTTAACTTATTTATATTTATGTTTTTTTCAGTTTATAGGGGGAAAAAAACCGGCATATTATCATTTGTGCTGTTTGAATTTCTGAGAACACTTGGCCCTTTAGGATTTGCTTCAAATATTGGGGTCCTTCTATATAACACATCTTTTGCTAGAATGGCGGCTTATGGCGGGATTTATGTTGTTTCATTTTTTATCCTTCTTATTAATTATTCAATCTGGGAGTATGGAATAAAACCAAAAAAGTATAAAATAGTTTTATATATTGTAATTTTAATTCTAATTATATATGCTCTACCACCTCGCGAGTTGGATTCAGAGGGACGCAAATTAAATGTAGGAGTTGTTCAGGGCGGTATTCCGGACTGGATGTATGCTGCTGAAAATTTTGATGATTTTTTCAG
The DNA here is from genome assembly GCA_051747805.1 of Candidatus Muiribacteriota bacterium. Lineage (GTDB taxonomy): Bacteria > Muiribacteriota > Muiribacteriia > Muiribacteriales > Muiribacteriaceae > JBNJGP01. Next base: position 25,184 of record JBNJGP010000019.1, read on the forward strand.
CGATAAAATAAAAAAGATTTATACTGAGCTTACAGAAAAAATTTCAACCGGGACTGATATTGTAATATGGCCCGAAACAGCTTTAAGAGATAATCTGTTTCATCCAAAAAATTATTTTTACAGAGCATTTTTTGAAAACCTGTCTCGAAGAACAGATACTTCTTATGCAATAGGAGCTCCTTTTAATATAGATAATAAAATTGAAACTAATTCCTTATTTTTTATAGATGAAAATCATTTTAAAAGATATGATAAAATAATAACTGTTCCTATAGTTGAAGATTATTTTAAACGCGGCGATAGCCCGGAAACTCTTGGAAATGAAAAATTTACTTTTGTTCCTGTTATCTGCTTTGAGTCTATTTTTGAAAAAGCCATTTTAAGTACAAGCGCCCTTAATGCCGATTTTATTGTAGTTATAACAAATGATGCTGGATTTAGATATTCTGTAATCAAGGAGCTACATGCTGCATATTCTGTTTTCCGGGCAGTTGAGGCGGGAAAACCTGTTATAAGGGCCGCTCAAAGCGGCATAAGCATGATTATTGACGACAAAGGGAATGTTTTAAAAAAGAAAGATAAGTTTGAAACCGGAGTTTTAAAAGGAGGAGTTTATATAACTAACAGTAATTCTTTTTATTCTTTAAATTATCTGTATATAATCTTTTCATATTTTGCCCTTTTTGTTTTGTTCTTTATATTAGAGGGGAAGAAAAAAATATCAAAAAAAACTTATTTTATTTCTTTCCTTGTTTTTTTATTAACGTTAAATCTTTATTGTGTAGATTTTAAAAAAATTGAACAGGAAGCTCTGAAAAATAATGCTGAGCTGCAGAAATTAAAAAATCAGCTTAAGGTAAATCAGTTAGAAATAAAGGAGGCAATAAAAAAAACCTATCCTTCTGCCTCTATCGAATTTCAACGTATAGATACGGATACAACAAATGCCCTTCATACTGCTACCCCAAGAAAACAGTCAGATCCTTCAGCCCTTTTTAATATGGGTTTTCCGCTTTCTGCAGATGGAAGACTTTCTTTAAATATAGAAATTAATAAATTAAAATATGAGTTAAATCAAAGTATTTATAAGGCACGTGTGAAGGATATTACCTACTCTGTTCTTGAAATGTATATTGAAGTTTTAAAAAATTATCGTATATATAATGTTTCAAAAGAAATAGCCAATAGAGCTGGAGAACTTCTAAATATTTCTAAAGAGATTTATGATATGGGGAAAATTACCAGACTTGAATACCTTAACGCTAAAAAAGAGGCAGGAAGATTAGATTACGAGCTTACCTCAGCTGAGATGAAGTTTAATAACAGTTTTTTGAATTTGCTGACAGAAATAAATTCTGAGTACTTTGAGATTGATTCAATGTCTGACGTTCATGTGGAAAATGATTTTCAAATTTCTTTTGAGCAGTTGAAAAAGAATACTATTTCAAATAGACCTGAAGTAAGAATTTATGAGCTTGAAAAAGAAATTGCCGGAATGGAAGAAAAAATGGCAGAGCCTGCAAACCAGTCTTTTATAAATTTTGAGTATCACAGGGCAGGTGGTTTTAATCAGGCAAAAAACGAGTTTGATTTTCCGCTTAGCAGCGAGGGATATACTTTTGGACTGTTTTTTGAAAGACCACTTGGTAGACATAAAACAACTTTAACAAGAGAGTATGAAAAAGTTGGCAGGAAACAAACCAGTCATCTTGAAGGAACTGTTCTTATTCAGGATAAAATTATGTTTGATTTATTTGAGAATGGGACAGAGAAATCTCAAATAGAGATTAAAAAAATAGAAAAAGAATATTACCGTAGAAGATATGAGAATTTGTTAAATGATATTGTTCTTGAGGCTGTAAACAGTTATAATAGATTAGAGGCTGCACGGAAATTAACAGGGGTTCAACAGGAAATTACAGCGTATTATAATGAAAAAATCCAAATTGAAGAAGAAAAATATAATATGGGTCAGTTTTCCATGCCTGATTTACTTGAAAGTTATGTTGAATCACTTTTTGAAAGACAGAAATACTTTGAGGCACTTTATGAGTATAAGCAGGCTTTTTTTGCTTTAAAGCATAATATGGGAGAGTTAAATGCCAAAGATTTATAAACTTCTTTTTATAGTTTTTATTTTATTTTATATTTCAGGATGTGAAAATAATGAAAATCAGGTTCAGGCTCAACATGAAGAAGAAACAACTGATAGTATTAAAGTTAAAACAAAAAAAGTTATTCCAGAAAAAGTTGAATTAAGAAACAGTTTTATAGGAAATGCAGAGGCAGAATATGAGATTTTAATAAAAAGTGAGGTAGAAGGACGAGTTTCAAGTTTATTGGTAAAAGAAGGTGAATTTGTGGAGCAGGGAGATATTATTGCCCGCATTGATGATTCTGAGGCAGAACTCAGATTAAATCAGGCCCAGATAAAATTAAACGATGCTCTTTTTGAGCAGAAACAGGCTGAGCTTAATAAAGAGGAAAAAATGCTTGAGCTTAAAAAAGAGCTTTCCCAGACCAGAGGAGAGTACGAACAGAATAAAATTTTAATGGAAAAAGCCCGGGATGAATTAGAAAATCAGGAAAAACTTTTTCGTATAAATGCCACAACCCGCGAAAATTTAAAAGAGGCTGAAAGAAATTTTGAAAAAGCAGAAATTGATTATGAAATAACAGAAAATAATTATAAGATGATGGAATCTCTTCATGGAATGGAATATAATTTAAGAGAGGAACTTCTTGATCTGATTATTAAAAAGGCAAAAAATAATGTTGAGTCGATGAAAAACGAAAAAAAGCTTATTGAGAGGGAGCTTAAGAAGTACACTATAAAAGCACCCACGCGGGGGTTAATTTCCAACACTTTTATTTCCAAAAATCATTCGATTGGACTTTCTAATCCTGAAATTGTCTCTGTTATTGGTATTTCTGATATTATTGTAAGGACAAATATAAGTGAAAGCGATATTCAAAAAATTACTATAAATGATGAGGCAAAAATAACCTTTGATGTGCTGGGAGGCGAGATTTTCTTTGGAACTGTAAATTCTATTAAACCTGTAATTGACGCTTCCAGCCGTACTTTTCCTGTGGGTATTTTTGTGGATAATTCGGACAATTTAATTAAACCTGGTATGTTTGCAAGAATAGAATTTCCGGAACGAGAAATAAAAAAGGGGTTATGGATACCCGATTCAGCCGTACGGAAAAACGGAGGTACTTCTTATGTTTTTGTTGTAGAGGAAAATATGGCAGTTAGAAAAAACATTAACACAGGAAGTCGACTGGAAAACTCAGTAGAAGCTCTTTCGGGATTAGAGGCAGGCGATGAGCTTGTTGTTGAAGGTATTGACCGTTTAAGAGAGTTTACGGAAGTAGAAGTTATTGAATGAAAAAAAATCAATTTATTAGTCCAAAATCAATAATCGCTGGTTTTTTACTCCTTTTGATGCTCGGTCTTATTTCTCTTTTAAGAATACCTGTTTCCTTACTTCCAGAAATGGACTATCCGTTGATAACAATTGAGACCGAATATGAAAATGCTTCTGCCGCACAAGTTGAACAGAAAATAACAGAGGTAATTGAAAAAAACATTTCTCTGCTTTCAGGATTAAAATATTACCGCTCTATTTCTTATCCCGAAAAAAGTGTTATATATGCTGTTTTTCACGAGGGAACCTCGCAGGACATAAATAGATATTATTCAGCTGTAAGGGAAAAAATAGAGGTATCCAGACCTCAACTTCCTGTTGACTCAGGTTATCCAGTTGTTCAGATTCTTGATACAGATAATTATGCGGGGTTTGTTTTTGCGCTTGAAGAGGATTCCTTTCTAAATGAAAATTATAAAGAATTTTCAGAATATATTGGGGAAACTCTTGAAAGTTCTGAAAAAATTGCCAGAGTTGATATTTCAGGAGTGCCCGAGCAGAAGGTTGTAATAAAACCTGATTTTTCTTCTATTCTTTCAATGGGAATTAAAATAAAAGATATAAAGGAAAAAATAATCTCAAATAATATTGATTTTCCTGGTGGAACCCTTTATGTGGGAGAACGGGAACTTAATATAAATATTAAAGGAAGATTTACCTCGCTGAATGAATTAAAAAATTTGATTATAAATATTGACTCAGAAACAAAAACTGCTACTTACTTAAAAGATGTAGCCGAAGTATTTATTTCTGAAATAGAGGATAGTTATTCTTTTGTTAATGGAAAAAAAACTCCTGTTTTTGAGGTTTTTTCAAATTATGGAGTAACTTTAAATGAGCTTTCATCTGAAGTTTCTAACTTATTAAATGATATTCAGATAGACTATACAGTAATAAATGATTATTCCGGATATATATCAAACTCGGTAAAGGAACTTATATTTGCTGTTATAACTGCTTTTTTAGTAACTTTTTTTGTGGTTTTTTATTTTTTTAGAAGTGTAAAAGATTCAATAATTATTTGTTCGGTAATACCTGTATCAATACTTATCAGTTTTATAATGATGTATTTTATGAATATTAGTTTTAATATTCTTACAATGTCCGCTCTTGTTATTTCTGTTGGTTTGATTGTTGATAATTCAATTGTGGTTCTTGAAAGACTGAAATACTATTATAAAATTTCTTCAAATTATGTAAAAAAAACATTATATATCACAATATTTCCTCTAATAAGTGCTACTTTAACAACAATAATTGCTTTTTTGCCTGTAATTTTTATTGAAGGAATTACAGGGGAATTTTTCAGACAATCTGCTTTAGCTATCGCCTTTACGCTTACTGTATCACTGGTTACCGCGCTTATGCTTATTCCGGCTCTTTTTATATTAACTTATAAAAAGGAAGATTCTGTAACTTGCAAAAGAAAAAATTGCACTACAAAATTAATTGTTATAATTACCACTTTTTTTTATAAAAGAAAATGGCTTTCCCTTACTTTAACTCTTGCTGGGCTTATAATTTTTTTCACAGGCTTTGTTTTTATTCAAAAAGAATTTCTTCCTGAAGTTATTGAAAGTTCGTTTGTAGTGGATATTGATTTAAGCGAGGGAGGCAAAGATTATATTTCTCATGAAGGCGCAAAATTAAATTATTTTTTAAAAGATAATTTAAGAAATTTTATTGAGTCGGAATCTATAACAATTAACCTGAATGATAAAAAAATAAGGTTGAACGTAAAAACAGAACCAGAAAATACAGAATACGTATTTAAAAAGCTTAATAATTATTTAGACGAGAACAGATTAAATGCTGATGTAATTCAGGCACCTTCATGGAATATTCCTGAAAGTTTTAGAATGTACCTTAGAATGAATGTTTATGAAGAAAACATGGAAAAGCTCTATAACAAAACACTTGATTTTGAAAAAGAGATGAAATATTCTTATTTTAGAGAAAATTATCAAAAGCACGATGTAATAAATATAGTACCAGAACCCTATAAAACCGAGATACTTGATGTAGAATATAATGAAATTTCTGACTCAATGAAAGCTGCTTTTTCTTCAATTGGATTAACAGATGTAATATTTGATAATAATATAATTGAAGTAGTTTTTAAAAACAGAGATTATTTTGATAATTTAAATAAATACTCTATAATTTCAAGAAATAATCGTAGAATTTACCTTGATGATATTGCTGGTATTCGTTCTGGATATGAGTTTTCACCAATACATAGATATGAGGGTAAACGTTCGCTTCAATACAGATTTTCTATTTTTGACAATATTGATTATCATATGAATAAACTTGGTGAAAAAGTTTCAGAATTTAATCTTGAATATAGTTTTTCTGGGGTTAATGAAATCAGGGATTCTATGGTTAAAGATATGATATTTGCAATAATTGCGGCGCTTTTTCTAATTTATTTTATACTTGTGATTCAGTATGAAAGTTTTACAATGCCTTTTTATATAATGATTCTTGTTCCGGCTTCCTATTCGGGAGCATTTATTATGTGGCATCTTACAGATGTAAAGTTGAATTTAATGAGTCTTCTCGGAATCATTATACTTACAGGCATAACAGTTAATAATTCGATTCTTATATTAAGTGAGCTTAAAAGAAAGAAAAGTTATATAAAAGCTGTAATTTCAAGAAAACAACCAGTATTTATAACAACATTTACTACAGTTATAGGGGCGTTGCCTATGCTTTTTGGAAATACGGCACAGCTGAGAATACCAATTGCTTTAACCATTATAGGTGGAATGATTGTATCATGGTTTTTTTCTCTGGTGCTTCTGCCCTCAATTTATTCTGTGAAATTAAATTATGAAAAATCTAATTAAAATTCTTTTTTTTGATAAAATACGAACAATTCCAGTTTTAATGATAATAATTCTTTTAGCTGGATTTACTTCTCTTTATCAACTTCATATTCAGTATATGCCGGGAATTGATTACCCTGTTTTAAATGTTTCTATAGGAGCCGCCGGGTTAACCCCAAAAGAAATTAGAACTAATATATTAAGTCCTCTCGAAAAAGATTTCAGACGAATAAAGGGAATTAAAAATATCACCTCGTCTATTTCAAGAGGGCAGCTTTCAATAAATATTAAATGCGAGCTTCAGGCTGATTTAGATTCTGTATTTTCTTCAGTTTCATATGTATGTGAAAAAGAATATGGTGATTTTCCAAAAAATGTAAGCAAGCCTGTTGTGATGAGATTTTCAACCGATGATATGCCACTTATTGTTTTCAGTATAATTGAATATAAAACAGAAGATGAGTTAACTTCAATTAAAGAAAAAATTTCCAGAGTTGAGGGTGTGGGCCTTGTTGAAATATCAGGCAATCCTGAGTATATGTGGAATCTCAAAATTGATAAAGAAAAAATTAATATGCTCAATATAAGTCTTTCGCTTATTTCTGATACTTTAAGTCGTTATACAAAGGGGTTTACTGTTACCTCAGAGGGAAAAAACATTATTTTTGAAACAGGTGTAAAAAATTTTGAAGAAATTCCAGAAATGGTTGTAAGAAATCTTCATGGAGAAGCATATTATATAAAAGATTTTGCCCGTATTGAAAAAGAAGAAATATCCCCGGAAAAAATTTCAAGGGTTGATGGTGAGGAAACAAAAACAGGTTTTGTTTTTATGGACTCAGAGGGCAATGCAGATATAGTTTCTCGTGACGTGGAAAAAATACTATCTTCTTTTTTGAATGCTGAGATAATTTATAATCAGGGTGAATATATTAGAGAAAACATTAATACTTTAATAACAGCTCTAATTGCAGGAGCATTAAGCTCATTTTTATTTATCTATGCTGCTTATAGAAAATTTAAGCCGGCTTTTGCTATTCTTATTGCTCTACCTGTTAATTTTGGAGCAGCCTTTTTATTTATGTACATAAGAAATCTTTCTCTTAATGTTATGTCACTTTCTGCCTTTTTATTCTCTCTTGGAATGCTTTATGATAATTCAGTTATTATAATTGAGCATTTTGAAAATATGATAGAGAATAATCCTCGTAAATCCTTTGAAACTCTTTATAAATATTCAATTAAAATAATAAGTCCAGTTTTTATATCTGTTTTAACAACATTATGTGTTTTAATACCTGTATTTTTCATAAGGTATGACCTTTATATAATGTACAGTGATTTTGTGCATGTATTGAGTTTCTGCCTATTGTTTTCTTTTTTTCAGAGTGCGTTTTTTATTCCATGGTTTACATATTTTTTTAACTGGCGAAAAAGAGATTCAAATAAAATACATTTTAAAAAGTATGAGTTTTTCAATACATTTTTTCTATCCAAAGCCCTTTTTTATAAAAAAACAATAATAGTAATCTCTATTTTAATAATTTTAACAGGGATTATTTCATATTTTTTTACAGGTTTTATGAATATTGGAGAAGTGCCTGATAATATATTTCTTCTTCACTGTCAGCCGGGGTTGTTGACATCAACACAGGATTTCAGAAATGATTTAAAACAGGTAGAAGAAATTTTACTTGATTATAATGAAGTAAAAAAGGTTTTGACAACTGTTGAAAAAGAAACGGCACAAATGGTTGTAAAAGTTCACCGAAAAGAGCTTCAGGTTTTTGCAGATAAATATAATGAAATTCAAAACAGATTAGAGGAATTTCCAGATATACATATTTTTTTAATGAACTCACCCGAGGAGGAGTTCAGAAAAGTTGATTTAATGATATATGATGATAACTATGAAACAAGGTTAAGAAAAGCAAATATTGTTTATTCCCAGTTAAAGGAAGACTTCGGCCATAACAGCAATATTTTAATAAAAGAAAAACCACCGGTTGAAGAGGTGGAAATAAAAATAAAACATAATGAATTAATTCGTGCAGGTTTTAATGCTTCAGAGGCAGCATATATACTGAGGGCCTATTTTCAGGGGCCAAGGCTGGATAAGGAAATGGGAGGGTTAAAAGATGAGTTCAGGTTCAGACTTGATGAAGTAAACAGCATTGAAGAGATGGGAAATCTTCTATTAAGAAAAGAAGATTTTGTTTCACTGAAAGATGTTTCTGACATATCACTCGTGCACAATCCAGGTAATATATTTACATATAATGGAATGCCTGTAATAACTATAAGTGTACTATTTGAAAAACTTGATGAATTAAACGCAATTAACAAAATACGAAATATAATAAACAAACTTAACGTTAACAGAAGAGATAAAATAATATACGAATTTGACAGTCGCACTTCAGATATAAAAAGTGATAGAAGAGAGATGGGAATGGCCCTTTTATTTACTCTTATACTGCTTTTTTTAATTCTTTATATGTATTATCAGAAAGTTCAGCTTGTGCTTCTTGTTTTTTCAGTTATACCGGTAACATATGGCATAATTATTTCAGCTATGGCATTATTTTCTATTCCTTGGTCTCTGCCCGTTTATATTGCTTTTATACTTCTTTCTGGAATTATAATTAATAACTCTATACTTATTGTTGATTATATTAATAAAGATTTGTCGCACTCATCTTTTTTTAAAGCCACACATGGAATAAATTTGAAGTTTCGGGCTGTTTTAATAACAACAGTTACAACAGTTCTTGGATTAACACCTCTTGTTTTTGCCGACAGTTTCTGGAAAATTATGGGGATTATTTCAATAACTGGTTTAATTACAGGCATGTTTTGTTCATTGTACCTTCTTCCTGTGTACTATTACTTTTTTTCAAAACCGCAATGAGGACAGAATTTAAACTCAGCATTTGAATGCACCTCACAATTAGGACATCGGGCTTCCATATTTACCTTTGTAAACTCAATATTTACAGAAAGCTTTAGAAGGTCGCTCTTAGGGTATATTTTAAGAGCTTTTTTCCAGAGCGAAAGCATTTCCTTATCCATACCATCCTTAAAATAGTCGAGCCCTTTAAGATAAAGAATTAAACTTAATTTTTCTTTAGCTTTTTCGTAAGAAGGGTTAATTTCAAGGGCTTTTTCAATATGGAATCTTGCTTTTTCAAATTTGTTTTGTTTCATTAAAATTTCTGCAAGAAACACTTTATAATCAGGAAAAACAGGTTTTGCTTTTACGGCTGCCTCGGCATATTCCTGGGCTTTTTTGAAGTTAGATGTTTTTAAAGCAGTATTAGCCTCTTCAATATAAATTTCATCCTGTCTTTTGCTTCTTTTGTTTAAATCAACGCCATATTTGTTCATATATAGCGGGTCAAGAAAAGAGGCTTTTGTGAAGGCCTTTACTGCCTGATCGTTCAGACCTGCATCGGAGTAGGTTATACCCAGATTAACATAGGCTTCGATAAATTTTTTGTTCATATTTATTGCTTTTTTAAAACATAAAATAGCTTCTGAAAACTTTTTCTGTTTTAAAAAGGTTTTCCCTTTATTATTTAGCACATCTGGATAGAGTTTTTTATTTTTCATAAACGGGCTCCTCTAAAAATATTCTACTTCTCTAATCGGTAAAAAGACTTTTTATATTTATTTATTTGTTCTTAGATTTTCCTGCATTGTCTGAAGAAGCTTATTTGGAACAGGGTGTTCTGGATATGCACTTATTACCTCTAACACTTCCATGAAAACATCATTATAATCAGAAACTTTGTCTATAAAATCGTCTATATAAATTCTGCTACCTAGTGAGGTAACAACTTTTTCCCACATTTCAACTGCGGCTAAATAATCTCCTTTTTTTACATATACCCTTCCTAACCAGAAACAACCGGCAAGGAAATCAGGATGGGATAATAAAGCTTGATTTAATTCATGGGCAGCTTGGTCATAGTTTCTGTTATTAAAACAAGTTTTTGCCCTGTCAAGATAAACAGTGGATTTTGTTGTTTCGGGCTCGATAAGTTCTTTTTTATCCTCGACTATACCTCTTTGACCAATTGTGTGAAACTCAGTTGCAAGAACAACACTTTTTGTTGTTATTATTCTATTTTGCAGTAATTTAAGAAGCGTGGTAAAAGAGTCTAATCTGGATAAGTTCATAAATCTTAATTCTTCGGAAAACTCACCGCATAGTTTTCCCAGCTTAATTATTTCACGGGTCGAAAATTCTTCAGGATGTTTTGAAAAAAAATTTAGAAGCTGGTTAACTTGTCTGGCAGATAAAAAACGTGAGTTCAGTTTATGAATATTAACGCCTTCTTTTTCTGAAAGAAAACCATTTTCAACAAAATGTGTCAAACTTTTCTGAGCTTCTTCTGGTATTGAGGCAAGAATATTCAGGGATATAAATAATATAAAAAGTAAAAGGGTGTTTTTTTTTATCATATTATTATTATCGAAATTTAAATAATTTACTTGAGTTTAGCAAATTTTTTAAAAAGGCTTATGTGGTCAGGCCTACATAAAAGTAAAAAGCTTTCAGCTTAGTAAAATCACCTAAAAGTGATAGTAAAGTTATCTATCGATAACAGTAAATGGTCTTCGACCAAGAAACAGTGTGAGAACTGCTGTCAGCTTAAGCTGACTTTACTGTCGATGATA
>JBNJGP010000020.1:0-36028 GCA_051747805.1 Candidatus Muiribacteriota bacterium
GCAAAATTTTCATTATCGGTTACAAACATTCCACCACCACCGGTAGTAATTATTTTGTTACCATTAAATGAAAAACATCCAATGTCTCCAATTGTACCTGTTTTTTTACCTTTAAACTTTCCATTTTTATAATAACTACCTAATGATTCGGTTGAATCTTCGATAATTTTTAAATTATACTTTTCTTTTAATTCTATTAATGGTTCAATATTAAGAGGGTGTCCAAATATATGAACTGGCATAATTGCTTTTACTTTTCTTTTAGTTTTTTTATTAATTAAAAATTGCCCATCAAAATTACATTCTTTTTCACAAAATTCTTTTACTTTTTCTACATCAATATTAAGATAATCATCGCAATCCATAAATACAGGTTCTGCTCCTACATATTTAATTGTGTTAATTGGAGCAATAAATGTTAAAGTTGGGACTATTACCTCATTATCACGTCCTACTCCGGATAATATAAGAGCAATATGTAAAGCTGCTGTTCCACTTGAACACGCCACCGCGTATTTAGCTCCTGTATAATCTGCTATGTCTTTTTCAAATTTATTTACATAAGTTCCAGCTGTTGAAACCCATTCAGTTTCAATACATTCAGTAACGTATTTTAATTCATTACCGTTGAAGGAAGGGACGGAGAGGGGAATAAAATTTTGATTCATAAACTTTCCTCCAAAATTTTATTCCGTGAAAAGTAAAAAGTGAGAGGTGAGGTTAGAGCAAAGGGCCGTAAGAAGTGAGAGGTGAAATGTGAGGTTAATGCAAAGTGCCGTGAGATGTGAGATGTGAAATGTGAGGTTAGAGCAAAGGGGCATGACAAGAAATTATTAAAAATACATAACCAAAATTTTATAAATTTCAATATTTTATCTTTTAATATTAAAACAGCTAAAAAATTTTGACTTTTTTGTATATTCAAATCATCCACCTTTTACTTTACTTTATTTTTTAAATATTTAATTAATCCCAATAACAAACTTTTAACTTTTTCTATATCAGAAAAAATTTCAATTAAATCATGATAACCTAAATCTTTACTTAATAAAAGTTGTGTTTCTAATTCTGCTAAAGAACCTAAAGAAACATATAAATGATAAATAAACTCTTTATCACCATTTCTTGCTGCTCCTTCTGCTATATTACTAACAACCGAAACTGAAGCTCTTCTAATCTGAGAAGAAATTCCAAATTTTTCAAATTCTGGAAAGTTATCTACTAATTTATATACTTTAAGAGTAAGATTATAACTTTCTTTCCAAACATCTAAATCTTTATGAGTTTTCAAAGTATATTTCTCCATTACGGATTAAATTATTATAAAAAATATATTGATTCTATTAATCTGACTTCTTTCCTCTCACTTCTCACTTTTTACAGCTTTTCCCACTTACCTCTTACCTCTAACATCTCACTTCTTTTTTCTTTCCTTCTTACTTCTCACGTCTAACTTGTTACGGATCTTATATATTATAAATATCTGCTTTGTATTTTTTCAGGTTTTCAGGCTTTTTGAACCATTCAATTGTTTCTTTTATTCCCTTTTCAAAATTATAATCTGGTTTCCAGTTGGTTAATTTTTTGATTTTTTCATTTGAGCCGTATAATCTTTCTACTTCACTTTTTTCAGGTCTTTTTCTAATATCTTCAGTAATAATTTTTGCTTCAGGATTAATAAGTTTAATAAGTAATTCTGCAAGTTCTTTTATTGATATTTCCTGCTGCATTGCTATATTAACTTCTTCACCTATAGTCTTTTCAGATAATCCAATTTCATAAAAACCTTTTGCTGTGTCTTTTACATATGTGAAATCTCTGGTGGGATGAAGTGATCCTAATTTAATTTCTTTTTTACCAGATAAAAGCTGAGTAATTATTGTTGGAATAATTGCTCTGGCAGATTGTCTTGGTCCAAAAGTATTAAACGGTCTTACAATTGAAACTGGTAAATTAAAACTTCTATAAAACGAGTCTGAAATTGCATCAGCACCTATTTTTGTAGCAGAATACGGGGATTGCCCTTGTTTAGGATGTTTTTCATCTATTGGAATATATTGAGCAGTTCCATAAGTTTCAGATGTAGAAGTTATTAGAACTCTTTTAACATTAAAATCTCTTGCCGCCTGTAAAATATTTAACGTGCCTTTAATATTTGTATCAACATAACTGTCAGGAGAATGATATGAAAATGGTATTGCAATAAGAGCAGCTAAATGATAAACGATATCAACGTTTTTCATTGCTTCTCTAACACCGTTAGGATCTCTAACATCTCCAGAAAAAATTTCAATTTTATTTAATTTTTCTTTTGATAATGTATCCAACCATCCCCATGAATTAAACGAATTATAAAAAGTGAATGCCTTAATTTCAAATCCTTTATCTAATAAAAATTCCGTAAGATGACTTCCAATAAAACCATCAGCACCTGTAATAAGTGTTTTCATAGTAGTTTTAATTCCTTCTCTTTAAAAAGTTTTAAATATAGTAACAAAAATATTAAAAATATTAAAATTAACCTTATTATTAACAAATTCTGAAACAACATAAAAATTCCTGTTATAATAACTAAATAAAAAAGTGATTTTAAATGAAAAAAGAATCCAAATATATTTTTCTTTAAAAAAAACCTTGTTATTAAAAAGTGAAAAAAGAATAGAAAAAAGTAAGAAATTACAGTTGTAATAGCGGCGGCTTCATAACCGTATTTAGGGATAAAAATAATATTTAGCCCTATATTTATTAAAGCAGACAAAACAGTACCTACTGCCATCATATTGTTTTTTTTCATTGCCATCTCTACATTGACCTCAAACGTATACATATATTGCAAATAATAAGCCATAAAAATCCAAGGAATAATATGCAGACCTTTCCAATATGACTGGTCTGCCATTAATCGAATTAATTCAGGAGACACAAACAAAATGCAGGAATATATTAAAGTAAATATATTTCGGTAACTTAATGCCCTTTTTTTTATTAATAATAAATTTTTCTCATTTATTTTTTCAAAAAACCATGGCACCCAGGCTGCATTAAAAGAACTAATCAGTACAATTACAATCATACCAACATTATAAGCAAAGCTATAAATTCCAGTAGCAGACTCTCCTATGTATTTATTAATTAAAATTCTATCAAACTGAACATTAATAATTTGTGATAAAGAATGAAAAACAACTGGCAGCCCTAAAATCAAAGAATATTTCCAGTATTTTAAGTTTATTAAAGTTTTACCATAGAAAAAAATATAAAACAGAAAAATTGCACCAGAAACAATATATAATGAGCCTTTTCCTAAAATTGCACCAAAATACGGATTATTTGAATATACATTTAAAATCAAATAAACAGAAAAAATTATTCCTGTTATTACAGTTACGATACTAATAAAAGCAACTTGTTTGTATTTGTATTCAAACCTTAATTTTGAAATTAAAAAATTTTTTATTCCCATAAAATAGGCTTGAAATAGCATAAAAAAGAATAAAAATTCAGTTAATCCGGTAATTTTAATAAAAGTTTCACTAAATGAAAAAAAAATTATAAAAAAAATTGCAAAAATAATAATAGATAAAAAAGTGACACTTGAGACAAATTGATTATAAGAATTTTTAAAATCCGTCTTTGCTATTCCAATTGAACCTCTTAAACTGATTGAGAAAAAAATCACAAATATTGCAACCCAGGTATGATAAAGGGATACTATTCCATAATCACTTGTAGAAAGAAGTCTAGTAAATATTGGTATTGTAAGGAAAGTTATTCCTTTAAGAAAAAATTCACTCAGAGTATACCAGCTGCCGGCTTTTACAACTTTATGATTTAAAAAATCTTTGATTTTTATTTTTCCCTCCAGTCTGAAAACAGATTTTTAATTAAATTTTTTGGAAATAACTGAAAGGTTTTTTTTTGCTTTTTCAAAATCTGGCTTTAACTTTAAGGCTTTTTCCCAGCACTCCTGGGCATTACCCACATCGTGATTTTTTATATAATAAACAGCCAGGTTATGAAAGGCCTTATAATATTGTGAATCAACTTTTAATGCTATTAAAGCATTTTCCATTGCTTTTTTTAAATCTTTTTTATAATAATAACATTTTGATAAAGTATTAAATAATTCCGGAGTTTTAAAATCCTTTTTATCAGTCAACTTGCTTAAGATATCCAGCGCTTTTTCATATTTTTCAATTGAAAAAAAAGTTAATCCTTCATTATAATA
This sequence comes from Candidatus Muiribacteriota bacterium, assembly GCA_051747805.1. Classification (GTDB taxonomy): domain Bacteria; phylum Muiribacteriota; class Muiribacteriia; order Muiribacteriales; family Muiribacteriaceae; genus JBNJGP01. The sequence goes on from JBNJGP010000020.1 coordinate 4,229, forward strand.
AGCCCGCTCCTGATATAACTTTTTTAAGTCAAAAAGCATGAAATATTCGGCCAGACTTTTAAGAACATTAAAATATTTATCATATGTATATGTTTTCAGAGATATTTCTATATAAGAATTATACTGTTTATATGTTTCATTTACCACTGATTCATAAAGCTCTTTACAAGTTTCTGGCAAAAAACACATTTCAAGATAATATATATTTTTAATTTTTTCTTCTTCAAAAAGCATATTGAACTTTTCAAAAGATTTAAAAAAATGAGAAAACTGTTCTTCTTCGTCAAAGGTCAGTATTTTATAAGAAGTCTCTTTCTGTGATTTATATGTCAACTTTGAAGATATTTCAAGTTTTTTTTCAATTAAACCCAGGGGAAAAATAAATGGTATTGTAATTTTATTTTCAACACTTTTTTCTACTTGAATATGCTGAGTTAAATAAACATTTTTTATTTGATTATTTTTTAAATAAATAGTTTCTTCATTTTCAAATTTTTTATTAAGTTTCATAAATAACCCCTGGTACAGGCAAAGAAATACCTTTCATTTTTCTAATAAGATTTTTAATATCCCTGAGACATTGCCTTTCTCTGATCATTTTCATAAAGCTGTTTATAATGAAAACCACGATCTTTAAGTGTTTTTTTCACTTCTTCGGGAAAAGGCATATGAAGCCAGAAAATCTGTCTTACTTCTTTATCGACTTTCTGCATACCCTGACTTTCATATTTAATCCATAAAATATAATTTTCAATGAAGCTATCTTTTAAATCAGTATTAAACTTAACTTTTTTTCCTTTTTTCTTATCGGCTTTCCAAGCTTCATGTATCTCATAATAACGACCGGTCAATCCCTCATTCATCCATCTGAAGCCCGCAACTTCTTTCATTTTCTGCCATCTATAATCAGCTAAAGCTCTTATCACAATCTGTTCCTCATCTACTGCCGGAAAAAGAGGAATAGCTATTTTACCTCTACCAGTTTCACGATTTTGTTTAGGTATTGCCTCCCAGCAGACACCTCTTTTACCATAAACTGGTGCAAGTAATGTAAAAGGAGGATTATTTGAATCAATTCCCAGAAATTTTCTAAAAAATATATCAGGATCAAGAAACTGAATTTTTTCAATATATTCCTTAACTCTATCTCTATCAAGTAAATTAACAGGGAAATACGGATCATAAAGAATTGGAAACTCGTTTCCCTGTCTGCCAATACACATTTTTCCCATTTGTTTAATTGATTTATATTCTTCAACAACTAAGCTGCTTTCCTGATCTTTAACTTTTTCAAGATCTTCAGCAGAGACATCGCCTTTTAATGAATTAATTGTTTTTGCCGCCATTTTCATTTGATTTAAAAGACCGCTGATTCTTTTATTTACAGCTGTCAGTTTAGGCATTAATTCAAGTATTTTAGATATATCAGACTCATTTTTTATTTTATTTTCAAAATTGACACTTTCTAAATCATCTTTTGTAATAAGTGTTGAGATAATTTTTTTCCAGTGTTTTTGTATGGTTGTTATATAACTCTGCCTGAGAACAACTATTTTTTCAAGATTTCTTTTTTCATTAGAATGTTTATCTAAAAATTCTTTCATTTTTTCAGCCGGATTTTGTGTTTTTTTCATTTTTGTTAAATCATCTCCGGCACTGGAGGGTATTTCATCATAATTCACCAAATTAATCCATTCATCAACATATAAAACTGGATAATCAACTCCCTCTATTGATTTAAGCTCAGAGACATCGAAGTTTTTGACTTTATTAATATTTTCTCCGGAAATAAAATCCTCAAGCACACAGTACCGAAGAAAGAATTTTATATCTTCTTCTTCTTCGCCAGCAAAGTTAACAAGTAATTTTCTGTAAATTTCAAGAAATATACTACTTAATTTAGCTTTCTGCTCTTTATCCTGATTATTTTCTAAAAATTCATTAAGTGTTTCAAGAAATTTTTCGGCTAATTCAGGATCAACTCTTGAAAGAACTGTTTTTTTAAGGTTTTTATACTCCATTACCACCTCTATACTAAATTTTGTCATATATTAACAAATTTTTTGCTTCTTGGCAACTTTAAATAAAGCGAGTGGTCAGGCCGAGAAGAGCCGTGAGAGGTGAAAGGTGAAAAGTGAGAAGTAAGAAGCCGATGAGAGGCGACAAAAACCAGAGGTTAAAATTTATTACGAAACAAAATCTTATTGAGATTTACTGGCTTATACCCTCTAATTTTTGACTTTTTTTAAAATTGTGCTAAAATATTTTCGTCGGGGAGTGGCGCAGTTGGCTAGCGTACTTGCATGGGGTGCAAGAGGTCGCAAGTTCAAGTCTTGTCTCCCCGACCATATTACATTATATTAAAAGTTCTTTCTTTTTTTTTAGTTTTATTGAATTTTATTTTTATTTATTTTATAATTGTTTGTAAAGTAGTTTATAAACCGAGGAGGAAAAATGACCAAAAAAGAACTAATTAAAAAAATCTCTAAAAGATTAGGCTATACTCAGGATACCGTTGGTAGAGTTTATGACGAAACAGTTATTGTACTTCTTGAAGAAATAAAGGAAAAAAACAGAGTTAATATACCATATATTGGAACGCTTATTCTTACTAAAACAAGTCCCCGGAAATATGTTCTTCCTGATGGAACTGCTGGAAAAAGCAAACCTAGAAAAACTGTAAAAATCAAACCATCATCCAGGTTATTAAAGAAAATATAATTTTAAAACAGCACCAATTCTCAATTTAGCCGAAAATCCTTTAGTGGTCAGGCCTACACACTTTGTTTTTTCCAAAAGTGATGTCGGCGCTGACCCAATCAAATCAAGGATTTTCTCTATTTTCATTGAGAATTGCTGTTAAAACAGGTAAGTGGTTTTTTATTAATATTTATTTTTGATTTCTCCGATAATTAAATAGAATAACAGTATATTATAATTTTATCGGAGAAATTTTATGAAAAAACTAATTAATTTTGTTACAGATTTGAGCTATTTAATAATTGCTTCCCTTGTTATGGCACTGGTTTTCTTAATTTGAAAATCAAAAAAATTTAAAATGCCGACTTCCCGGAGCCATTCAAGTTCTTTATTTATATTGCCTTTTTTTCCGGATTTTTCAATTTTTAAAACAACTTTCTTTAAATTTTTATAACCAACTTTCGTTAAAACTTTCTGCATATATTTTATTTCATCAATTGTTCTCTTAGTTTCAGAAGATGTTTTTTCTGCACTCCAGCTGTTGTCAATATTACTTTTTAAATTATCTATACAACTGGAGGTCCAGGGTCTTGACGGAATAAGGTGAAAAATTTTTCTTTGTTTTTTCTTTTCAGTTATAATGTCATGATATAGAGTTATTTTTTCAAGCTTTTTTATTTTTTCAAGTTCATACTCAACAAAGCACCTTGTATTTTCACATAATTTAGCATGAATATTCCACAGTTCCTTGCCACATACTCTGCACTTTTTCATCCTTTCCTCATCACCACAATAGTATTACCTTCTCTGTTATACCAGAAATAATTCTCGTTTCCAATTAAAATTTCCAACACCTCTTCCACTGTAATACTTTCAATATTCATAGTAAGGTCTATTTTTCCAAGCTCATTATTTGATTTTGGAAATCTGAAATTAATATCATTTTCTTCAGAAATTCTTTCAAGAATTTTTTTTATTTCCTCCCCTTTCTCACAGTTAAGAGAAACAGTTTTAAGAAGATAATTATAATTAATATTAGAGTTTTTTTCATTAACCTCTTCTTTTTGATGCTCTACTCTTTCTAATTCTACGCTTTCTTCAGTTTGAATTTCTTTATTTGAGTTTTTTTCCTCTTCAAGAGAAAGTATTTCTGATTGACTATCAAGACTTTCAGCCGAATAACTAATGTAAACATTTATACCATAAATTATAGCTCCTATTACTAAAATATATAGAATGAGTGATTTAATAAATTTCATTTAACAAACCTTTTGATTCAAGTTTTTGCTTAAAAAAAGGCGGTAATACAAAAGAAGCTTTATGTATTTTTTCAGAATAATACATATAATTTAAGTCTGTCTCTTTATATTTTTTTAAATCAAAGTCTTTAGAACTCTGAGTATCTGAGGCAAATGCAAATCCCCATAATCCCCCGTATGTTAATATATTCGCAAGATAATATTCAACATTTTTAAAAACTTTTTTTAAGTTTTTATAAGCAATAACTGCTTCCTGAGTAACAAAAGCATTACCTGCCTGACAAGTTAAAACACCTTTTTTGTTTAAAATATTTTTACAGTTTTGATAAAATTCTTCTCTAAACAGTCCTTCTGCCGGACCAAATGGGTCAGAAGAATCAATTATTATTATATCAAATTTTCTTTGTACATTTTCAACAAATTTAATACCATCACCAGTAATAATTTCAAGACGTGGATCGTCAAACGAGCTGGCAATTTCTGGAAAAAACTTTTTGCATACTTTTATAACATCATTATCTATTTCAACAAGTGTAACTTTTTCCATCTGTTTATGTCGTAAAAGTTCACGGACAGTTCCACCGTCACCTCCGCCTATTACAAGGGCTGAACGAGCTTCCGGCATACAAAAATATGGGACCTGTGTAATCATTTCATGATAAACAAACTCGTCTTTTTCAGTTGTCATTATATTTCTATCAAGAAGAAGTATTCTACCCCAGGTTTTTGAAGAAATTACTTCTACAAGCTGATATTTACTTTTTTTTGAATAAAGAATTTCATCTGCGTCTATAAATATTCCATAATCACCTGAGTGCTTTTCATTAAACCGGATTTTTCCACCATCAAGCATTATTTTCTCCTTTTTTTTGATCCGGTTTTTCACCATAATTCAATTTTTCAATATGAAGGTCTTTATTTTTTGAAATTAATTTTTCATGAAAGAGTTCTCCTCTTTTAAGTTCATAAGTTTTAACTATCTGAGCCCCGAATTTTTCCTTAAGGTATCTGTAAGCTGTAAAAGTATCAACAGTATTTCCACAGGTAAAAACATCCACGGCAGCATAACCATACTCGGGCCAGGTATGTATTGCCAGGTGTGATTCAGCAATAACAACAAAACCACTCACGCCCTGAGGATTAAACTGATGAAATGCTGTTTGAATAATAGTTGCTCCAGCTTTTTTAGCTGCCATAAGCATATGTTCTTCTATTTCATCTTTACTGTTTAAAACACTTCTATCACAGTCAAAGAGCTCTAACATAACGTGTTTTCCAAGAGCTTGCATACTTTTTATCTCCTCCTTGATAAATCTAGTTTAATTATTTCATTTTTAGGCAACAAAAGTCAAGTGCACTTATTTTTTATAAAATTTCAGGGGCAAATAATCAAGATTAACATTGTGCATAGAATTAAAAATATTATATTCAACCCTTTTATTACTTAATGCAACCTCTTTAATTATTTCTTTTACTTCATTTCTTTTTGAATTTCCAGATTTATGACATTTATAGTCAAATACAGGAATGTTATTTTTCCCAACATATGACTTTATTCTTTTTTCAGGCAGGGTGTACAAAGGTCTAATTAAATTAATTTTTCCGCGAAATAGACTCTGTATAGGCATCATCGTGCATGTCTGTCCTGAATAAAAAATATTCATTATAAAAGTTTCAATTGCATCATTTCTATGATGACCAAGAGCAATTTTTTCAAGTTTATATTTTTCCATTAGAAGAAACAATTCTTTTCTTCTATGATGAGCGCATAAAAAGCAAATATCTTTTTTTAAATTTAAGCCCTCAATATAATCAATTATATTTGTCTCTTTTATAATCAGCTCAACACTTTGCTCATCACAGAACTTTTTCATATTATCAATGTCTTTTTTATTATATTTTTTTCTTGGTATAACATGAAAAGCCTTTATTTCAAATTTTAATTTTTTTCTAAGGGGAGAAAGAAGGGAAAGAAGGGCAAAACTATCTTTGCCTCCAGATAACCCTAGTGCAATTTTATCATTTTCGTCTATAAGAGAATATTTTTGAATAGTATTATATACTTCGCGGGAAATAGAGGCCATCAGCTTTTCCTGACCTTTTTAAGCATTGTTGAAAATTCTGAAAAACTCAAAGACTGTCCGCCGTCTGATAAGGCTTTTTCAGGCTCCGGATGTATTTCAACCATTGCTCCGTCAGCTCCAACCACTTTAGACGCCAGAGTAAGCCCGGGAATCATTTCTTTTTTTCCAGTTGCATGTGACGGGTCTACGATAACTGGAAGATGTGTTTCGTTTTTTGCGGCAATTACAGCAGAAAGGTCAAGAGTGTTTCTCGTATAATTTTCAAACGTTCTAATTCCTCTTTCGCATAAAATAATATTTGAATTACCTTTTAGCATAATATATTCAGCTGCCATTAACCACTCTTTAATAGTTGAGCTCATACCTCGTTTCAATAATACAGGTTTATCCTGTTTTCCAAGCTCTATAAGCAGATTATAATTCTGCATATTACGTGCACCAACCTGAAATATATCTATATAATCATAACATCTGCTAACATCTTTTAAATCAATTATTTCACTTACTACTGGAATATCGTATTTATCAGACGCATATTTCAAGTATTTTAATCCTTCAAAACCAAGCCCCTGAAAACTATATGGAGAAGTTCTAGGCTTAAAGGCTCCTCCTCTCAAAAAACTAACTCCTATCTGGGATAAAAACGACGCGCATTCTAAAATCTGATTTTTAGACTCAACTGAGCAGGGACCAGCTATAAGTTTGAATTTACCATCACCAAATTTTTTTCCCCGGATTTTAACTACTGTGGTCTCTTTTTTAAACTCACGGCTTACAAGCTTGAATGGCTTTAATATCTGATAGATTTTTTCAATTCCGGGCATTCCGTCAACAGGATTTGATTGAAAAATTTTTTCATCCCCGACAGCCCCAATTATAGTACGGTGAATACCCTCAGATACGTGAGGCTTTAATCCAAGCTCTTTAATTTTATTAATTAATCTCTGTTTATCATCATAGGAAGCATTTTTATGGAGAACTATTATCATTTATTTCCCTTTATAACCAGTAGGCCACACCTGTTTCATATGGATGAATCATATTTTCAAAATATGGTACCAGTCTTAATCCCGCATAAAAAAGCCCGCTTTTTTCCCATTTATACTGAAGCGTATATTTTATAACTTTTTTTTCTTCTGCTGAATTAAAATCAACAATATCTACAACTTGTTTGTTTTTATCATAAATACATAACTGAGCCTTAATATTTTCTTTACTTAAGTTTTTGGGAATAACCTCAACTTTAAGATTATAAGTTTTTCCAAGTCTTGGATTCTGCAGTATTTCAAGACCTTCAATATTTTCAACATTAATATTATCCCATGCCGACAGGACGTTGTACCTGTCTCTGGCAACTTTTCTGGCGTTCTCAAGCGAATCCATTTTCAAATTCTGACCAGTATCTGCAGCCGGTACATAAAGCTTTTTTGTATAATTTTTTACCATTCTATCCATTGAAAATTCTGGTATTACACTTTTCATAGATTCTTTCATCATTTTAATCCATTTTAAAGGAAGTCCATTCTGGTCTTTTCTGTAAAAAGTTTCTAAAACTTCATTTTCAAGAACATCATAAAGTGAACTGCTGTCAAAATCAGCCTGTTCTTCATCATTTTCAAAAGTTGTTATTTCAGGATTTATAGCCCAACCATTTTTTTTATTATAACCTTCATCCCACCATCCATCTAAAATTGAAAAGTTAATTCCACCATTAACAGGCACTTTCTGTCCGCTTGTTCCTGAGGCTTCAAGAGGCCTTTTAGGATTATTAAGCCAGACATCTACTCCTCTAACCATATATCTGGCAACCCTCAGCGAGTAATTTTCAAGGAAAAATATTTTACCTTCAAATCCTTCCTGTTTTGCAATTTCATGAATGTTTTTAATTAAAGCCTGACCACCTTTATCGGCGGGATGTGCTTTACCGGAAAAAACAAAATGAATTTTTCTATCTGCTTTATTCATTATTTTTTTTAAGCGTTTGATATCTCTAAAAAGCAGGGTGGCTCTTTTATAGGTCGCAAATCTTCTTGCAAATCCTATTACAAGAGCAGAGGGGTCAAGAAGTTCGTCTATATGATTAATATCACTTAAATTTGCGTGATTTCTCTCAAGCTGATTTTTTAATAAATCTCTTATAAATCTTATAAGTTTCTTTTTTAATTTTACATGAACCTGCCAGAGTTCTTGATCAGGAATATTATCTATTTTCTTCCATGTTTCTTTTTTAGCAATATAATGTTTCCAGTCCTTCCCAAGATAATTATCAAAGAGCTCATGTATATCAGGAGCTATCCAGCTAAGTGTATGTACACCATTTGTTACATATGTAACAGGATTTTCACTTTGTGGTATATCCTCCCATACATCCTTCCATAAATCAGATGATACTTCGCCATGAAGTCGACTTACACCATTAGCTCTTCCGGAAATTTTAAATGCAAGAATTGTAAGCGAAAATAACTCATATCCTTCAGGCATAACCTGAAGACCAAGGTCCATAAACTGCTGACGTGATAATCCTACACTTTCCCAGTATTTCTTAAAATATTTTTCTTTTAAAGTAAGAGGAAAGGCATCATTACCGGCTGGAACGGGAGTATGGGTCGTAAAAATTGTGTCAGCCCGGACAATCTCAAGCGCCTCATAAAAAGTAAGGCCTGTTTCATTAATAATGTTTCTAATTCTTTCCAGTCCTAAAAAGGCCGAGTGACCCTCGTTCATATGCCAAACATCGGGCGCAATATTCAACTTCTTTAAAAGTCTTACACCGCCAATTCCCAGCAGTATTTCCTGGGATATACGCATTTCCTGATCGCCGCCATAGAGCTTATAGGTTATTTCTCTATCCTGTCTGGAATTTTTTTCAATGTCTGCATCAAGCAGATATATAGGAACTCTCCCCACCTGCATTTTCCAGGCACATGCATAAAGCATTCTATTTGATATTTCAACCTCTACTATAATATCATTTCCATCTTCATCCTTTGCTTTTTCAACAGGCATTTCATCAAAATTATGCGAAAAAAACTTATTTGCCTGATTTCCTTCCCTATCAATTTTCTGATCAAAATATCCCTGTCTGTAAAGAAGTCCAACACCTATGTAAGGAAGCCCAAGATCACTTGCAGATTTAGCATGATCGCCGGCAAGTACACCTAATCCCCCGGAATATATAGGAACACTTTCATGCACGCCAAACTCTGCACAAAAATATGCAATTATATTATCTTTTTTAGAAGAATATTTTTTTAAAAACCAAGTATCTTCGGCCTGCATATATTTATCAAATTCTTTTACTACACTATTAAATTTTTTTAAAAAATCTTCATTTTCAGATATCTGATTTAATTTATTCTGAGATATTTCATTTAAAAATTTAACAGGATTATTTTCAACCTCTGAATAAAGGTCTGAGTCAATTTCATAAAATAAATTCTGAGCATCTTTATTCCAGCAGAACCACATATTATTAGCAATTTCTTTAAGTCTTTTTATGCCATCAGGCAGCACAGAATTTACTTTAATTTGTTTTAAATTAATCATTTTTACTCCTTTCTATGGAAATACAAGGTTAAAAAAACCTCCTATTTTGTTTCTGTAAGTATTTTTCCAAACTCAACAAACTCTTCCCAGGTTTGAGGTGGAGCTTGTGGATCAAGTCCTTTTTCTGCAAACATATCTTTATTATAAAAAAGCGCAACCCCAGTTACCTGATCGGGTGTTGCCCAGAGTTTACCATCGGCGGTGCAGGAACCAAGTGTCGCCGGTACAAGTTCTTCTTTTAAATAATCAAGACCAAACTGACTTAAATTATAAAGAGCATTTCTTACTATCAGCTTATAAACAAAAGATGCATCAACTCTTGCAATATCAGGTGTGGTTTTTGTTGCAAGAGAGGTAAGTATATTTTCCTCATGCCCTCCCCAAGGTATCTGTTCAACATTAACAGTTACGCCTGGATTTTTCTGCATAAAAGAAGAGGCTATTTCATTAAAGACTTCCATTTCTGTTGGATTATAAGTTACCCATAATGAAATTTCAACCCCGGTTTCAGTTGAGTAATCTTCTGCCTCACCTGACGAAAACTCCACCTTTGCCTCTTCATCTAAAACTCTATCATGAATTCTTTTAACTGCATCATTCAAGGCTTCAGAAACAGTTTTTTCCTGTTGTAGCGCAGCTTCCATTTGTGGATTTACAATTTCCTCAAGATCAGAATAATTCTGTATTTGAGGTCTGGCTTTTGCATACTTCATCTGTTCCATGAAAGTTGCCAGAAACGGCTTATCAACAGTATCAATTTTATCATAGGCTTTTAAATTAACAGGAATCTGCTCAAGTTTGTTACCCCAGTCGGCCTGAACTTCTTCGCTTGCAACATATTCAAGAAACTTTGCTGCCCAGTATGGATTCTCTGAGTTTCTAAAAACAACCATATTTGTACCGCCAACATTTGTTGAAGTTCCTTCAGGACCCTCAGGAATAAGAGAAACACCAAAATTAACTCCCGCCTCTCTTAAAGAATGAATAGCCCAGGGACCATTAAAAATCATTGCATACCTTTCGTTTATAAAACCAGACTCAGGATCTATTGCGCCTGCGCGCCATGCTCCTGCCTCAATCTCATATTTATTGTATAAATCAACCTTGAATTGAAGTGCATCTACTCCTGGTTCTTCATTAAGAACACATTTTCCATCTCTTATAAATTCAGCTCCAAATGTATTAAAAAAAGGAAAACTCCACCATAATGTGTTGTTCATACCAAAGCCGTAAACGTTATCGGCAGCCGATACTTGAGTTTCCCGGGTTTCATCGCCACAACCAAAACTAAATAATAAAACAGCACATACCAGAAATAGATAAAATCTTTTTTTCATTTTTTCTCCTTTTAACAGAATATAATCATCCCATTTATTTAATAATTTCAACTTGAAACTCTTTCAGGAGTTCAATAATTGAATCTACTGCAATAACTTCGCTGTCAAATGAGATATAAATCATTTTATCTTCTTTTAAAACTTCTACAGAATCAATTCCATCCACGCAGCATAGCCTAGACTCAATTTCTCTGACCGATTTAATATTATTTTCATATTTAAAATGAATAAGTTTTAAACTTCTTTCTTTCATTACCCTTTAACCGCTCCTTTCGTCATACCTTCAATAAAATATCTCTGTGCAAATATAAATAAAATAATTATTGGAATTACTGTTATTGTGGACGCAGCCATGAGTTTTGTCCACTCAGAGGAATACTGTCCCTGAAACATGGCCAGACCAACAGGAAGAGTGTACATATTTGAGCTGGTTGAAATTATCAGCTGCCATAAAAAATTTGTCCACTGACCTATAAATGTAAGCAAAAACAAGGTCATAATAATTGGTGCAGATATAGGAACCATGATTTTATAAAAAATATTTGATTCAGAGGCGCCGTCGATCCTGGCGGCTTCAATCAGAGAATCAGGTATTGTCTGCATATACTGTCTTATTAAAAATAGACCAAACACATTGGCCAGATGTGGTATAAACATAGCTCCATAAGTGTTCATTCCCATTATCTGAAGACTTGAGAGAATACTACCTATATTTAAAAATTCAATTGTTCCAAGAAAATAAACAAGAACGTACTGAGGAACCATAAACATAAGCCCCGGAACCATCATTCCCATTAAAAGAAGCTTGAACAGAACTTCTTTACCATAAAAATTCTTTTTTGCAAATACATATCCGGAAAAAGAACAAATTAATGTTGTCAGAAATGCTGCTGAAAAAGCAACAATAAGACTATTTAAAAAATATCTGGCAAAATTCCCCTGATTTCTGAAAACTTTCAAAAACTCATGCCAGAAATGGTTTCTTCCAATTTTAATTCTATTTCCTTGAATTTCATAATTAAAGCAGTCCTTTTTTAAATCTTTCTCCTCCAGGGTAGAAATGTCGTCAGTTTCAAAAAAGTTTATATAAAACTGCTCTTTTCGGGGAAGAATAACCCTGACAAGATTCGGACCATATCTTAAAGCCTTCTGCTCTTTGTTTATTTCCCAGTCATTAATACTTGAAACATAATAAACATCATTATCAGAAACTGGCTCATAAAAAATTTCAATTTTATCCTCTTTTACAATTGGAACAATTCCAAGCTCCTCAATCTTTAGAAATTCACCGGATTTTCTAAATACCAGATTTCTAATCTCTGGAACTTTTGTTGTAAAATAATATATATAATCACCGGGATCTAAAAAAAGAAAATTATAATGATTTCCCTCAGAGTCGGTTCTTAATTTCTGAGCCTTCCAGTTGGTCATATTACCTATTATATAGGCCCTGTCAGCCTTAATATCAGTCTCAAAACGAACCCTTTCTCTCTGCGACTCTACCTTTAATTTATGAAGCTCCTCATAAGAATGGAAAGAATATTTATACCTGCCATCAGATAATCTTATTGAATATTCATAAATATTATCCTTTACCCTCTTCATCGGAAGAGGATTATGATGAAAATTTGATACAAGCGATACGTCTTTTTCTGACTCTGTTACAAAATAAACAGAATCATTTCCACGTCTATAATAGGGTACAAATTCGGGTCTTTTATGCAAATTATCCCCAGCAAGAACTGACCTGAAATTATCAAAATTAAGCTTCTCAGGAATTAAATTAAAAGAAAAAGCCTCTCCTTCAGTTTTAAATGCAGTTGCAAACATCCAGGCAAAAGGAAAAAGTACTACAATAAGTCCTATACTTAAAGCAGTCAGGAGCAACCCAGTTATTATTTTCTCTCTTTTTTTCCTGTCTTTGATAAATTTCATTTTAATCCTCACTCTTAAGGAATTTAAGATTTAAGAAAGTTATAAATATAGTTATAAACAGCAGCACATAGGAAATTGCAGCCGCATATCCCAGCTTTAAGCTTCTGAAGTTTCTAAACAGATGATATCCTGTAACTCTTGTAGCGCCCTGTGTAGTTCCTCCAAAAAAAGGAACCGATTCTGAAATTGTTACATTAGGTCCGCCAGAAGTCATTATATAAATTTCTGTAAAAGCATTCAGAGAGGCTATAAAACCGGTAATTACCATAAAAAGAATTATTGGCTTCAGCATAGGTAATGTAATAGAAAAAAAAGTTTTTATTTTACCGGCGCCATCAATTTTTGCAGCCTCATATAAATCTTGTGGAATATTTTGAAGGGCAGATAAAAACAAAACCATTCCAAAACCCGCCCCTTTAAGCGTCAGGGCAAAAATAATTGCAGGTAACGCAGTAAATGGATTTCCTAAAAAGCCCGTTCTTGCAAAATTATTATAGATGAAATCTGCCACAGACGATATTCCAATAATATTGAGCTCTCCAATTTTATCAAGAAACTGGAGCAAATAACCGTATGGTGCACTATATATCAATGTCCATATAATGCTTACAACAAGAATATCAAGTACATTAGGCAAAAAATAAGCGCTTCTGAAAAAAGTTTTCCCGGGCAGTTTGTTTGAAAGAAGTAAAGCAAGCATCAAGGCTACAAATATACCAAAAGGAATGTTAATTAAAGCATAACAGAAAGTTATCAGCACTGACCACCAGAACTCTCTGTCCTGAATAAGCTCCCCATAATGTTTGGTTCCTACAAATTCGAGACTTGAAAAAACTTCTGATAAATCACCAACTTCATGAAAAGAAAGAAAAAGTGAATAAACTATTGGATAGGCTAAAAATAAAATAAAAACAAAAAGAAAAGGAGCTAAAAAAATAATTGATTCTATAGTTTCTTTGAATTTTCTGGATTGCATTATTCTTTATCCACCCTAATTTTTTTATCAAACCTGAGTTTTAGATTTTCATTATAATTATAAAAAGAAGAAAAATCAACCAGCCTGTTTGCAAGATTTTCTGGAAATTCAATTCTGACTTTCTTTTCCGGGTTGTTTTGTTCTTTTATTTCGATTTTATTATCATTTAAAAATATTTCTAAATTTTCTCCTCTGAAATCATCAAATGAGGTTTCAAAATAAATATCAAGCAATGGAAAAAAAGGAACTTCAATTTTATCAACTTTGAACTCATAAAGAGGATGGGTTGAAACATTATAAATTACAATTCTATTGTTCAGCGAATCACAAATATAAAGCTTATTCTTAAAAATTTTAAAATCAGATGGGAAATTCAGTCTGTTTTTTTCAAACCCATATCCTCCCTTTTTTTCAATTAGATTAGCTGAATTATCAAAAATTTTAACAGAGGAATTTCCCCAGTCAAGAATATATTTCCGATCTAGAGAATCTTTTTGTATTCCTTCTATTTTATAAAAATCAGCTTCATCATTTTTAAATTCTTTTATAAAAGTTCCTTTTATATTAAATAAGTAAATACTGCTGCTACTCCAGTCGGCGATATAAACTCTATTATCTGTTAAAAAAGATGCGCTGGGAGAAAACTCTTTTCCATCAGGTGTAATACATTTTATCGTTTCTACAAGTTTCCAGCTGTCACTGTATATTTTAACCTGACTATTTCCATAATCTGAAATAATAAATCTCCCTCTTGAATCTCTATCAAGCGAGGATGGTTGATAGAGATTCTGTGCCATTATATCTATAAAAGTTCCGCGACTGTCAAACTTTAATACATTTCCATTGTGAGAATCAAGCACATATACAAAATCAAAACCATCTATTTCAACATCCACAGGCATTTTAAGTTGATTAACACCAAACTTCATTTGAAAATTACCCTCTGAATCAAAACGGAAGACAGCTCTTTCTTTCTGATCACTTATATAAATATAGTTATCACTTACTGCAACAGCGGATGGAAATACAAAAGAATCATATGAAATTATTCTGTTAAATGTAAGAATTTCTGCTCTTAAAAAGAAAATTGAGTATAATAATATAAAGAGTAATAAAAAACGTGTTTTCACTACTTAGTCCTTCTAATATAAACTCCTGAAATCTTTTCAGAATCGAGTTTCTGCGAAAAATCCCGGGCCTCTTCTTTTGATTCATAAAAACCAACCCATACTTTAAAAAAATTTTTTTCTTTTACTATTGTTGATTCAATTCCATCAAAACGCAGATTATTTTTCATAAATGCCGCGTCTTTTAAGTCTTCAAAAGCTGCAATCTGAATTGTCCAGGAATCTTCTATCCCATCAAGTGGCTTTACAATCTCATTATCAAGTTCATCTATTTGCTGATTTTCTTCTTTTTCTTCTTTTTCTTCGTTTTCTTTTTCTTCTTCCTCTTTTTTAATCTTTTTTTCTTCTTCCTCAAAATCAAGTTTTTTGTACTGCTTTTTTTCACTTAAAAGAGAAACACTGGCAGGAAAACCTTCAGATATAAAATTATCAGCTATATTATGTGCCTGCCTGCGATTATTAAGTTTTCCAGTATTAACATAAATGCCATCATCTTTTCTGTATATATTAAAATTCGATATTTCATTAACTAAAACAAAATTCCGGGCAGAATCAAAGTCTGGAAAACGTCCAATTTCTACAGTAAAATCATTTTCGACTTCCTCTATTTCATCTGAATGAGTTTCTTTTTCCTCGCCATTTTCCATATGCCCAGAAACTACAGTTTCTTTTTTTTGTGTATTATCATTTTTGAAATAAAAAAACAACGAAAAGGCAATTATTATAAGAATTAAAGCTGAAACCATAAATTTTTTGCGATTAGCATCTTTTTCTATCTGTTCCCAGTCAAAATTACTCATAACCCTCTCCCTGTTTTTTATACAAGTTAAAACTTTACTTTAAAAAATTTTTCTTTTACACTTTGAACATCTTCCCTCTAAATCCTTTCGCTTTATATTATAAAAATTCCTTTCAATTATCAAATTTCCGCATTCAGGACATTTTGTTGAGCTTTCCTGTACAGAGTTACCGGGATATACATAGTTGAGTTTTTGTGAGGCTGTTAAAATAAATTTTTTAAGCTCTTCTTCAGAAGTAGGGGGCGAATCAGCTTTATATTGAGGAAAATATCTTGAAATATGAAGAGGAATATTTTCAGATATATCCGATATCCAGCCTATCATTTCTTTGAATTTTTTTATATTTGAATTTTTTCCCGGAATAAGCAAAAAAGTAATTTCAATGTGTTTTCGGGCTGAATATATTTGTTTTATTGTTTCTTTTACTGGAGCTAACATTCCCTGACACTGGGTTTTATAAAAACTCTCATCAGCACTTTTTAAATCAACATTAAAAGCATCTGTAAAAGGAAGAATTTTTTCTAATGGAGCCTCGTTAATCATGCCATTTGTTACATAAACATTTTTTAACCCTTCTTTTCTGCATAATTCGGAGCATTCATAAACATATTCAAAATTAATAAAAGGTTCATTGTAAGTATATGCAAGCCCTATATTCCCAGGAACTGATTTTACCTTTTTTATTAACTCTTCAGGTGTGATTTTTTCCCCCTCGATGTAATTCTGGCTAATTTCGTGATTCTGACAAAAGTTACAATGCATATTACAGCCAGAAAATCCAACCGAAACAATATTTTTTCCAGGAAAAAAATGATAAAGAGGTTTTTTTTCAACAGGGTCTGCAGAAAGCGACACTACATTATTATAATTTCTAGAATAGAGTTTGTTTTTTTTTCTAATATAATTTCCACAATCACCTGTTTTATTTTCTTTATCAAAAAAACAGTTTTTAGGACATAATTTACAGAATATTTTATCTGTTTCCGGTATATATTTGTAAAAAAAAGCTTCTCTCATTAAATTTCCTTCATTTCAATAGCTTTTTTCGGACATTTTTCATAACAGATTTCACATCCTATGCATTTACTAGTTATTATACTGAATGGCTTTTTAGGTTCTCCTTCCACCGCATCTTTAGGGCATACTTTTTTACAAATAGAACAACCAATACAGTTTTCTTCAATTACAAATGCTTTTTTCGTTACAGTAACATTTGAATCAATAACTTTAACAGGACATTTTTCATAACATAAATTGCAGTTTCTACATAATGAATAATCTATATAAGCAATGTTATTAGTAATAGTTACAGCATCAAACGGACATACTTTCTGACATATTCTACATCCTATACAGCCTCTTTCACATATTTTCTTTACTTTGGCCCCTTTATCCTCAGAATTACAGGTAACCCTTACTTTAGAATCACAGGGCACAAGGCTTAAAACATTTCTTGGACACTCTTTTATACATTTTCCGCATCCAGTACATTTTTCTTCATTAATTTCCACAAGTCCAGTTTCTTCGTTAACAAAAATTGCATCAAACGGACATACTTTTTCACAGGTTCCATACCCAAGACAACCGTATTCACAGGCTTTGAATCCGCCAGAAACAAGCTGAGCCGCTTTACAGTCTTTTATTCCGCTATAAAGAAATATATCTTTTGTATCAATATTACTTCCTTTACATTTTAAAAAAGCTACTTTTTTTGTTGATTGAGTTCCTTTTTTTCCCATAATATCACAAATTTTTTCCATAACCTCTTCACCGCCCGGAATACAGGCATCTGGCTCTACCTTGCCTTTTACAATTGCTTCGGCAAGCCCGATACATCCAGCATACCCACACGCACCACAGTTTGAGCCCGGAAGTATTTCATCAATTTTTTCAATTCTTTCATCAACCTCTACATGAAATAATTTAGATGCTATTCCGAGTAAAAGACCAAAAATCAACCCAAGTGAACCTAATCCTATAATAGCAGTCTGCATTTATATCCTCCTTATAGTATTCCTACAAATCCCATAAATGCCAGAGAAAGAAGTCCGGCCATAACAAAAACAATTCCAGGCCCATCAAAGCTTCTGGGTAACTCTGCCAGCTCAAGTCTTTCTCTCATTCCGGCCATAAGCACTAAAGCAAGTGTAAATCCCAGTGCAACACTTATACTGTGAATTAAAGTTTCTATTAGATTGTACTCAGCCTGAATATTAATTATTGCCATTCCAAGAACTGCACAGTTTGTTGTAATAAGCGGGAGAAATATTCCCAGAGCCTGATAAAGTGCGGGAAGAAATTTCTTCATAAAAAGCTCGACAAACTGAACCAGCGAAGCTATAACCAGTATAAACATAATTGTTCTTAAATACTCAACATCAAACTTCACCAGAATATACTTATTTATAAACCATGTTACAATTCCAGCCAGTGTCATACAGAACATAACTGCAAATCCCATTCCTATAGAAGTTTCGATTTTTTTTGAAACGCCTACAAACGGGCATAAACCTAGAAATCGTGATAAAACAAAATTATTAACAAAAATTGCAGAAATTATAATTGTAAAAATTCCACCAATTTCCATAGATTAACTCCTTTGACCAAGATAATTTTTTAAAGCAACTATAAAACCAAGAGACAAGAATGCTCCCGGCGGAAGTATCATAATCAAAGCTGGTTCAAAATTACTTCCAAAAATAGATATATCAAGCAAAGTTCCGTTACCAAGCACCTCACGTACAGCACCAAGTATTGCTAAGGCAAGAGTAAACCCAAGCCCCATTGACAGGGCATCAATAAATGAATCAAAAAGGGTATTTTTTGAGGCAAAAGCCTCTGCTCTTCCCAGTATAAGACAGTTAACAACAATCAACGGAATAAAAAGTCCCAGCTTCAAATATAAAGCATGAAAATAGGCGTTCATCAGCATATCAACAATAGTAACAAAAGAAGCTATAATAACAATAAAAATAGGTATTCTGATTTTATTTGGAACAACAGCTTTCATTAATGAAACAACGAGGTTTGAGCCAGTAAGAACAAACATGGTTGCCAGTCCCATTCCTACTCCGTTTTCCAGAGAATTTGTTACTCCAAGAACCGGACATAATCCAAGCATAAGCACAAAAACAGGATTTTCATCCAATATGCCGTTTTTAAGCTTTTTTAATATATTCATTTAATACCTCCAGATAATATTTCAAGAAACTCTTTTGAAGTTTTTCTTACTCCATCTGAAACGGCTTCTGCGGTAATTGTTGCCGCGGTTATATTATCAATTTTCCCCTGAGGATTCTCAGCTTTTAAATAAATTTGCTCTGCGCTCAGGCCTTCAAATTGATTTTGAAACCAATCTTCAGTGCATTTTGCCCCAAGGCCCGGCGTTTCCTGTTGTGAAACTATGTTAATACCGGTTATAACTCCATCATTATCAATTCCTATAATTGTATTAATTTCTGAGCTGTAACCCTGCGGAGAAGCCGATAAAACATAACCAAGAAAGTTATCTCCTATTTTTACGCTATCATATTCAAAAAAGTCATATTTAAGCTGTTCGTTAAATTCTTCTATTGTTTCATCATTAAAAATTACTCTTCCTTCGGCCTGAATTGCCTCAATATATGTGTCATCGATCTTTTTTAAGTAAACTTTATTATTGTTTTCGTCTTTTTCAAAGTAAAGCATTGACTCCCTGAATGGAACATTTATATAGCCACTATCATCGCTGACAGGAGAAGTTTTAAGGTTCTTTCCAAAAACATCTTTTATTACTTTGTTACTTTCAAAAACTACCTCGTTCATAAATGCATTATAAAGAGCGTTATAAAATTTATTATGCTTTTGAGGAATTGTCTGGAAATCTATAACTTGTTCGATTTGAATATTTTTTGTAATCTCCCTGATCTCCTCAGCTGAAAGCTCAAAATAAGAAGAATCAAAATCTATATTTGTAAATGCAGTATTTTCAAATTTAAATCTCATTAAAATTTTATTTTCAGATTTAAATTCATACTCCCCATCCGGAAATAAAGTAAGGTCAATTTTATCTGCAAAAAACAACTCTCTTTTAGCCTCTAATTTCCTCTCTATTGCATACTCTGTAATGACAGGCGCTGTAAGGCTGTTAACATAAGCAAGCGAAAAAGCTGCTACTACACAGAACAGCATTAATGTAATTCCAAGTTTAATTGCATTCATTTACTTCACCTCCCCGTATATTCGAGGTTTTGTTAAATTATCTATAAGAGGAGTTGCAGAGTTCATTATTAAAATAGCATAACATACTCCTTCTGGGTAACCTCCGAAAATCCGTATTACAGCAACTAGTATTCCGCAGCCTATTCCAAAAATCATTCGCCCTCTCGGAGTTATTGGTGTTGTTACCATATCAGTTGCCATAAAAAATGCTCCCAGTATTAACCCGCCACCTGTAAGATGATATAAAACATTTCCTGTAAAAGGTTCGGGTCCACCGAAAATATAGGCTAAAATTAAAGTTGTTCCAATAAAAGTTACAGGAATATGCCAGGTAATATGTTTTTTATAAAACCAGAGATAAAATGCTCCCAGAAGCAATGCTATGCTGGAGGTTTCTCCAAGTGAACCTGAAATATTTCCAAGAAACATTTCAGATAGAGGAAACTTATCATAAACCTGAGCAAATACCCCCGGGTCAGCTCCATCTTTAACCTGCAAAACAGCATCTTTTACTGCTCCCAGTGGCGTGGCTGAGGTTGTAAACTCAGTTAAACTAAACCATTTATCGCCTACAAAAGCTTCGGGTCCACCCCAGGTGGTCATATAAACAGGCCAGGAGGCAAGAAGAAAAGCTCTACCTACTAAAGCTGGGTTAAATATATTAAATCCCAGTCCACCAAAAACCATTTTTCCAAACACCATTGCAAAAACAGCTCCTATTGCTGCTATATACCATGGAGTAGCCGGTGGCAGACAGAAAGCGAGCAGCACTCCGGTAACCACTGCTGAATAGTCATTTATTGTGTTTTTTCTATTCATTATTTTATTTGAAAAGTGTTCACTCATCACACAGAAGAAAACACACGTTACAACAAGTATTAGCGCCTTTATTCCAAAGAAAAATAAACTTGCAATAAATGCTGGAATCAAAGCTATAATAACATCAAGCATTGTTGAAGAAACTGTATAACTTGATTTTATATGAGGTGCAGGCGTCACATTAAGTATATTATTATTCTCCATATTTAATCTCCCTCCATTAACTATTTTTCATTTTTCTAATCTCAGATTTTGCAAGTTTAATATATTGAACAATATTAATTTTAGATGGACATACATAAGAACACGAACCACATTCAACACAATCATCAGCTTTAAAATCAACGGCTTTTTCCCATAGATATTTTTTCGATACCTTGGCAAGCTCAGAAGGAATTAAAAACTGAGGACAAACATCCACACATTTAGCACATCTTAAACATGGGCTTTCTTCATAATCAGTCATCAGGTCATCAGGCATAATTAATATACCTGACGTAGCTTTAATAAACGGCGTGTCTATTTCATGCTGAGCCATACCCATCATAGGCCCACCCATTATAATTTTACCGGGTTTTTCAACAAAACCACCACAGAAATTTATAATTTCTTCAAAAGAAGTTCCTATACGGACAAGAAGATTCTGCGGCTGCCTTACGCCATATCCTGTAACCGTTAAAGCTCTTTCCACAAGCGGTTTTCCTCTTGAAACAGCCTCATAAACGGCAAGTGCAGTTCCAACATTCTGTACAACAGCACCTGCATCCATTGGAAGCCCGCCCGATGGAACTTCTCTATCGCATATCGCTTTTATCAAACTTTTTTCTGCGCCCTGGGGATATTTTGTCTCAAGCAATATGGGTTTTATACCGGTATCATTTTCGAGCATCTTCTTATACGCATTATATGCACCAGTTTTATTAGACTCTATTCCAATATAGGCGGTGCTGAGTCCAAGAATCTGCATCATTATTCTAGTACCTTTTATAGTATCCATTGTTCGCTCTATCATAATTCTGTAATCACAGGTTAGATAAGGTTCACATTCGGCAGAGTTTATAATTAGTGTATCTACTTTTTTGCCTTCTGGCGGACTAAGTTTAACAGAAGTCGGAAAAGCTGCTCCACCCAGTCCAACTATCCCTGCCTCAAAAATATACTCTAAAAGTTCTTTTGAGGGTTTGTCCTCAAAATAGTCTATTTTTCTCTGTTCTACCCATTCATCACGGCCTTCCCCTTCAATTGTTATGCATATTGATTTTTGTCCAGTACATATGTTTCTTTCCGAAATATCTGTAACTTTTCCGGTTATACTGGAATGAATATTAGCCGAAATAAATCCGGACGCCTCTCCAATTTTCTGACCAGTTTTAACGTAATCTCCCACCTCAACAAGCGGGGTCGCCGGTGCACCAATATGCTGGCTCATTGGAATAACCACTTTTTTTGGGACCGGAAGATTATTTACCGGAATTTCTTTTGTTAACTCCTTAGAATCTGAAGGATGAATTCCATGTGGAAACGTTTTAAGCTCCATACTTTCCCCTTCCTTTATAGAATCTTTAAGTTTTTAAATTAAAGCTTCTATATTAATTTTAATTTTTCTTTCACAGTATAAAAAATAACTTAAATAAAATCAAATTATTACTGCTGTGAGTCAGCAATTCTCAATTTAGCCGAAAATCCTTTAGTGTTAGAGCAAGAGATTAAAATTTATGTTATAATTCAATCATGAATATAAAGTGGTACGGACAATCATGTTTTTTAATAACAATAAACAATTTTAAAATAGTTACCGACCCTTTTGGGAACGTCGTCAACTATACTCTCCCTACTGTTAAACCTGAATTAATTACAGTAAGCCATTATCACGACGATCATGCTGATTCTGAATTTTTAAAAAAAGCCCCAGTTCTTGATTTCAATACACCATTTTTCAAAAAAAATAAAATTGAAATAAACGGTTTTAAATCATTTCATGACAAATGCAAAGGAAAAGAACGTGGTAAAAATTTTATTTTTAAATTTAATATTGATACCCTTTCAATTATCCACCTAGGCGACCTCGGACATAACCTGCCAAAAACAATGGAAAATACAAGTTGTGATATTCTGCTGGCCCCCTTTGGCGGATTTTATACTATTGATGGTTATAAATCATATGAAATTGCTCAAAAATTAAATTCGAAAATTCTTATCCCTATGCATTATAAAACAGAGTGGATTGATTTTGATTTAAAAAAACTACAAGATTATAATTTAAGCTTTGAAAAACTTCCAGAATTAAATATTTCTGATAAATCGCTTCTTCCCGATAAATTAACCTTAATTAAGCTCAATGTCAGCATTTAATTTATCAACTTCATCATCAATCTCATTTTTAATAAGCTCTATTGCCTCATCCTCATAGTAAATAGATAGTGTTTTTAAAACAATCTGCATACATTTTGTTTCCATATCATCAATTATTTGTAAAAAGTCTTTTTCATCCATATACGTTTTGAGTTTATTTAAAATCGGTTTTTTCCTAAAATATTCAAGAGCTTTTATATTTCTCAAATTAAGCTCTTGATTGTTAATTTTTTTAATTTCAGAAATCTTTTTTTTATAATATTTTATAAGTTTTTCAACCGAAAGACACACATCATTTATATCATTTTCTGTCATTTCAGGAAATATTGGAAGTGATATTTCTTTACTATACTCAGAATATGCATTGGAAAAGTCCTGAGGTGAAAAACTAAATTTATTTTTATAATAATGGTGAAGATGCAGAGGAATAAAATGAACACTTGTTCCAATATTTTCAGCCTTTAAAGCCTCAATAAATTCTTTGCGGTCGGTCTGCAGCTTAGAAAAATCAATTCTCAAGGGATAAAGATGCCATGAATGCCGAGAATCAGGAAGTTCTGCTGGAGTTTGAATCTCTTCTAAAGTCTTAAACAAAGCATTATACTTCTGAGCAATTATTTTCCTTTTATGCCAGTTTTTTTCCAGTTTATTCAACTGATGAATACCAATAGCAGCCTGTATATCACTCATATTATACTTATAGCCACAACTGGTAATCTGATAGTACCAGCTACCTTCCTTTGTATAACGGTTCCAGGCATCTCTTGATATTCCATGCAGGCTCATAAGTTTAATTCTTTCCGCAAACTCATCGTTTTCAGTAGTAATCATACCACCTTCTCCACAACATAAATTTTTAGTTGAATAAAAAGAAAAGCATGTAATATCGGCAATTTTTCCGATTTTTATACCGTTAAAATCCGCCTCCACAGCGTGGGCGGCATCAGAAATCACATATATACCATTATTTTTAGCTATTTCCATTATTTTATCCATTTCACATGATAATCCCGCAAAATGAACCGGTATAACAGCTTTTGTTTTTGAAGAAATATTTTCTTTTATTTTTTCAGGAGAAATATTCATAGTTTCTTTATCTATATCAGCAAAAATAACTTTCCCACCCATATGTTCTATCACGTTTGCAGTTGCGGCAAAAGTATAAGGAGTTGTTATAACCTCGTCGCCCGGATTTATACCAACTGCCTCAAGTGCAAGGTGAAGAGCAGCAGTACAGGAGTTAAGGGCAACTGAGTGTTTTATGCCTATGTACTCAGAAAAATTTTTTTGAAACTCAATAACTTTTGGACCTGTTGTTATCCATCCGGAAAGAAGAGTATCCTTTACTTCTCTGATTTCCTCAGGTCCTATATTAACTTTATGGAAAGGCAGAAAATTTTTCCTTACAGGTTCTCCACCATTCAGCGCAATTTTCATAAATATTCCTTTTTAAGTTTCTATTCTTAAAGCGGCTAATAAATATATGGTATGATAGCTTCATTTTTTTCATTCAGAATTTCTTTCTGATTTTTTTTGTCAATAATATCAATAATATTAAGCCCCAGATTATGTTCTTTTGCCCCGCCAAAACTCCATTCAGAACGTTCTTTTTCAACATTTCTTATTCTTGAGGGCAGATTATGTCCGTCCTGTCCCATAATCGCAACAATAAAACCAGCCTCTTCAAGAGAAAATTTAAAATTCTCCCGACTTACTCTTATAATAATATTAGATTCTATTTTATCAACCCAGACGTCCAGAGCATGAATTTTATTTATTTTTTCGCCATTTTCATAGAAAATCAAATCACGTTTCCAGCCTTCTACAGAAATCGCATATTCGTAATTGCCCGCGGCACAGGCGCCACGATTTTCCAGCAATTGAGTTTTAAGTGAATCTTCAGTTGTATTTATATATATATCAAGTGTCTGTAAAGAAAAACCAGTTGGTCCATCCCATATATTTTCAATATTTTCAACTCCTGCAATAAAATAATAATATTTACTATCTTTACCAACCTCAAAATAAGTAAGGTCAAAAGTCCCCTCAGAAAAGATATTATTTTCGGGATATACATAATGACCAGGACCATAATCATCTCCTATACTATCATCAAAGGAACGTACTATTTCAATATTATCCTTAATAGAATATTTAACAGGGACAAATTTATCCCCCGGAAGACTGATAAATGTTTCTCCATAATAATCAACTTTTATTCTGGAAATTTTTTCAAAAATAACTCCCTCTATAATATTATTATCATATTCAAAATGAGTATCTTTTAACTCAATTTGAGTTGAATCTGTTGAAAAAACAACCCTGTCAATATCTTTTTCTTCAATATCAGATGAAAACTCAAGGAGAAAATAAAAATTATCTTTATAGGTGGTGTATCTAAACTGTTCAGGAAAATTCCCCGTTCTAGCCATAACACCGGAATTTTCAGAGTTCCTAATACTATATGCCTTGTCCCAGTTTTTATCTAATTTTGCGTTAATTTCTGGTTTGAAAAATTTTTGGAGTTGATTTTCGTTTGCACTTTCAGATTGAATAATTGGCATATCAAGGTAATCGGGATAATCAACCCCACAGAAATAATATATGTTTTTTAATGTTTCCCTGAACATTCTATCAAAAAAAGCATCATTACCGGAATCCTGTCTGTCACCAAACCACCAGAACCAGTCTGAACCTTCTGCTTTCATAATTAATCTCGTAACTTTTTCTTTATTTTTATCTGAAAGTCTATAAAATACAGAATTCACAACTTCTCTAGCCTCTTTTAGATAATTCCAGGCCACATTAGACTCCTCTTCCCCTATCCATATAGCAAAATCGGCATTAATCCACGAACCAGGCCACAACTCTTTTATAACTCCCTTTTTTGGACTACTTTTTAAATAATCGCTCAGTAAAACTGTTTGAAAGTTATCATCATTTGATAAAAATGAATAAAACTCTTTAAAAAAATATATTCCATTTTTTTCATAATTCTGCCAGGCATTTTCACCGTCAAGAACTATTGTTATTATGTGTTCTTCAGGATTATCCAGAGATTCTTTTATTGAATAAAGAGTTTCTGCAAACTCTGCCACAGCCTCTTTTGACGACATTTGGGCATACTCAAAGCCAAGGTTATCAGAAAGAATACTATCTCTGAAAAAAATATTAACTTCTTTATTATTCCCTTTAACTACATAAGGTTTATATAAACTGGAGGCGTTTTGGGGTACACCATTATTATCTCTTGAAAAGTTTTCGCCAGTAGAACGTGAAAGTACCTCGTCTCCGGTTAAAAGAAAAGACACATTCTCCTGAGCATACAAGTCAATTGTATCTTTACTCACAGATCCTTCTGCCGGCCACATTCCGGCTGGTCTCTTTCCAAATCTAACAGTATGAAATTCAAGAGCTTGAGATAAATGTGCGTGCGCAGACTCCGGCTCAGAATATTTTTCTGGTAGCTTCATTCCCGGATAAGATTTCTGGGCAATACTATTATCATATATTAGAGGAAGTATTGGATGAAAAAAAGGAGTCGCCATAATTTCAATTCTTCCTCTATTTTGAAGCTTACGATGAAGCGGTATTATCGAGGCCATAATCTTTTTTTGAATATGCAGAAGTTCTTTTATATCATCATCGTTGAAGTTTTTTTCTTTCTGCCATAACCTGTCTACTTTGTGCCGGAGTTCGGGATTAAACCATGCCAGATTAAACCATACAAGTAAATCTCTTAAATCCTGAGAGCTGAAACGGGAAATAATTTTTTCATCCACTTCAGAATTATTCATTCCCCTTTTTTCTAAAAATTTCAGGTAGGGGGGGATTTTAAAAATGACATTTTCCCGGTGAGCATCAAAAGCTCTTTCTAAAATAAATTTCTTTTCTGTATAAGTGAAATTTTCTGGATTTTTCTGCATAAGTATAGTAAAAATATCTTCTGCATCATTAAAAACATAGTCTTCTATCTGAGAAAGAAGCGAAGGTACCATATTAATATTTAACTTTATTCCGGGATAGTCTTGAATAACATCTACCATATAAACATAATCTTTTATTGAATGCAGCCTAACCCAGGGCGCCTGATAAATTCCATCAAGATTGTAATCAGGTTGATGATGATGCCAAACAATAGCGACATTTAAACTGGAAGCATGAGAAAAAAAAGCAAACAGCACTCCAAATATAATAATAAAATAGAGCTTTTTCAAGGTTACCTCCCGAAAAACTTTATTGAACTAACCCATTCTTGATTAACCAGTCTATATTAATGCTTTTTCCCTTAATTGATTTTTCTTCGGCTATTTTTTGATAATAAATTTTTTCAAAACCCTCTTTTCTGAGCACTTCCATCATTTCTTTTACGTCATCTGGGTCCCGGTTGGTTTCTTTTGCTGTTTTATCAGCAGACCAGCCTCTAAGCATATTTTTCCATAAATTATCTATGCAGCCGGAGGTCCAGGGACGCATAGGCTTCAAATCAACTTTCACTGAAGATTTTTTTTGTATTTCATTGAATCTGTCTTTGAAGATTTTTCTACATTTATTACTTTCGCAGACAAAAAGCTCATTACTATCAAGCTCGGGAATGAATTCACCGCATATTTTACAATATCCCTCCATGCAAGCTCCTCCCGGAATTATTAAATTAATTTAAACTATTTTAGAGGTAGTAAATAAAAAAGTCAAGTTCACTTTTTTTTAAAGTTTTGTTATAATTTTTTTTATGTATATTAAAAAAACAAATATTGAAAAACTTTATAATCCGAATAAAGGAATTAGATACAATACTCTTAAAGAGCTGGTACGGTCTGATAAATCATATGCAATACCTGTACTTCGTAAGTTTATACTAATAGAAAAAGATAATGACCTTTTATTTTTTGCAAGAAAAAGCCTTGACCTTTTAAGCTCAAAAATTAAAAAAAATATTTCAACTATGGACCTTTCTGATCACGAATTCATCGAAACTTTGTTCAGCGGAAATAATGCCTCAAAAATTGATGTAATTCAAAAAGCTATCAAACTGGGAAAGAAAAAATTTTTTAATCATATTAAAGCTAAACTCAGCCAGGAAAAGGATTATTTTGTAATTGCTACCCTTGTCAAAGCAATAGGATATCTTGGCGATAAAAACAATGCTGCAGAAATTTTGCTTCCATATCTAAAACATAAAGACTGCAGAGTAAGGGCAAACACCTGTGAAGCACTCGCAGTTTGTCTGAAAGATGAGGCTTTTAATTTTATTTTTCCAATGATTAATGACCCCAACCCACGTGTTAAGGTGACTGCCGCTAATTATATAATTAATCACTCAAACGAACATGATATTGACAATATTCTTGAAAAAATGGCTATCAGCAAAAGACTATCTGATAAATCAGCAATTTTATTTTTAATTGATAAAATTCAATCTCCCAGATATTCTTCTCTTTTACTAACACTATCAAGAGATAAAAATGAAAGTATTTCCCGTCAGGCTACGCGAATTCTTGAAAAAATTAACCGTATAAATATTGATGAAAAACATATTGATGAATTTGAAATGCTTTCCAGAGTTGATAAAAATAAATTTAATAATGAAAAAAAAGATGCTTCAGATAAAAAATCACAAGATACATATTACCTGCTTATTGAAAAACTGCACAGTGAAAAAAACCCAGACGAATTAAAAAAAATTATTTTAAACCTTGAAAAACTCGGCGATGTCAGAGCCTGTGAGGAACTGAAAAAAGTAAACTCCGACAGTAAAGTTGTGAGTTATTTTTTAAACAGAGCTTTAAATAAATTAAAAAAATCCAGAAAAAAAATTATTATTTGTCCGAACTGCTCATTTCAAATAAGGAAGGAGTCCTGTGAATAACACCATAGAATCAATATTCTCAATAAAAAAAAATGATAGAAAACGTGGGCTTATACAACTTTGCTCTGCAGGATTTGATAACTTGTCTTTTGATGAAATAAAAAAAATTCATGCGCAGATAAAAAAGATTATTGATAATGATTCTGCTGATATTACTTTTTTTGCCAGAAAAGCTCTAATGAAAATTGAAGAATTTGAAAAAAATAATAATATAAAAATAGAACCCTCTATAACTGATGAAATTTACAATAAAAAAGCCTCTGAATTAATTAATTTATTATCTGCCGATGAAAAATTAATTAGAATAAACGCAATATATGCTTTGGCCAAAACTGGAACTTCTGATGAACATATAAATGCTTTGGAACTTTTTGCTGAAAGTGCTGGCGAGGACGAAGCTTCCCTTGCCATTGATTCAATCAGCGCAATAAAAAAATTTATTGCAGAAAAAAAGAAAAAGGAAAAAGAACGAACTGATAGACGAGAACAGACTCTTAAGAGTTTAAATAAAACAAAAAAAGAAAAAACACAAAAAAATATAAATAAAAGTTTTGTAAATAAACCCTATTCAATATCATCAAAAAATCAAAAAAAACAGCCTGCTTTAATAAAATTTTATAAACTCTCTTCTATTTCGTTTATTTCTATAATTATTGTTGTTTTTATATATTTAACTTTTTTTTTACCTGTAAACATTCCCAAAAATTCGAAACTTTTATATTTAAACCGTTATTCTCTTTCTCCCGTTTATATTTATAAAAATGATAATTCTGTTAAGATGATAAGATTAAGAATTACAATCAGTGGCTGGGAGGAAATTATTATATATGAATAATATGCTTTATTTTGAGCAGAGGGCCAGAAATCAGGGCGCCTCAATAATTGCAGGTTTAGATGAAGTAGGGAGAGGTCCTTTGGCCGGCCCGGTTGTGGCATGCGCAATTATTTTAAAGCCTGATTATTTTAATCCAGAAATTAATGATTCAAAAAAACTATCCCCCAGAGATAGAAAATCCTTATATAAGGAAATAGTCTCAAATGCGATAAGTTATTCAGTACAGGAAGTTTCCCACAATATAATTGATAAAATAAATATTTTACAGGCTACAAAACAGGCTATGATAAAATGTATAAAAGGGTTAGAATTTATTCCAGACTATATTTTAACAGACCATGTTAATTTACCTATATCTATTCCCCAGAATAATATAAAAAAGGGTGACTCAAAAAGCCTTTCAATTGCCTCTGCCTCAATTGTGGCAAAAGTATACAGAGACGAAAAGATGAAATCTTATTCAAAACAGTTTCCAGGTTATGACTTTGAAAAAAATATGGGATATGGAACTAAATCACATTTAGAGGCTCTCAAAAAAATGGGTGCCTGCTCAATTCACAGAAAAAGTTTTTCTCCGGTAAAATATTTGTTTGAAAACAATTTATTCTAAAGACTGCCCGTAACTTTTAACAGGTTCTTTGTCGCTGGTTTTCATGAGGGCACTGTAAACATATTCAAATAAGAGATCTTTTGTTGTTGCGTCTGCCGGATAAGTCGCGTAGGCAATTCTAATCTTACTTGTATTTTTATCAAGAACCGACTGGGCTAAATTCTTTTTAATACGACTCACAACAGTATGAGTTGATTTTTCATCAGCCTCAGTAATTAAAATATTCACCTGTCCTTTTGAATTACCTGCAACAATAAAATCAACAATTCTTAAAGTTCTTTTCATTATGCTGATAAGCACAAGCTCTACTTCTTTTTTATTAACAGAATCCTCAAGCAGCCTGGAATAATCAATAACCATAAAAGTAAATCCAAACTGATATCTTTCTGCCTTTTCTATTTCAACGTTTAAAAGATGGTCAAGATGTTTATGAAAATAAACTTGCGAAACCTCATCGGGCTTTTCCTGAATATCTTTTTCATTTTGGCTTTCCAAAATTTTATTTTTTAAAAAAAAATTTTTAAAATTAAAAAAAATTAAAAACGAAAACAATAAATTTAATATCAATAAAATACTGATAATAACTTCAAAATAATTCATATTTCTATTTTATTTCTTTTTTTTTTAATTGCAACCTTGACATACCATAATTTTTTATATATATTTATTTATATATAAATTATTAGGGTAATAAAATGATTAATCTAACAGAGAAACAACATAATTTTTTAACTAATATAATGACTTTTCAAAAGAAACAGGGGTATCCACCCAGTATTTCTGATTTATGTAAGATTCTTGGAGTTTCAATTGGTACTGTTCAGCAGTATTTTTTTGCCCTTGAAAAAAAGGGGTATATAAAAAGAGAAAACAATAAGGGACGCGGTTTAAAAATAACAGCGGGATTTTCATATACAGACGAAAATTATATTAATATTCCTATAATCTCAGATAAACTTCCCGATAAACAATCTTTTTTTTCCAGAGAAAATATTATAGGGAATTTTAAATTTCCGGACGGACTTTTTCCTGAAAAAAAAATTTATTCTGTTTTTATAAAAAAGAATTTTATTTTATTTACTCCGTTAAAAAACAAAAAAAATGTTAAAAAAAATTCTTTATTCCTCATTATATTTGAGGGTGAAATGCTCATAAAAAAGGGTGAACTTCCAAAAAAGGCGGATTTACTTGGTAAAGTTATTTATGTTTTATCAAGAAAATAATCCTGAACACCGAGAGAGAGGGTTTAACAATCTGAGAAAAAAGGGAGGGCAAAAGAAACCTCCCTTATTTCTCGTTTTCCGCTTTCATCTGCAACTTTTTGCTCTCATTGCTTTCACTTCTTACTTCT
>JBNJGP010000021.1:0-35065 GCA_051747805.1 Candidatus Muiribacteriota bacterium
TTTACTGTTATCGTTAGATAACTTTACTATCACCTTTAGGTGATTTTACTAAGCTGAAAGCTTTTTACTTTTAGGTAGGCCTTACCACAAAAGCCTTTTTAAAAAATTTGCTAAACTCAAGTGAATAAATAAACAGAGGTAAAGTTTTAAATGAAAAACAGAAACCAAATAATTATTTTACTTTTAATATTATTTAATTTATATTCTTTTGCTGAATTTGAGGACGTACAGGTGAGTGTTAAAAATCTGGCGCTTGCTGGCGCAGGATCTGCTTTTTTAGGCGGCGCCGAGACTGTTCATCTAAATCCAGCAGGCTTGTCCGAAATTAAAGACAGCCAGCTATATAGTTTTCAAACAACAGCTTTTGGAGTAGATGGTCTTGAAACAACTTTTAACGTAATAGGAAATCATTTTCCGGGAATCGGTGGTTTTGCAGTTTCTTCATTAGATTTTGGTACAGGTAATTATTCTGAAAATCAGTATTCAATAAGCTTTGCACGTAAAATGGTAAATAATACTTCTATTGGGATTAATATAAAGCAGCTGCGCTCAAAAATTATTAATACCGACAACGCAAAGGCAAGCTCTTTTGATATTGGTTTTACTGGGGGGATTGGCGGGGCTACTGAATTTGCAGTTGTTGTTAAAAATTTAAATGCACCAACAGTCAATGATGTAGCTCACAGAATTTTTCAGGTTGGTTTTAAGTATAAAAACAGTGAAAAATCTTATACAGTACTGGATTTTTCAAGAGTATATTCTTATGGAGCCTTAAAAAGTGATACTAGTTTAAGGATGGGTAAAATATTTAGAATGGGTAATAATTTTGAGGTGTTATGCGGGTTTTCAACTAATCCACAAAAAATTACAGGCGGATTTTCCTTTGAAATTGCAGATAAATGGGTTATTGATTATGCGTTTGATACCCGAACTTATTTATCTCCAACACATGCAGTATCTTTTGGGATGAAACTTTAATGAATATGAAAAGAATTTTAATAATAATGTTAATATTTTTAATAATACCAGTTTCTTCAAAAGTGGATGACAGACTTGATATTAACAGGGCCGGGGCGCGTGATTTTACTATATTGCCTGGAATAAATCATGCGCTTGCCAATGAAATTATTGAGTATAGAAGAAATACTGGGGGATTTAAGACTATTGAAGAACTTATACCAATTATTGGAGAAAATATTTTTGAAAATATAAGATACGATATAATGATTACTCCTTTAGAGGAACTTGAGAAAGGAACTTTATCTGGAAGAATCAGTTTCAGTTTTGCCCGTGATACAGATAATCTTGATAGCACGCCTTTTAATATGAGTATAAATTTTAATCAGGGGGAAACTTTTACTGGTTATCTCTCGCAGGATATGTATGAAATATCTTATGGACAGACCCGGCTTAAGGATAGTGTAGGACGTTCCTTTACATATTATATTTATGATTATATTCAGGCTGTTGAGGAGAGAAAAGAAATATTTGAGCCTCAGGTTTTTAAAGTAATCACTGCCGAAGAACAGAGGGATAAATTTGCCGAAATAACAGAAGAACTTTCCCGGAAATATGGAGCAAGATTAAGTATTAAAGATGATGACAGGTATGTTAAAGGACATTTTGAGTCAAACCCCTCCTATATAGATTATTTCAAACATCCAGAAACTCGTAGCAGTGCTGTATCAGAAGAGGAAGAACTTCCTCTTTATATAATAGATGAAGTTGAGTATACCAGACAGAATAAAGAAAGGGTTGAAAATATTATTGATGAAAAAGAATTTGAAGAAATAGCCGAGGAAGAAGAGGCAAAAAGAAATATTAAAAGAGTATTAAGACATAAATTTGATTTGGGTGATATATCTTCACCATATGTTAGGGCTGCAAGATATTCTCCACGCGGACTGGGTTTTTCCTATGAAACATATTTTGATGATAACGATCTTCAGTTATTTTATATTGACGCCGAGTTTAGAGATTATATAAATCCTCTTTATGGAATGAAGTTTGAAAGGGATATTGATGATACGCGTGTGGGAACTATGCTTTACAGACTTTCTTATAATGAATATGGAAATAATTTTGACCACTTTATGCTTTTTGGAGAAAAAAGTATTGACAGTAATACAAATTTATATATGGAATACGGTACTGTTTTTAATAAAGTTGATTCCTATTATGTAAGGGCAGATACAAGATATAATAATATAAACATTAGAAAAACTCTTGATGTAAAAAAGGCAAGTTATGATAATCAGAATGACCTTGAACCTTTTGGCACTTTTTACTGGTCGGTTCCTGTCGCTGTTGACTCTATAAATCCGAGTATAAGGCTGGATTATTTTCTTCCAGACAAAAATAGACTTATAATAGATCGTTCCTATCTTGAAAGTTCAAACTATGATTCTCAGGGGAGATTAAGAGAAAGTAACTCTACATCAACCTCGTTTACCTACAGATATAATCCAAGTGATAATATTCGTACAGACTGGACGCTTTCTTTTGATGAACAGACTCGAAAAGGACAGGGGGGTTGGAGTGACGGTGAAAGACTTGAATATACTACTGGGTCAATTTTGTTCAGGTATTCTCCTGACAGAGATTTAACTTTAAGTGCTGGTTTTGACCGTGAAAGTGATAATGAAAGTGCTGGAAATTATTTAAATGAGTTTGACTACCGTCTTTTTTACAGATTACATGATACAACAACAGTGCGACTTGAAACCACGGCAGAACGACCACCCGGGCAATCAAAATTCCGTGAAATAAGATTTCAGATGGACCATGATTTTTCATCTGATTTAAGTAT
This sequence comes from Candidatus Muiribacteriota bacterium, assembly GCA_051747805.1. Classification (GTDB taxonomy): domain Bacteria; phylum Muiribacteriota; class Muiribacteriia; order Muiribacteriales; family Muiribacteriaceae; genus JBNJGP01. Next base: position 2,810 of record JBNJGP010000021.1, read on the forward strand.
GAGGTTCAAAAACCGAAGACAGTTTACAAATAGCTCCAGCGGAGAGCGCAGTTACTACAGATGGACAGAGTTAAGTTTCAGATATAATTTTTAGGAGGATTTATGACAGGTGTTATACAGAGAGTTCTCTGGAGCACTCTAGCAGTTAATGAAAAAGAATTTTCCTCTATTCAGAATGGAATTCTCCTTCTTTTAGGAGTGGAAAAAAATGACTCAGATACCGATATGTACTATGTGGCCGATAAAGTAGTAAATTTACGAATTTTTGAGGATGAAAATAAAAAAATGAATTTATCTCTGCTGGATAAAGGGTTTGAGCTTATGGTAGTGTCACAGTTTACATTGGCAGGTGATACCAAAAAAGGTAGAAGACCTAGTTTTTCAAATGCTATGAGTCCTGCTCAGGCAGATAAAATTTATAAAAAGTTTGTAGAGTATATAAAACAGAAATTTAAAATTAATGTAAAAACAGGAGTTTTTGGCGGAGAAATGAAAATTTCTCTTATAAATGATGGACCAGTTACTTTTATAATTGATTCAAAAAAATAAAGGGGGCTTAATGTATTGTTCAAATTGTAAGGTGAATTATAAGGAAGATATAAAAGAGTGTATAAACTGCGGGGAAAGTTTGAGTTCTGGTATTGTGTGTATTGATTGTGGAACTGTAAATAGAGAAAAGGCGTCTGTATGTAATTTATGCGGTTACATTTTTGACAGGGCAAGAAAAATAGTAAAAAACATTGAAAGACAGAAAAAAAATAATCTTGAAATGAAAGAATATAAAAAAATCTGTAAAAATGGTCATGTAAATGACATAAACAGGATATTCTGCAGTGAATGTGGCTCAACCCTTAAATATGTTCATCAGAAAGATATAAAGAAATTTGCAGGAAATAGATGGGGAATTCTTAGAAGCATTATTAATATGATTTCTTGATTTATATGTTTTTTTAGGCTAAACTATTTTTTAATGAAAAAAAATTTCAATTTTTATATAAATAAAACTGTTATTTCTTTTATATTTCTAATTGTATTTATTACTCCCCTGATGTTTTCAAAACACACAAAACAGAATTTTTTAGAGGCAAAGGAATTTTTCCTTATTTTTTCTGTTTCTCTGTTGCTGTTTTTAAATATTTTATATCTTATATCCAGAAAAAGTGATACAGATTTTTTTAAAACTCCACTTGCGAGACTTATTTTTGCCTTTATTATTTCAATGTTTATTTCAATGATAAATTCTCCGAATTTAAGCATGAGTGTTGACCGTTTTCTAAGAGTTATTATTTACTATATAGTTGTATGGACGGCTTATGAAAATATTAAGGATTTTAGGAATTTATCAAACCTTTTCTTTGTTGGTATTTTAACTGGGGGGATTGTATCATTATATGGTATTTTTCAATATTTTGGGATTGATCCTTTTTTTCCCCCAGGTTTTGTTCAGGGCAACGTGGGTAGGTTACGGATTTTTTCTACTTTTGGAAATCCAAATTTTCTTGCCGATTATTTAGTGCTTCCTTTTCCAATTGCCTTTATGTATTTTGTACAATATTCAAAAAGCTGGAAGGGTAAACTCTCTGGTATTAGTTTTATTTTAATGTCGATAGTTATTTTATTTACCAGGACAAGAGGGGCCTGGTTAGGCGCTGTTTTTGCTTTTCTTTATATTACAGGTGTTATTTTTATATATAAAAAAGAAATATTTTTTAAAATCTTAAAATATTTTGCCTATATTTTCGCTTCTCTTATTATAATTGCAATTTTACTCTTTACTGTAAAAAATACTCGTGAACCTATGCTGGAAATGAGCGAGACAGTTCTTGAAAGGTTCACATCTTCAAGCACTGCCCTTCAGAGAATTCTAATGTGGCGAGTATCTCTTGAAGCCTGGAAGGATAAGCCGATAATTGGGCAGGGACTTCATTCTTTTAAGGTTTTTTATTCTGATTATCAGAATAAATATTTTGAGGATTTTTCGGCGGAAACCGGTAAACCTCCATGGGAACACTGGCTTGCTGATTCTGCCGTGGATTTCAGGCATGCCCATAATGATTTTGTTCAGACGCTTTCTGAGCAGGGTCTTTTAGGTTTTGTGATATTCTGTATGTTTTTTATTGTTTCTTTTTATAACGGTACTCGACTTCTTAAAAAAGATAAAACTTTTTATTTTAATCTTGGGCTGAATGCCTCTCTTGTCTGTGTAGGGGTAGAGGCTGTGTTTAATTTTCCTTTTCATCGAGCCGCCCCATATTTAACTGCGATGCTCGTTATGATGGCTATACAATGGCAGTTTAGAAAAGAGGATAAAATTAATAAAAATTTAATTGAAAAAAATAAAATACTGGCCATTTTTTTTATTATTCTAACTTTAGGCGTAACAGTAAAAGGTTTTTATAAAGGATATTTAAAAGCGGCGGCCTCTGTATATCATAAAGCGGGACATATGAATATAACCCAGCGAAATAATCCCGAGAAGGCACAAAAATTACTTCAAAAATCAATAGAGTTTGACAATAGCGATGGGGAGGCGTTTTACTGGTATGGTTATTCCCTCTATCTTCAGGAAAAGTTTGAAGAAGCAGATAAAGTTTTTGAAAAATCTTTAAATTTCAGCCATAATAAATTAATTCATCTTCATCTTGCTATAATTAATATGAGAAAGCAAAATTTTGAAAAAGCTAAAAAACATCTTAACTTCTTAAAATACAGTGACCCCCTCAATCCTTATGCTTATTATTATCATTATACTATTAACTCCTTAAGAGAAAATGAAAATAAATATGATTATCTTAAAACAGCTGTTTTATTAAATGAATATAAAGCCGATTCTATTAATGAAGCATTATTCAGTGAAGGAATAAAGGGTGAAAATGAGTATTTAACAAATAGACTATGGGAAGAAACTCCTTTTGATATTTATGATGAAGTTAAACTGACCATGATTTTTAATCTTCATTTTGATAAACTCCAGTTAGAAAGAAAAACAGAATTAATTGAAGTTCTGCTGGAAAAAAATGTTAGATTAAATTTACGTTTTAAAATTATTAAAACAGCTTTAGAATATGAACTTTTTCAGCTGGCCTCAGAAGAGCTTGATGAAATAATTAAAGATAATCCTAATCTTTCAGAACCTTATTTTTTATATGCTGAGTTAATGGAAGAAAAAGGAAATGAAAAAAAGGCTCGTGAGTATAGAGAAATATATGAAAGAATTAAATAAAGTTTATTATTTACTGATTTTCGTTTTTATTTTTTCAACATCCTTATTTTCATCAGAATATAATAAAATTATAAATATTTATATAGAAAAAAACGATTTTGAAAGTGCACGTAGATATATGAATTTAGTTAAAAATTTCGATGAAAAACTTACGGTAGAACAAGTTCTTCTGGACTTTAAAATTAATAAATATTTTAAAAAAAACCGCTCTGAATACCTTGAATATATGAGAGATAATTATACTGCATATAAATATCCTGAACTTCTACGCGAAATAATCAAGCTTCAGTCAGAAAATTATTTTAATTTTGAAAAACTTGAACTTTTATTAAAAAATACGCTTAAAGATTTTCCGGAAAATTTTAATTTTTCATACTTTACAACAATTCCATTTTACTATTCTTCTGGAATGAATATTATGGAATCTAATAAGTATCGCCTTGAATTAAAGAAATACCTGAAGCTTTATGATGATGATTTCACTTCAACTGCTGCCCAGAAATATTCGTTTTTAATGGCTTTTGAATTTTCTAAAACAGATAAAGCTTCTGAAATGGCAAAAGATTTTAACTTTCCTTTCAGGGATGAGTTCTTATGGTACCTGGATTTTTTTTATAATAACAGGGAAAATGGGATTAATTTCAAAAGTTTTGAAAGTAATTTTTTTAAAGTTTTTTTTCTTTTTTCTAATTATTACTTTAATAATTCAGAATCTTTAGAATCACTGGAAAGGCTTGAGGTAGAAAAAGATTTTTATTATAAAGAGCTTGCACTTGCAGTAGCTTTTGAGCGTGAAAAGGACTTTGAAAAGGCTTTATATTATTATTCAAGGCTGGATTCGATTTTTGAGCTTGAAGAAGAGCTTGAAAACAGGGTTACGGCATCAATTAACCGACTTAAACTTAATCATTCTAAAGAATACTGGTTAAGAAGAATAGAAGAACTGCTTGAAAAGCATTATTTTGAAAAATCATTTTATTTAACAGAGTTTCTTTCTGAAGAAAAAAAAATATATTACAGGGCAAGAATTTTATTTTATTATTATAATAATTATGAAAAGGCTTTGAATATTATTAATAAAAGTGATATTTCATCTATAGAGATAAAATATTTAAAGGGTGAGATTCTATTCAGCAGTTTTCAATATGAAAAAGCTGTTTCAATTTTTGAAGATATTGCTTTGGACCAGGGTTCTAAGTATTTTGAATCCGCTGTATCAAAAATATCTGATATATATAAAATTCAGAAAAAATATGAAAAAATGGAAAAATTTTCTGTGAGGCTTTATGAAGAACATGGTCAGAAAATTTTTGTTGGAAATACTTTTTTAAACCTGATAAAAGCCTATATAGAAATCGAAAATTTTGAAAGAGCTTCCCGCGTGGCCGAATACCTTCTTTATATGTTTTCCTCTAATGAAGAAATTTTTAACAAAGCTTATCAGAAATTAAATGAAATTTCTTCATTAAAAGAGATGAATAAACTTTCGGAAAAATTTAACAATTATTTAAGAAAAATAAAAAGTGAAGCTAAAAAAGATGAAGAAGAAGTTTCAGAAGAAACTGAAAAAACTGAGGTTAAAAATGACGCTGAAGGAGAGGAAAAATCAATAGATGAAATAAAGAATGAAATAATTCCGATTTTAAGTAGATATATAGAACTTTTTAATAAATATTCAACTTTTGAGGAAAAAAGAAGTTTTTATGAAGAACTGATAAATGATTCGTATGAGATAGAAAATAATACTATGCGTTCAATTGGAATTGTTGGGATGGCTGAAACGGCCTATAAACGTTTTAAAGATTTAGATAATATTTTAAATTACTTTTATGAAATGATAAAAAAAAGCGTTAGAAAAGATGAGGAGAATTTAGACAGGGCTACTGATTTTTATCAGGAAATAGTTTCTTTTTTATATGAAAAAGATTATATAGAGGAAAGTCTTCAGGTAATAGATAATTTTTATAGAGAATTTGATGAAAACTTTGAATACACCGAATTAATAAAAAGAAGAGTTTCTCTTGCAATTCAAATTGATGATATTGACTTAAGCAGTCTTAAAATTATTGCAGAGCAGGAACCTGATTATGTAGATTCTTTTGTTATGGAAAATGAAATTTTTTCAGATGAAAAAATTGTAAAAGCAAATTTTTTTAAAAAGCTAAATCGTTCTAGTGAGAAATATAAGGAGTTTAATGAATTAGATAAAACAGATGAGATATTTGAATTTTATAAAAACAATCAGTTGTTTAAAAAAATATCTGAGGATTATGGAATTTTTATAAATGAATTCAGCGACAGCTATGAAGTTTATCATACCTGCAGAGAAGCTTTACATGAAGTTGAGGATATGACCGGACTTGAAAATGTCTTAATTCTTGGATTAAACCGTTTTGACAGGGAATTTGTCCGGGATTTTGATAAAGAAATTATTTTAAGTTACAGTATTGAAAACCACCCGTATGAAAAAACACTCTCTCTTTTTGAAACTTTTTCTCCACTGTCTTCAAATTTATTGAAAGAACTTTCTTTAAGCGAGTTTTCAAAAGAGGGTGTTGAAGAAATTTTCAATTATAATAAACAAAGTGAATTTCTTCAGACATATTTATGTGATATATACCTTCAAAATGGCAATACAAAAAAACTTGAAAAAATTTCCACAATTAATGAAGAGTTATTTATTAAAATATTAAACCATTATAAGAATAAACAGGATTACATACTTTTTGAACACTTTTACAATATAGCTTCAAATAATATTCAGGAAAAATATAAAGAAGTTTATGAAACATATATGGAATATATAGAGTTAAAAAACAGGTTTAATAATGTTATTTTAGATAATTATACAATTGCCTATACTTTAATTGATAAAGCGATGTATCTTAATTTATATGGAGAGGCGCTTGATTTTGTTTATGTGATAGAGAATATTACAAATCAGGACTTGTCTCAGAAAGAACAGGAAATTTCTACTAAAAGTAAATTACATGAAATAAAAATAAAAATTCAAAAAAATCCTGATAATTTATATCTTTTAAAAAATTACGCTTATTTAGCCGGTACAATAAATCATAATGATGAGATTACCGAAAAAGTTGATGATTTATCTGAAGTAAAAGAAATTGTTGATAAATTTAATGAGATGATAGAAGAAAAGAAAGAAAAAGAGGAAGAAGAATTTAAAAAAGATATAGAGGAAAAAGAAGAGAAATATACCCAGGAAGACTTTAATAAAGCTTATGAAGATGAAAATTTTCAGAAAGCTGCAGAGGCGGCAATTTACATTGCTCAAAATAAAAATTCTGAATATTTTTTTCAGGCAGCCGAGATTTATGAGGGGATTCAAAGATATGAAGAGGCTGTTAAAAATTATAGAAACTTTATTTTAAAAAATCCGTCCCATAACAAGGCCAGCGAGGCCCAGTATAAAATAGGAATTTTAAATATTGCTATGAATAAACTTAATCAAGCTTATTCTGAGTTTCAGAAATTTGTCAGGTATTTTCCGGAAGATGATATATACATGCCAAAGATAGAACAGAGAGTTGAACAAATAAAAACTGGCAGGGTTGAAAGGGACTTAGAAGAGCTTACAGTTCTTGATAGACGGCCGTCATATGATGAAGTGGATAGGTTTGCGGATATTTCGGACGACATTGATGAAATAGAAAAAGAAATAAATCAAACTTCTGACCATATGCTGCTTTCAGTACTTTATGAAAAAAAAGGAGATGTTTATTTTGAGAATCTGGCAGATTACGAAAGTGCTGTTGATAATTATTTGGAGGCAATCAATTATAATTATGAAAATTCCTCTGCTGTTGAAAAAGCTGCTGAAAGCTATTTAGAGTTGAATGAATATGAAATGGCCGTAAATCAGTACGAAGAATATTATGATATAATAATTGATTTTGAAGAAAGGGCGGAAATTAAGCTCAGCATTATTCAAATATATTTTGAAAATCTTAATGATTACAGTAGGGCGCTTGATGAAATTGAAATATTTATAAATGATTTTGATTATACAGAAGGTTATTATAAGGCTTTACTTTATAAAGGTTATATTTATGAAAATCATTACAGAGATTATGAAAGAGCAGTTGAGGAATATAAAATTCTTGCAGAAAAATACGAAAGCGATTATTCTGCCGAGGCGCGTTTTAATATTGCCGAAATTTACAATAGATATTTTAGAAATTACACTGAGGCAAAAAAACACTATGAGCAGGTAATTAATGATTATGGAGTTTTTGAGCTTAGAGATAAAGCTGAGGAGGCGTTAAGACAACTACGTGATGATGGACGAATTTAAGAGAAAGAAAAATTTTTTTATAGTTCTACTTCTTGTTTTTGCAAACGGATTTTTCCTTTCGATTTTTCTTTTTAGTATATTTTTCATTTCTGATATTGTTATTATTTTCTGGACCGGAATTCTTTATTTGATAATTTCATTATTTGTAATCTGGTTTTATATAAAAAAATTTAAAAAATTTTTAAAAAGAGATAAGGAGCAAAACAAAAATTTTAAAAAAAAACCATCTGTTGTATTAATTGGAGGAGGAACCGGTCTATCGACAATATTAAGAGGAATAAAAAATTTTGCAGCTTATGACCATTCAAATATAAGTGCTATTGTGACAGTTGCTGACGATGGAGGTAGCTCTGGAAAACTTAGAAAAGAAATGGATATTATTGCTCCTGGTGATTTAAGAAACTGTATAGTTGCGCTTTCTAAAGAAGAAAATCTTTTATCAAGACTTTTTTCATACAGATTTAAAACCGAAGGAGAACTATCAGGACACTCTTTTGGAAATTTATTTCTTGTTGCACTTGCAAAACTTAATAATGGAGATTTTGACAAGGCGGTTAAAACCGCCTGTGATATTCTTGCAGTTAAAGGCAAAATTATACCAGCAGCATTATCAAGTATAAATATCGGAGCAAAACTTCATAATGGTGAAATTTTAAAAGGGGAATCAAATATTTCTCAAAGAAATAAATCGGCAAATATTTCTGAGATGTTTTTTGAACCTGAAAACATAAAGGCTAATTATGAGGCGGTTAAGGCAATCAACAAGGCAGATGTTATTGTTATGGGTCCGGGTTCTCTTTATACTTCAATTATTCCTAATTTGTTATTTCCGGGGATCAGGGAGGCTATTAAAAAAAGTAATGCAATTAAAGTTTATGTATCAAATATTATGACACAACCTGGTGAAACAGATAATTTTTCAGTAACTGATCATATAAAGGTTATGGATAAATATATACCCGGAGTTATAAATTATGCGGTTGTTAATAAAGGTGAAATGAGTTATAATTTACTTCAGAAATATAAGCTTGAAAGTTCTTATCCGGTTGAATGCGATTTACAGGAACTACGTAAAATGAATATAATACCAGTATCTGAAAATATTCTTATGCAGGGGGACTATTTCAGACATAATCCAGACAAGCTTGCAAAAATAATAATTAGACTTGTCGAGGAGTATGGAAAAATTAAATGAAGAAAAAAATTTTAATAATATTATTTATTATTCTCTCGATTATACTTTCTTTTCTTTTTGATAAAAATATTAAAGAAAAAAATAGAGAAAATATCGAAACTAACTTAAATATTATTGCCAGAAAAACAAGAAATGAAATTACTAATACCAGGGAACTTCTCGGTACAGTTACGAGTTTTCCTCAATTCAGAGATTTTAATGTTGAACAAATGGAAGAAATACTTACCACATTAATTCAAAAACACCGTGAAATTAAGGCTTTATATATTATAGATAAGTATGGGGAACAGTCAGCAAATATAACACAATTTCCCGATATATATCTTGATAGAAGTAGCCATATATGGTTTGCAGATATTGTTAAAGGGAATCACAGCGGCTTTATATCAGATGTGAATTTTATTGGTAAAGCTAAAAGCCCTAGTATTACTATGGCAGTTTTAATGAGAGATGAGGATTTTGAAATAAATGGTATGATAGCGGCTGAGATTGATGTTGCCTATATATTTCAGCATAAAATTAATTTTCCAGAACTCTCCTGGCTTTCCAGAATTTTTGTAACAAACAATAATTTTGAAATAATTTATGATTCTGAGCAAAATTCATTTCAGGGATTAAAAATTGATATTGATATATTAGATAAAATTTCATCAAATAATAATCTAAGTATATACAGCCATGACCTTACCAGATTAAGGCTTAGGAATATTCCGGAGTGGAGAGTTATTTTTTTAACTGATAATTTCCAGAATAATTTTGAAATTTATTTTAATAAAGTAATAATAATTTTATTATTAGTTCCTTTTTTAATTTTTGTTTTTCCTGGTTTTAAAAATGCAAAAAGAAATTAAACTTAAAGCAGAGCCTTCAGCTTTGAAAAAAATAAGAGATTTTATAAAATTTTTTTTTGAACATATAAAATTTAATAATGCTTTAATTGAAAATGATTTAAAACTGGCTGCTGTGGAGCTTGCGGCTAATATCATAAAACATGCAACAGGATCAAACTCTTTTCTTATAAGGCTGCAGAAAGAAAAAGAATTAATAAAACTTTTTTTCATATATGAGGATATTTTTTTTAAACAGCCGGAAGAGATTTTCAGTAAAGATGAACTCAGGGAAAATGGTTTTGGTATTTATCTTGTTAAAAAATTATGTGATAAACTTGATTTTAAATATGAAAAAAAAAGAGGGAAGGTTATAGTCAGTGCTGAAAAAAGATTATTATCTGAATGATTTTGATTATTATTTACCGCAGGAATTAATTGCCCAGAAACCTCTTGGCGATAGAAAAAGTTCGCGTATGCTGGTGTTGGATAAAAATAAAAAAACTTTTTTTGAAACTTCCTTTAAAAATTTACCCGATATAATAAGTCCAGAATATTTAATGGTTTTCAATAATACACGTGTTTTAAAGGCCAGATTATTCGTAAAAAAAGAAACTGGCGCAAGAATCGAAATTTTTTTACTTAAAAAAAATAAAAGAGGCTGGGAAGTTCTTGCAAAGCCCGGCAAAAAATTAAAAGTTGGACAAGAAGCTTTTTTAAATAAAGATTATAAAATTAAAGTGCTTGAACAACTCGAAGATGGTGTAAAACTTATTAAATTTACTCCTGAAATAAAAATAGAAGATATAAATAAGTTTGGTAAAATACCACTTCCGCCGTATATTAAAGAAGAACTTCAAAATGCAGAAAGATATCAGACAGTTTTTTCTTCCAGGGTAAATTCAAGTGCGGCTCCTACAGCCGGGCTTCATTTTGATAATGAAATTTTTGAAAAACTTTCAAATAAAAATATTCAAAAAACATTTATAAACCTTGGAATAGGACTAGGAACTTTTAAGCCTTTAAAAGAAAAAAAAGTATCAGATAATAAATTACATACTGAAGAATACTATATCTCAAAAGAAACTGTACATAAATTACATAATCATAAAAAGCATAATAATGGTAAAGTTCTTGCGGTTGGTACAACAACTGTAAGAACCCTTGAAACAAATATTAAAAAATATGGTATAATTAAAGAAGGGGAAGATAAAACAAATATATTTATTTATCCGGGCTTTAAATTTAAAATCACAGACGCGCTACTTACGAATTTTCATCTCCCAGAATCATCTCTGCTTATGATGATTTGTGCTTTTGCCGGATATGATTTTGTTATGGAAGCATATAAATATGCTGTAAAAGAAAAGTTCAGATTCTTTTCTTTTGGTGATTGTATGCTTATTATATAAAACGTTGTTGGGGGGAGGTTTTTTATGTTTTTTAAAAAAAGAGGAATTTTTCTGCCTCTTGTATTATTTTTGCTTCTTGTGCTTGCCATGCTTGGGTATATGTTTAATCGTATTACTCAATCTGAATTCAGACAGGCTTATTTTATGTCAGATATGATGAGGGCGCAGTTTATTGCTGAAGCAGTAATGCATGAAATACTGGCAGAATCCAGGGCTAAAATGAACAATGAGCTTAGAGATACTTTTATTGATGGAGGTCAGTTAAGTCTTGGGGATATTGGAAAATATGATAATTTTTATGATGATTTTGATAATTTAGAGGGTGATGCAACAACCAATCCGGTAAGTTTTAAAGTTGACTATTTTGCAGAATGTACAAACATTAATCAGTTTAATTCTACAGGTGATATATTAGGAACTTTAAATATAGTAGTTGAGGCAGATGTCAATTCTGTTAATCGTAGAATAAGAACAAGCTGGGATTATAAAGTAGTTGACACAAGACCAGTTGGAAATGAATATACATTTATGGTTGGAAGATCAGATAGCAATTCTTTTAATCATTCTAATCATTTTTTTGTTAACGCAGAAGATTCTGCTGGTATATCAATTGGGGGTGAGGCTGTTATTGACCTTCATAAACATTATAATACTAAAGGCGAATATGATTTAAGTAACTGGGCTCTTCATCAGAATATGAACAGTGAACAATCACTTATTCCGGGTGGTAGCGATGATGGTAGGACTCAGATTTCGCAGGCGGCTGATGTAGAAAACAATGAACCTTATGAAAGTAGCCTAACTGGTCAAAATAGAAATTCTGCTGTTGTTGACGGCAGCGACCCTTTTCCTTCAGATTATGAGCAGGAACATATGATGGATTGCAATGGCGGTACGGAAACTGTGGATTTTCCTTCAAAATTGCAGAATGAAGGGTGGTTTACTTTTAATACGGGGTATAAAAATGGTAATCCATATACACATTTTTTTGGTAGAAATGTAGAGTACAGTAATGTTGATACGTATGGTAATATTCAGAAAAGATATACTGTATATAATGAAAAATGGACAAATTCTGAGCCTATTATGGGATGGAATCCTCAAAAACCAGGTACACCTGAATGTGATGAAGTGCCGAAATATAAGATTCCTATACCCTGTCAAATACACATGAATGCAAATGACTGGACACCTGGTGATACGTGGAAAGTTGATGTGTGGGAAGAAGCTGTGTTAAAGGATTATAAAACACAGGATTCAAATTTTAATTCAAGTGCTGTCTGGCAAGGCGAACAGACTTCTGTTGATTTAAATTTAAAAGGTAATTTTTCAGATTATAAAAAGACAGCAACCAGATATGTAGAGGATTTTCCAAGTGATAGATGGGATACATTTTTAGCCCCCGGCTCAAAGAACATGTATCTTGAGGGAGTTGTTGCAACAGATAATGCAACAGTTGAAACTGGGAATTATTTTAAAACTCCCGGTATGATTGTTGCAGAAAAAAATATTGAAGTTAATTCTTCTTTAGAACCAGATGGAAAGTTAAGCTATGAAAGCGGCGAGTTTTTTAAACAAATTAATGTCTTGTCTCTTGTCGGATTCAACACAATTACGAATGATAATTCGAAAAAAGAAGGAACAGGTTTTTATTCTGAAAATAATTTTAATAGCAATATGGATATTAATGGTAATATTACAATAAAAAACCTGAATGGGGCGAAGCAGTTTGAGGGAGGATTAACTTATGATACAACTTTAGCTTCTTCAGACTTTACAGTGGATGGTGATAAAAGTTATGTTGTTTCTCTTTCGCCTATTCCATCATCGTTTATTATTTTAAATAATATGGAAGATAGATAAGGGGGGATTATGAATAAAAAAGCATTTTCATTGGCAGAAATAATGATTGCAATAGTAATTTTTTTTATGGGAATTACAGGAATTTATTATCTTTTTTCCCAGGGAACAGTTCAGCTTGATAAAGCTTCTTATGTAACTATAGCAACAATGATTGCCAAGGGTGAAATAGATAGAATTAAAACAGGGGAATATTATGTTATAGAAAATGATAGCGAGGCATTGAATATATCCAGTTCCTGGGAGCAAATCACATCAGATAGTAAATGGTTTGATATGTATGAAATTCCAGAGGAGTATCATGACAGATTTGAAAAAAAGGTTTATATAGAAGAAGTTATAGATAACAGACTTAAAAAAGTTATTGTGTCAATAAGATGGTTTGAAGTAGTTAAATCTGAAGAAAAATACAGACAGTTTAATTATCCGACGTTTATTTCAAACACAAGACCGTACATATATTTTTAGGGGGAATTTATGTTTAAAAATAAAAAAGGGATTACACTTATAGAGTTAATGATAGTGCTGGCTATTGGCGGGTTGCTTCTGCTTATTTTATATAATTTTTTTATTGGGGCTATGAGACGCCAGCATTATAAAGGTATAAAACAGCATTTGCAGCAGGAAGCCAGATTTATTACTGAAAGATTTTTTATGGACGTTATGGGAGCGCATAAAGTTATAAAAGCCGGTGATAATGAAATAGAACTCCAGATTTATACAGAAGTTCCCTCTGACTCCGAATTGCTTTATGATTCTGATGTATCAACAGTTACCTATAGTTTTTTGCCTTCAGATAGAGTGGTTGAACGAACTTTTGCGGGAAGGACACGCAGTTATCAGAATATACAGGATATTAATTTTAAATATCTGGGTGTTGAGTTTAATGAAAGTGAAAAAATTTTTGAGTTGGAGGAAGAAAGTGATTTAGAGGATATTATCGGAGTTGTTATGAAAGTTCATTTTCAACGTTCTGATGAAGAGCATAGAAAAGAACCAGAAAAATTTGAAGTTATTATGTCTTCTTTTTTAAAAACGCGTAATGAGCTTAAACGATTTGGTATTACCAGTCCATATGGTTATTTTTCTTCGCTTGAGGATAATTCTTTTTGAATTTTTTTTGAGCAGTTAAATATTGTTTTAAAAACTGTTTTAATATATTTTTGAAAAAATGTAGATTCAGGAGCATATTTTTTTAATAAAAAATCTTCATATTTTCGCCTGTAAATTGTTTTGTTTTCTTTCTGCTTTAGTTTTTGAATTTTTTTTACAATAAAAAATCTTTTTCGCAGAAGCTTTATTATTTTTAAATCTATAGAAATGATTTTAAATCTAAATTTGTATAAATTCATAAAAATAGTTTATCATATTAATGGAGTTTAGTAAATTCTGACTTAATATTCCCAGTGATATTATCTTTAATTGCATATAGAAGATCCTGGTTTTTAAATTTTATTTAGAATTAATGATAAAAATTTGATTTTTTGGAGTTGATATAATAAAATAAATTTCATGAGCTGGTTTTCTGAACATCTAAATATATCGAATTTATGGATAAAATGTAAAAAATGTGGACAGGGTATTTTTCGAAGTTATTATAATTCGAATTTACATGTATGCCCTAAATGTGACTTTCATGGATACATTCCGCCGGAAGAACGAATTAAAAGTCTGGCAGATGGTGGTAAATATAAGGAATTATATAAAGATATTTCGAGCCGGGATTTTTTAAAGTTTAATATAAAAGGAAAGAAATATTCAGAAGCTATAAAGAAAAATATTGAAAAAACTTCTAGAAATTCTGCTTTTGTTGCTTGTGAGGCTAAAATTAACAGAAAAGATGTTAATTTAGCTGTTATGGATTTTAGGTTTTTCGGTGGCAGTATGGGAAGTGCCGTGGGTGAAAAATTTTACCTTTTATGTATGGATTCTGTGGAAAAAAACAAACCAATTATTGTAGTTAGTGCTTCTGGCGGTGCTAGGATGCAGGAGGGAATAATATCTCTTATGCAGATGGCTAAAACTTCTGCCGCCTTATCTTTGCTTGAGGATAAAAACATTCCCTATATTTCGGTTTTAACTCACCCTACTACTGGAGGAGTTTCTGCCAGCTTTTCAATGCTTGGGGATGTAATTATTGCTGAAAAGGGTGCATTAATTGGATTTGCAGGACCTAGAGTTATAGAACAGACAATTAAGCAGAAGTTGCCGGATAATTTTCAGCGCGCAGAATTTCTAAAAGAATGCGGTATGGTTGATATGGTTATTCACAGAAAAGAAATTAGAAAAACATTAAAAAAATTATTGGGATTTTTATGGAATCAGTAGAAAAATTTTTAAAAATAAAAGAAATTGATGATGAAATTATTAAATTAAAAAAATTTCAAAAACGCGAAAAGGTCAATTTAAAAGATGCTGTTACCGCCCTTGTCGAAAGAAAAAAATCTATTCTGGCAAATCTTTCATCCTGGGACAGAGTGTATCTTGCAAGACACCCTGATAGACCTCATTCCAAAGATTTTATTGAAAATATTTTTAAAGATTTCACAGAGTTTTATGGTGACAGACTTTTTGGGGACGATCCTGCAATTATTGCCGGATTTGCCAAATTAAAAAAATTACCGGTTTGTATTCTTGCAAATGAAAAGGGCAGGGGAACAGAAGATAAGATTTATAGAAATTTTGGTATGGCTCATCCGGAAGGTTACAGAAAGTGTAAGAGAATTTTAAATCTTGCAGATAAATTTAAAGTTCCTGTTGTTACCTTTATAGATACACCAGGAGCCTATCCAGGTATTGAAGCAGAAGAGCGTGGTCAGGCGGTTGCAATTGCCCAGAATTTAAAACTTTTTTTTAAACTCGATGTCCCCGTTATTGTTTGTGTTGTTGGAGAAGGTGGAAGCGGCGGAGCCCTTGCTATTGGCGTGGGGGATTATATTTTTATGCTTGAAAATGCTGTTTATTCGGTTATTTCTCCTGAAGGATGTGCTTCGATACTTTGGCGAGACCCGAAATATTCAAAAGAGGCAGCAAGAAATTTAAAGTTAACTTCACATGATTTAAAGAAAATTCACGTTATTGATGAAATTATAAAAGAGCCGCTTGAAGGATTGAAGTTAGAAAACTCTACAAAAACATATAAATTTCTGAAACAAAAATTATATGATATAATAATAAAAAAAATGGATGAAGAAAATATCATACAGAATAGAATAAAAAAATTTAAAAAAATGGGTTTTTTTAACCAGGCGGTGGATTATACCGATAAATAAAAAAGTTATTTTTTAAAAGGTATTTTATGAACAAAAAGAAAATTAATAATCAGAAAAAAAAGATTAAGAAAAGAAAAAAAAATAAAAAAGACAGCTTATCAGAAATTATTTCTAATGTTTCAGGAAATGAATTTTCTGAGGATACTGTTCATAATTATTTAAAAAAACTCAATCAAACCGGTTTATTAACAAGCGATGAAGAAGTTGAACTTGCAAGAAAAATACGTGAAGGCGATGAACGGGCACGAAAAATGCTTATTAAAGCTAATCTTAGGCTTGTGGTTAGCATTGCAAAGAAATATACAAACCGTGGATTATTGTTTCTTGACTTGATTCAGGAGGGGAATATAGGTCTAATAAAATCAATTGAAAAATTCGATTTTAAGCTTGGTTTCAGATTTTCAACTTATGCTACATGGTGGATTAAACA
This sequence comes from Candidatus Muiribacteriota bacterium, assembly GCA_051747805.1. Lineage (GTDB taxonomy): Bacteria > Muiribacteriota > Muiribacteriia > Muiribacteriales > Muiribacteriaceae > JBNJGP01. The sequence goes on from JBNJGP010000021.1 coordinate 19,344, forward strand.
ATCAATTATAAGGGCAATTGCGGAACAGTCTAAAACTATCAGACTCCCAATTCATATTATTGATATTATTAATAAGTATAAAAAGGCTGTTCGCAGTCGAACCGATAAAGGGCAGAAAGATATAAAAGTTTCTGAAATTGCGGAAGAAATAGAAGTTCCTGAAAAAAAATTAAAGGATATTTTATGTTTTATTCATGAACCTCTCTCTCTTGATGTTCCAGTTAAAACAGATGATGATAGCGTTTTCGGGGATTTTCTTGAGGATAATAAATTTGAAAAACCAGATGATAAAGTTCTTGATAAAATACTACGGGAAGAAATACAGAAAGTACTTAAAGAGTTAACCGGTCAGGAACAGCAAGTTATTATATTGAGATTTGGTCTCGAAGATGGTGAGCCTAAAACATTAGAAGATATTGGAGCAGTGCTTGGAGTAACAAGAGAAAGAGTCAGGCAGATAGAGGTTAAAGCGTTGGGAAAACTTAAAAATTATAAAAATCGATTAAAGTTTGCCGATTACCTTAAAACTTGAAAAAAACGGCTTTTTTTAATAATATAAAAACATGTTAAAATTTTTTTTTCTCATTTTTATTTTCATAAATATTCTTATTCCGGCCGATGAGTTTCAAAAAAAACTTGAGGCCGAAAACTGGTTTTCTAATTCAGAATGGCTTCTTGAAAATGAAAAATTTAATAAAGCACTTGAGGCAATTGACCAAGCCATAAGATTAAAACCTGAAAATGCTGAGTTTAAAAGTTTCAGAAATCAAATACTCCAAACACAACAGGAATATTTTCAAATAGAATTTAAGTATGATATAGAAAAAACTCTTTTAAAAGAACTGCCCCTTAAAAAAAGATATGAAACATATGGTCAGAAAGTTATTCAAATAGCAACTTCAGCACGAAAATACCTCGAACTTGCAGAGGCTTATCTATACAATTTAAATAGCAAGGCTGCTGAACTTTATGCCCAGAAAGCTTTAGAAAAAAATCCGGATTTTTCCGAAGCATATATTTTCCTGGGAAAATTAAACCTTTTCAGAAATGAATCTCTTTCCTATTCTTTTTTCAAAAAGTCTTTTTATACTAATCCTACGCCAGAAGGAATTTTTTATCTTATTTCTACTGGTGCTTTTATTGGGGATTATGATTTTTTAGAAACAGTTTTTAGAGTTGTAGGGGATGATTTTTTAAATACAGATCTTGGAGCCTATATTGAGTTATTTAAACAGAAAGCAGAGTTTGATAAAATTCTTCAGGAAGCATTTGAGGCTCAGAAGGTTGATAGAATTGAATATCTTGCAATGACCTCTGATTTATCAATAAAACTTTACAATGCAGAGTTTATAACTAATTATCTTTTAGATATTCTTGAAAGTTACTATAAAGAAAATTGGTATTTTCAGTATATCAAAGGTGAATTTCGCTCATATTTTCTTGATAATCAAGGTGCATATGATTGTTTTGTACAAAGTTATGAAATGGCTCCGCCTTATTTTAAAAATCATTTAAATGAACTTGTCCAGGAATATCGGGATAAAGCTGAGATTGTTCTTGATCCTGACTCATATGAGGCTCTTCAGATGAGGGCATGGAATTTTTATGTAAATGAAAATTATTCTCAGAGTATTGAACAGGCAACTCAGGCATTGTCAAAGGTTGATGATGAGCAGAAAAGAAGCGAAATTCATAAGATTCTTGGACTTAATTATTTTGAGTTAGGTGATAATGACAATGCCAGAGATTATTTAAATGAAGCCTTAGAGTATATAGAAGATGATGCAGATATTTATTTTGCACTTGCTGAAATATTTTATGAAGAAAGAAACTTTTATAAGGCATATGAGTTTTATGAAGAAGTTATTGATATTAATCCCGAACATGCCGAGGCGCTTTTTAAAATGGGTAATATTCATAATCAGCAGGAAGAATTTGAAAAAGCACTTGAGTTTTTATCAGAAGCTACCCGTTTATATCCTGAATATACCGATGCCCATATGGTTAAAGGTAATATTTATACTAGAACAAACAGATTTGATCAGGCGATAGAGAGTTTTGAAAAAGTTATTGATATTTCTCCGCATTATATTGATGCATATGTTAGCTTATCAATTGCATATTTCAGGGTGTGGGAGATTAATAATGATCCGCCTATGCTTGACAGCGCAATAGAAATTTTAGAAAAAGCAGTTGAAATAATGCCGGAACATGATTTGGCAAATCAGTACCTTCAATATTATAATAGGGTTAAAACAGGCGGTTAAAGTATGAAAACAAAAGCAATGGTGATAACGTATGGATGTCAGATGAATGAACATGATAGCGAGGTTGTGAAAAAGTATCTTTTTGATTTAAACTATGGGTTTACCGAAGATATAAATGAAGCCGACGTTATTATAATAAACACATGTTGTGTGAGAGAAAGTGCAGAAAAGCGTATATATGGAAGGGCAAGTTATCTTAGAAAATATAAATACAAAAAGCCTGGACTTATAATTGGTCTTATAGGTTGTCTTGTTCAAAAAGATAAGAAAAAAGTGCTTGAAAAAGTTCAGCATATTGATTTTATTCTGGGGCCTCAGGAAATAAATAAAATTCCTGAAGTGCTTAAAAAAGTTAAAATGGGCAGAGCTTATATTGGCTCTTTTGAAGAAAAAGATTATATTGGATACGGTGATAAAATAATACCTGAAAACCCTTACAAGGCATGGCTGGCAATAATGAAAGGGTGTAATAATTTTTGTTCTTACTGTATTGTTCCTTATGTCCGGGGTAGAGAGGTAAGCAAAAATATTGAAATAATTAAAGAGGAGTTTAAGTATTTACAGTCAATTGGAATAAAAGATGTTACCCTTCTTGGTCAGAACGTTAATTCTTATGGTAAAAATTCAAAACAGCATATGAAATTTTCGCTTTTGCTGACTGAGCTGGATAAAATGGATTTAATCCCCAGAATAAGATTTGTAACTTCTCATCCAAAAGATTTTGATTTTGGTATTACGGAAGCAATCAGTAATGGGAAAAATCTCTGTCCGCATATACATCTTCCGGTTCAATCAGGCTCCGATAGAATTCTTAAAAAGATGAACAGGGGTTATAATATTAAAGAATATAGGGAAAAGGTTGCTTACATAAGAAAAAAAATACCTGATGTAAGTATAACCACAGATATTATAATCGGGTTTCCCGGCGAAACAAGAAAAGACTTTGAACAGACTCTTTCTCTGCTTTCAGATATCGAATTTGATAGTGCGCATACTTTTATTTATTCAGAACGTTCAGGAACTAAGGCAGCGGGTTATTCTGATAAAATAGATGAGGATATAAAGAAAAAAAGAATAAGAGAGTTAATCAATCTTCAAAATGAAATTTCTCTAAAAGTGAATAAAAAACTTACTGGTAAAACTTACAAAATATTAATAGAAGGAATGGATAAAAAAAAGATGATGATGCAGGGAAGGACCCCCTCTAATAAAATAGTTCTTGTTCCTTTAGATGAATCTCTGCTGGGAAAGATAGTTGATGTTAAAATAAAAGAAGGAACACACTGGACATTATTTGGAGATATTTTAAATGTTAAATAAAATCTTAAAATTAATTCTTTGTCTTTTTATTTTTTCAATTATCATTTTTATTTTCTCTAAGCTGAGTATTGATGATAAAAACAATAAAGAAAAAACACCTGAAGAAATTGTTTCCTCAGATGAAATCGTTATCTGTCTGGATCCCGGGCATGGAGGAAAACCTGAATATGGAAACCGGTATGGTGGCGATCAGTGGAGTTTTGAAAATAAAACCTTTAACTCTTTTTATAATTATGGTGCTTATTATAAAGGAATGAAGGAACATGAATATGTTTATGACTTATCCCTGCTTGTAAAAAAAAATATTAATGATTTAAACACAAAAGAGGGTTTGAAAAAAGCGCTTTTTTTTTTAAGTGAGCACGGTGTTGAGCTGGATTCAATAGAAAATTATAACTTCAGGGTTTTTTTATCAAGGGGAGTTTCTTATAATAAAAGGGAAAATGCTGATGAGGATAATATTAATAAATATTATAGAATGTTTGACTCTCCGCATAATATTGATGAGCCCTCAGAAGATAGTATTAAAAAAGGTCGTTTAAGTTATATTAACAGCCAAAAACCACATATAACTCTTAGTTTACACATTAATTATGTTGAAAGTCAGAAATACTCGGGAATGCATTCTTTTTTTGCCCCCTCTTATTATGAATTTAAAGAAATATTAAATAATCGGGATAATTTTGATAAATTAAAAAATATGCCTATTTATTCTTTCTGGAATATAGCTTCGGGTATTTATCCAAACGAAATGTGGATGGTTAATGATGCTTCAACATATTTTACTGGCCATAGAATTAATGGACGATTTATTGGACGAAGAAATGCAATGATTAACTGGAAATATTCGGAAATTCCTTCTGTTCAATCAGAAGAGTTAGATTTTGATGAATTAAACACCTCTTTTTTTGATAGAGAAAAATGTAAATATGAACTGTATCGACGGCAGAATGGTCCCGAGGGTGTTGGGGGAGATAATCTCTATATTTCAAATGAAATTCTAAGATGGGTTTCTTATTTTTTAAATAAAAAAGATAAGAAAAAAGTAGGGGTTCTACCTCCAAGAGCTTCTGACTGGTCTATTTCAATATTTACAAATTCAATTACTGGAGCCCTGGAATTAGGAAATATTTATTCTGAATATGACAGGGAATTTTTAATTAACTATAAAGAAAATATTGCAGAATACATTTCATATGGTTTATTATGTGTTTTAAATGAGGTTACAATAAAAGGTGAATATGATGGAGAATCTCCGCTTCTGGAAAAATTAAATTTGCAGAAGTATAATGATTATTTTGAAGAGGTTTTATAGTTAATATGAAATTAACACCGGTTATGCAACAGTATATGGAAATTAAAAATAATCATCAGGATTCTATTGTTTTTTTCAGACTTGGTGATTTTTATGAAATGTTTTTTGAAGATGCCCGGATAGCCTCCAGAGAACTTGAAATAACTCTTACAAGCAGGGATAAGAAATCAGAAAAACCTGTTCCAATGGCAGGTGTTCCCTATCATAGTAGCCAGTCCTATATAAATAAACTTATAAAAAAAGGATATAAAGTAACAATTTGTGAGCAGACAACTCCGGCTGGTGGTAAAGAGATAGTAAAAAGAGAGGCTGTAAGAACAGTAACTCCAGGTACATTAATTGATGAAGAGGCTCTTGAAACTAATGCAAATAATTATTTTTTGAGTATTTTTTATAAAAATGAAATTTATTTTATTTGTTATTGTGATATTTCTACTGGTGAAATTAGAGCTACCTCATTAAAATGTGATGATTTTTTATCAGAAATCTTTAAAATAAAACCGGCTGAAATCCTTATTATAAAGGACAATCTCCCTATAAGAGTTTTTAAAATAATTAAAAGATTTTTTTATATTACCCAAAAAGAAGAAGGAGAAATAAAAGAAGATTTTTTAAAAAAAGATAAAAAAATTTCAAAAAGCTTAAAAACTGCCATTAATAATTTATTTTTTTATATTAAAACAACTCAGAAATTAATTAAGTTAAATACGGAAAAAATTGATTATTATGATGCTTTAAATAATTTAAGACTTGACTGGAATTCTCAAAAAAATCTTGAGCTTGTTGAAGGATTAAACTCAGGAAAATCCCTTTTTGATGTAATTAATTTTACCTGTACCTCAATGGGAGGTAGAGAACTGAAAAAATGGGTTCTGGCTCCTCTTACAGACATATCAGAAATATTAAAAAGGCAAAAAAGCATAGAAGAACTTGTTTCTAATTCAATTTTAAGAAGAGAAGTAGAGGTCGAACTCAAAAAAATAAAAGATGTGGAGAGAATAATTAATAGAATAAATTTTGCGGGTAACTCTCCAAAAGATTTTCTATCCTTAAGAGAGAGTCTTGTTCATATTGATAATCTATGGAAATTAATAAAAAAAACAAACTGTTTAATTGATTTAACAAAAGATTTTCCAAGTTTTAAAAAGCTTGAACTATATTTAAATACTGCTCTGAAAGATGAGGTGCCTGCAAAGGTTTCAGATGGTGGTTTTATAAAGAAAGATTTTTCAAAAGAACTTGATGAGTTAAGAGATATTGCCCGTAACAGTAAAGATTGGCTTGCCTGCCTTGAGCTTCAGGAACGGAAAAATACTGGTATTAAGAACCTTAAAGTTCGTTATAATAAAGTTTTTGGATATTTTATTGAAGTTTCTAAAAATAATACAGATAAAGTACCTCAGCATTATATAAGAAAACAGACAATGGTTTCTGCAGAAAGATATTTTACCCCTGAGCTGAAAGAAAAAGAGGCTTTTATTCTTGGGGCGGACGAAAGAATTCATAACCTTGAGCTTAAATTGTTTGAAGAGATTAAAGAAGAAGTTAAAGGTTATTATCCGGAGATAATATCTGTATCAAAAAAAGTTAGCTTAGTTGATTGTGTTTATTCTGGAGCCGAATGTGCAAATAAAAAAAATTATAATAAACCTGTGTTTTCTAATGAAAAAGAGTTTGAAATCTGGGAAGGAAGACATCCTGTTGTTGAAGAAATGCTTGATGACAATGATTTTATTCCAAACGATACAATAATGGATAATGAAGAGAATTCTTTTTTTATTATAACAGGACCTAATATGGCAGGGAAATCAACATACATAAGACAGGTTGCTTTAATTGTGATACTTGCACAGGCTGGAATGTTTGTTCCTGCACAGAAAGTTAGGATGAGCACATTTAAAAAAATTTTCACAAGAATCGGTGCCTGGGATAATCTGGCCTCAGGTCTATCGACTTTTATGGTAGAAATGACAGAAACAGCAGATATATTAAAGAATGCTGATTCAGATAGTCTTGTGATTCTAGATGAAATTGGGCGGGGAACTTCAACTTATGATGGTTTAAGTATTGCCTGGGCAGTTACAGAATATTTAAACACAGTAAGGAGTTTCTGTTTATTTGCCACACATTATCATGAGTTAACAATGCTTCAGTCTAAAATGTCCGGGGTAAAAAACTTTAATGTGGCAATTATTGAGCAGGATGATGAGCTTGTTTTTCTTCATAAAATCGTTCAGGGAGGCGCAGATAAAAGTTATGGTATTCATGTTGCTGAACTGGCGGGTATTCCAGATACAGTTATTAATAGGGCCAGAAACCTTTTGCAGGAGTTTGAGTCAGAGAATGCTGAAGAGAACAATAATAAAGAATTTAAACTGCCTAAATTTAATATAAATGATAATTTTGATCACAAAGAACAAATCTTATTCGAAGAAAATCGCGAAAGAGAAAAATATTATAAATATGGTGAGGCTATATCTGTACTGGAAGAACTTAAAAAAGTTGATATAAATAATATAACTCCTTTAAAAGCTTTGAATAAATTAAATCAGTTAAAAAACAAGGCAAAAAAAATTTAAAATGAAGTTTAAACTAGTAAGTCCATATAATCCAGCAGGGGATCAACCAGAGGCAATAGAAGAAATTACAGCACGGCTTCAAAAAAAAAATAAACATCAGATACTTCTTGGAGTAACAGGTTCCGGGAAAACTTTTACAGTTGCAAATGTTATAGAGAATATACAGAAGCCCACTCTTGTAATTACTCATAATAAAACTCTTGCTGCGCAGCTTTATAATGAATTTAAAACTTTTTTTCCCTATAATGCTGTTGAATATTTCGTCAGTTATTACGATTATTATCAGCCGGAAAGTTATATTGTAAAAACTGACACATATATAGAAAAAGATTCAAGTATAAATGAGCAGATAGATATGTTAAGACATAATGCAACTGCAAGTGTTCTATCAAGAAAGGATGTGATTATTGTTGCCTCTGTTTCGTCGATTTATAATATTGGAAAACCCGATTATTATGAAGAGGCTTCGTTTACTTTATCTATTAATTCTGAAATTAACTGGAAGAAAATGATAAAAAAATTTATTTCAATGCATTATATAAGAAATGATTTTGCCCTCGCCCCTGGGGTTGTCCGTGTAAGGGGCGAGGTAATAGATGTTATGCCACCGTATTTTGATAATAATTTTTATAGAATTCATATGTTTGATGATGATATTGAGGCAATTTATCTTTACAGCTTAATTGATAATAAAAGAATGGACAAACTTGAAAGTATTAAAATTTTTCCTGCAAAACATTATATTATTCCAGACAGAAATATTAAAAAGGCTATTGAAAAAATTGAGAACGAACTTCAAGAAAGAATACGTTTTTTTAAAAATAATAATAAACATATAGAGGCACAGAGAATATCAGAAAGAACAAAATATGATATTGAAATGATAAAAGAGTTTGGATATTGTAAAGGAATTGAAAATTATTCAAGATATTTTGATGGTCGTAAACCAGGAGAAGCGCCGTGGTCCCTGCTTTCATATTTTTCGGATAATTACAATCTTATTGTTGATGAATCTCATATTACAATTCCTCAAATTTATGGTATGAGTGCTGGAGATTATGCCAGAAAAAAGAATTTGATAGATTATGGTTTCAGACTGCCAAGTGCTTTTGATAATAGACCATTAACTTTTAATGAATGGCAGGAAAGAACCGGAAAACTTGTTTATGTATCAGCTACCCCGGGCAAGTATGAATTAGAAAAAGCACAGGATAAAATATCTTATCTCATAAATAGGCCGACTGGAATAACCGAACCGAAGACAACTATATTAAAAACAGAAAACCAAATATTCCAAACGGTAGAAAAGTTAAAAAAAGCCCTTGATAACAATCTTAAAGTAATAATTAATACACTAACTAAAAAAATGTCTGAAAAAGTTACTCAATATCTTTGTGAACTCGATTTTAAAGTTAAATACCTTCATTCTGAAATTCATACAATAGATAGAACAAAAATTATTAACGAATTAAAAAGAAATGAACTTGATATTATAGTGGGGGTAAATCTTTTAAGAGAGGGAATAGACCTGCCAGAGGTTGGGCTGGTTATAATTTTTGATGGAGATAAAGAAGGTTTTTTAAGAAGTACAAATTCTCTTATTCAGCTGGCCGGCAGGTGTGCAAGGAATATTGACAGCGAAGTCGTTATTTTTGCTGATAATATGACAAAATCATTAAAAAATGCTTTAAATTTAATTAATGGAAGAAGAGAAAAACAGGTTAAATGGAATAAAAAGCATAATATAAATCCACAGACAATAAAATCCAGAAATATAAATAAATTAGAAAAAGTTGTAAATTCAATGAAAGAGTCTGAAAAAAATGAAAATGTAAAGATTACTTCACTTTCTGATGTTAAAAAGGAAATTAATTATTTAAAGTATGAAATGAAAATTGCCTCTTCTCTTCTTGAATTTGAGAAAGCCGCAAAATTACGAGATAAAATCAAGGTTCTGGAGCAGGAATTTGTTAAGTTTACCTGATAAACCTGGAGTTTATTTATTTAAAGATAGTGATAGAAAAATTATTTATATTGGGAAAGCTATATCTATAAAAAAGCGTGTTTCCAGTTACTTTAAAAAATATAACAATAGTTACAAAAATAAAGTTCTGCTTAAAGAGTATAGTGAGCTTGATTTTATTCTAACCTCCAATGAAACAGAAGCCCTTATTCTTGAGAATAATTTAATCAAAAAATATAAACCCAAGTATAATGTTCTTTTAAAAGACGATAAATCTTTTCCGTTTATTGGTGTGACTGATGAGGAATTTCCAAGAATAGTTCTGCTGCGAGTTTCTTCCAGGATGAAGATTAAATATAAATTTGGTCCAATTGTTATTGGGAAGAAGCTTAATATTTTTCTGGATTATTTAAACCAGAAATTCAAACTCAGGACATGCAGAAATTTTTCTTCCCGGCCTTGTCTGAGAAAAGATATGAATTTTTGTCATGCTCCATGTTGTGAAAATATCTCGAAAAAAAATTATGCAGATGAAATTATAAATGTTTTAGAAATTCTTAAAGGAAAAATAAAACCAATAAAAAAATCTTTAACTGTTCAAATGGAAGAATATGCCAACAGAATGGATTTCGAAAATGCTGCTTACTGTCGGGATTTAATTCAGGTATTAAATCATTTAGCTATAAAACAGAATATTCAGCTGGGAGGGAATCTTAATTTTAATGTTTGCGCTTTTTATAATAATGGAAAAAGAATTTCAATTATTATGTTTACATACAGGTTTGGAAAAATTGTCCATAACCAGAAATATTGTTTTGAAATAATTAATTATAAAGATAGTTTGGTCAATTTTTTTTATAATTATTTTAAAGAGTTCAGTTATCAAATAACCACCTATGTATGTGATGAAATATATAAAATTTTATTACCTTATTCAGAAATTATAAATACTTATGTTTATGTACCTAAAAAAGGTAAGTTCAAAGAAATTCTAAAAACCGCAGAAAAAAATGCTTTTGAAATAATATCTTTATCTGAAAAAAAGATGGAAAAAATCCAAAAAATATTCGGGTTAATAAATTTTCCTGAGAGAATTGAATGTTTTGATATTTCAAATATATCCGGTGAGTACAATGTTGGTTCTATGGTTGTCTTTCAATATGGGCAGAAGGCTTCAAAAGAGTATCGTAGATTTAAAATAAAATCGGTAAAGGGACCTGATGATTTTAAAAGTATGCGAGAGGTGATTGAAAGAAGATTAAAACATGAAGACTGGAACAAACCAGACCTGATTATTATTGATGGTGGAAAAGGACAGTTATCTGCAGTTTCTGATATTGTTCCTGAAGAAATTGACTTATTATCAATTGCAAAAAAGGATGAAATAATTTTTGATAAAAAATTTAAGGAATTTATTATTTCAAAGGATGAAGAAATTTTAAAACTTTTTCAGAATATTAGAGATGAGGCTCACAGGTTTGCTATTTCATATTATAGACGATTGCATACAAATAAATTCCTGCAGCTTGAAATAGAAAAAATTAAGGGGATTGGAAAAAAAACTGTTCAAAAAATCCTTAAATATTTTTCTACATATGATAAACTTGAAAATGCAGATTATGAAACATTAAAAAAAATAATAGGAAAAAAACAGGCCAAGTTAATTTTTGATTTTTTAAGGAGAGAAAATGAATAAATATGTTGTGGTTACCGGAGGAGCTGGTTTTATAGGTTCAAATCTTACAGTTAAACTTGTAGATAAAGGATATAAAGTTATAGTAGTTGATGATTTAAGTTCGGGAAGCTTAAAAAACCTGGACGAAGTTATTGATAAAATTCATTTTTTTAATCTTGATATTTCCAACTCCCTTGATGTACTAAACAGTTATGAAAAAATAGAGGCAGTTTTTCATCTGGGTGCAATACCCTCAGTTCCCTATTCAGTAAAAAAACCGGTTCATACAAACAGAGTTAATTTAGGCGGAACTTTGAATCTGCTTGAGTTTGCCCGCAAAAAAAATATAAAAAAATTTATTTTTTCCTCTTCCTCCGCCATATATGGAGAAAATAAGGAGGTTAATTATGAAAGCGGACAAGCAGCTCCTCTTTCGCCTTATGGGGTAGAAAAATTATGTTCTGAAAAATATGTTTCATTATATAATGATATTTATAATATCGACACCATTTCCCTCAGATATTTTAATGTTTTTGGACCAAAACAGAATCCTTATTCTGAATATTCTGCAGTGATTCCGAAATTTGTTAAACAAATAGAAAAAAATGAAAATTTAATTGTTTACGGCGATGGAAAGCAGACTAGAGATTTTGTTTTTGTAGAAAATGTAGCCGAGGCTAATATAAAGGCTTTAAACAGTTCTATAAATGGAGAAGTTGTTAATATAGGTACAGGGAAGGGAATATCTGTTAATTATCTTATTGAAGAACTTTTTAAAATCGCAAAAAAAGAAGTTAAAGTACAATATCATCCACAAAGAAAGGGGGATATAAAACATTCAACTTCGAATATTAAAAAGGCTGAAAAAATACTTTTATATAATCCTGAAATCAGCTTTCGTAAAGGATTAAAAAAAACTTATAGGTGGTATGTTAAATGAGTTTTTTTGAGCTTGACCTGCTTCAGCTTGGAATAACAAATAAATGCAATAATAAATGTATTATGTGTCATCAGTCAAAAGACTGGTATAATCCTGATAGTCAGGGATATATGAATTTTAATGAGGCTAGAAAAATAATTGATAATCTTTATGAAAATAAAATTCGATTCAAAGTTCTTCATCTTTTCTGGAAAGGCGAACCTTTCTGCAATCCTGATTTCATGCCCATATTAAAATATTTTCTAAAATCCAATGAGAAAACTTCACTTTTTGAAAATCTTTATATTAATACAAATGGTTCTCTGCTTTCTGGAAAAGAAGAGGAGTTTATTGAAATACTCAATATGAATCCGGAAGTTAAAATCACCCTGAATATTTCCATAGATGCTGCTTATAGTGAAACTTACAAAAAGATACGACGCACTGACTCTCTTTATAAAATTGATAATTCATTAAAAAAATTAATATATTTAAGAGAAAAAAACTCTCTGAAAAATCCAGTTTTTGTTTGTCAAATTGTTATTCAGGATAAAAATTCAGATGATATTGATGATTTTGTGAATAAATGGAAAACAGAGTTTGAAAAGTACAATAAAAAGGTGAACTTCACCTATTATATAAAAAATTTTGAAAAAGATACAATTTTTTTCAGACCTCTTCAGCCAGAAACGGAAATTTCAAGAAAGTTATGGCTTGACACTTTAAAAAAATACATACCAGATGAATGGCAAAAATTAAATGAAGTTCATATTGCAAGAATTCATGCAAATGAAAGAAAAAAAGCAGACAAACCATGTTTTCATTTATGGAAAACTCCAATAATTGACTGGAATGGTAAAATCACTGCCTGCTGTGGCGATTTTAACTGTCAGCTTTTAAACCAACTGTCGAATACGAAAGATAAATTTTTTTCAGATATATGGTTTGGAGACTATATGGAGGATTTAAGGTTAAAAAGTTATTTTGGAAGATATGATGAAATGCCCTCGATTTGCTCAAGCTGTTTTATGTATCTTGAAATAACTCCAGAGTTCAGACATTTTTTAGAAAAATGGGCAAAAAAAAGAAAATTACCCGTCCTTTATCCAACCGATTACTCTGATTCTGAAGATATAGATGAAATTATTAATATAGCTAATTCAGAAATTGTTGAGGGGAATTTTGATAAAGCTCTTGTTTTTCTTGAAAAGGCAAAACAGATTAATTCACAAAATGAAAAATTAAATTCAGCCTTTGTTTCTTTATATGTTAAAACAGAAAAATATAAAAATGTTTTACATTTTGCGGAATTTTTATACAAAAAAACAAAAAAAATAAAATATCTTGAGGATATTGCTTTTGCCCATTTCAATTTAAAAAACTATGATGAGGCCCATAAATTCTACAGGCTTCTTTTTAAAAAAAACAAAAAAGAAGAGTTTTTTATTAAACTTCTTGAAGTTGAACATAAAAGAAAAAATACCCAGAAAGTGAAGTTATACCTAAGATTTTCTAAAATTTTTAACGGTTTTATCTCTGAAGTTTTATTTCTCAGACTTATTGATTTCTTTTATACAGATGAAGTTTCATTAAATTTAAAAGATTTTAAAAATTTATCAGCAATTGCAGCAAATCTTAAAAAAGAAATTTCCTGTGAGCATTTTAAGAAGTTTTTTTATATTAAAAGAAAAAAATCATTTTTTAATGAGGTTTCTTTTTACAATAAAACACTTAAAAAAAATATTAAATGTGTAGATGAGAATATGATTATTGAATGGGTTTTATTTGAGATAGAAAATCATAATTTAAATAAATTTTATATAAGAGAAATACTTGAAGAATTTATATTGGATGAAGGGGAATTTGCCCTTGAAGTTTTAAAAAAACTTTCTTTTTCAAAAAATAATATAGTTGAAAGTTTAAATCAGATAGAAAAAAATGGTGGTAAAATAAGAGAAGTGATATTAAAATTTTTAAAATCAAATAAAATGTTTTTTAAATTTTTAATATATAAATTAAAAACTTTATCTAAAAAAAATTAATACTATAACTGATTTTCATCAGTTATCATAATATCGGCAATCGAAGTTTTTCCGGCCTCGAGATTCACAATATTTCTTGAATAATAAATTGTTCCCCCGTCATCATATCTAGCCTCAATTAAATATTTGTACTGATTACCATCAATATTATGAAGCACCTGTAGATTCCTGAACACATAATGAAATTCATCTGTTACATCGGTAATAATTTGAATTTCTGATCCGAGTTCTTCAACTGTATTTAAACTTGCAATTACAGTTATATTTTCATAATCTGGGGTCCCAACGGCTGTTACATCTATTGTTCCTTTAATATTACCTAAATTACCCACTATATCATATATCATCTGAATAGGTAATGTCATATCGTCTTCTGGCTCAAGAGTTATATTTTTTATTTGAGTTTTATACCCGTCTTTTCTTAACTCAATAACATAATCTGAGGCAGGAATATTTTCAAAAAGAGCCTCTCCGGCTTTATCTGTGATTTGATTATAAGTAGTATCTCTGAAAGAAATAATAACCCCGGGAATTGCACCACCTGTATCAGCATCAGAAACTTCAAAAGAAACCTGACCGGTATCTGCTTCTGAATCTGGACTGCCCAGTCTTATTTCCAGGTTATTGAGTTCAATATCTGAATCAATAATATCAAAATATTGGAAAAAATCATCATAATTCCTCCGGGAAACTTTAAGCTTATAAAAACCAGGTTCAATATCTCTGAAAAAAAATGAGCCTGTGGAATCAGACAGCGTGCTTTCAATAACATTTCCGGTTGAGGCCAGAATCACCTCAACCGTTGCCTCGATAATAGGGCTTGTGGTTTCGTTTTGAACAATATTACCCTGGATTTTGTAATTTTCTGCTTCTTGGGGAAAAATTGTATAATCCTCTGCAGTATTAAGCTCGGCTTCTGCAAGGGTTTTAATTTTTTTTTCATAATTATCTTTTTTTATTGTTAGTTTATAGTCGTATTCAGGTAAATTTTCAAATTTGAAAGCGCCTTCATGATTTGAAGTTGTTTCAAATTTATTTTCTTTTGAATAATCAGTTTCAAGAGTGATTTCTGCGTCCGGAATAATATTGGATGAGGGATCTAAAACATTACCCTCAAAATAGGCCTCACCTTTATCAAGTTCAATGAGATAACTTTCGTCTGGGTTTTCAATATTATATTCCGGACTGTTTTCGTATTCTTTTTTTTCAGCCTTTAAAGTATAATTTTCTCTGGAGTCAGAGTATATTGAAAAAAAACCCTCATCATTTGTTGTACTGCTTATACCCGTGTCTTTAAGTGAAACAACGGCATTTGAAATAGGGGTTTCTTCAGAAGAACAAATTACATATCCTTTTAATTCAACATTTCCCTCTTTGGTTTCAAAATTGCTTTTAAATGAGGTGGTACTTGTCTGGCAGCCAGCAATAACAAAAAGCAAAAATGTTAAAAATGCAAGAGGTTTATAATATTTTTTTATCATAATTTCTCCTTATTTTAAAATAAATGGATTTATATTTTAATTATAAACTTGAGTTTAGCAAATTTAAAAAGGCTTTTGTGGTCAGGCCTACATAAAAGTAAAAAGCTTTCAGCTTAGTAAAATCACCTAAAGGTGATAGTAAAGTTATCTAACGATAACAG
>JBNJGP010000022.1:0-34592 GCA_051747805.1 Candidatus Muiribacteriota bacterium
TTTTGATACAGATTATAAAAATCAATTTATGCTATTTACAGGGGACGCATTAGAAAAAACAAAAGAGAAAATTCCGGCTGCAATTCATGTTGACGGCTCATGCCGATATCAGACAGTTTCAGAAAATGACGGAATTTATTACAGGTTAATAAAGCAGTTTTATAAAAAAAGTGGAATTCCTCTAGTTATAAATACTTCTTTTAACGATAATACCGAGCCAATAGTGTGCACTCCCGAAGATGCTTTAAACTGCTTTTTAAATACCGAAATCGATTATCTGGTGATTAATAACTTCTTGATTCACCCCAGCTAAAATATGCTTTTTACTTTTTGAGCCATCAATCATGTCTTTAAGCTCAAGCTTTTCACCATCAGCATAGTTTACCGGGATATTTAACCCCTCTAAAACTGCACAGGCACCGGCTAAATCCCAGATAGAAACAGGACATGAATAGGCCGCTATACCAGCCCCTTTGGCCAGAAATACCATATGAATCGCTGTTGAGCCATAAGAACGAACTTTACCCTTAAACTCTGGACTTATATTCTTTGCCCCTTTTGAATCAATAAACACATTAAAATTTTTTTCATGGTTTTTTTTATCTAATGAAAAGTTCACTAACTTTTTGTTATTTAAATATGAGCCAAAATCTTTCCCGCCCCAGTAAAACTCATTTATAACAGGAATATATACAAACCCTAAATAAGGTTTATTATTTTTTAAAAGCCCCACGCTTACGCACCATCCAGGCAACTTGGAGGCAAACGAATGTGTTCCGTCAACAGGGTCTAATGCCCATAAATATTTGCTATTTGACTCAGAGTAATATTGACCGCTTTCTTCACCAATAATTTTTGCAGGAAAAATTTCTGTAAGATTTTTTATTAAAAATTTTTCAACTTTTTTATCAGCCTCTGTTACAACTGAATTATCAGCTTTAAGGTCATAAGAGGTGTTTTTAGAATAATAATAATCAAGGGCAATATCCCCAGCCCCAAAAACTATTTTCTTTATCTTATCAATATTTATATTCATAATTTTAAGCTTTAAAAAACAAATTTTCTATAAATTGGATCATCTGCATCTCTTGGCAGTTCATAATCCTGATCAGTTTTATCTGGCAGTATTTCATTATTTGCCTTTGTGATTGCATTTTCTATATTCATGCCCATATTCATCCATCTGGCAACCTGCTCTGCCCTTTTTCTGTTAACAAACCCGCCAGATTTAACTTTATCCTTTAGCCAGTCTTTTTTATCCACTGTTTCCATAAGAATCTTTTTTGTTTCAACCGCCGAAAGCTGAGGACGAATATAAATAACTTCTGCCGCAACATTAGTTACATAAGGAGCAGACATTGAAGTTCCTGACATATGCCCCATCTGATTATTAGGATAAGTATCATAAATTAAAGTTCCGGGGGCAGCTATATCAACTTTTTCAACCCCATAACAGGAAAAAGGAGCTAAAACAGCATTAAAAGCAGTGGCCGCAACAACCAGCTTATTATCTATGCTCATATCATTTGGACTAACAATAATTCCATCATTATTTTCAGCAGAATTACCGGCAGCAATGACAATTAAAGCATTTGGCACTTTTGAATACATCTCTTGGGCCGGAGGAATACTTGCATGCTCAACATATAAATTAACTACAGATTGAACTTCTGAAGTATCCAGATCAGCATAGCCCATACCTTCTAAAGCCTGCCTGAATCCTGCTAAAAGATTCGGATTATCAGTTCCATATGAGGCATTAATAACCCTTGGATTTAAAAATTCTATATAATCCCTTCTTGGGTGCATCGCCTCTTTAGCGGCCTCACCTTCATCTTTAAACTGATTTTTTAAACTCTCTAAAACTTCCTCATCTATTTGATTCCCTCTAAAAACTTCTTTATTTCTCAGTTTAATATTCCACATAAGTTCCTCAATTTTTTCGCGTGGAGGATTAGAGGTTGTAATATGTTTAATTCCCTTCATTTTTATCCCGTCTGAACCTCTGCCCGCTATTCCGGCACAATGAGTTCCATGAGCCCAGCCTCCAACAAAATTAACCCATCCCAGGAAATCCTGATCATTAAATTTTGTTATAATAAAATTAATGTCCTGCTCAGATAACTGATCTGGGAAATAGCTGTACATATCCATTAAAAATAAAAATTTTAAAACATCTTCATATTCAGGCGGGGTGTGGGATAAATCTACCTGAACAGAAGAATTATCTACAAAATTCCAACCATAAACATCATCAGAAAAACCACTTCCGTTATTATCTTCACCAGAGTTTCCATTAAGCTCAAGCTCACATGCGTCAGCAACAGGAGCAAGTTCAGTATGAGAAAAATCTGTTCCCGAATCAACAATTAAAACACTTACCTCGCCCTTTGAAGCAATGCTGTCAGGAAAAATCAATGTAGAAATCATAAAAAAGGTAAATAAAATAATTGTTTTTTTCATAGATTAATTATATCACATTTTTGACCGGTGGACAACTAAAATTTTGAACTTGGGTTTTAAAAACTCTTTATTTCATCCATAATAGCTTAATACCCGCTTTTGCTTTTCTGAAAAACTCTGAAGGTGAACTAACTGAAAGTATTCTTTTTAAAATATATCCAGGGCGCATATAAAATCTCTTATAGGCTCCCTTGATTAAATTATGAAGTTTCTCATCTTCCATTTCCCTGTTCCAGTGTGGAGCAACAAAATTCTTCTGGGGATTTTCTGCAAATTCTTTCCATACATCTTTTTCTATAACTCCTTCTTTCAGAGCTCTTTCATAAAGCGGAGTATCAGGGAAAGGAGTCGTAATTGTTATATGGACATAATCAGGGTCAAGTTTTATTGCAAAATCAATCGTTTTGAGTACATCAGCCTCGCTTTCTTCTGGTGACCCAATCATAAAATAAGCAAGTGTAGATATTCCAGCCTCTTTTGTCTGTCGGAAAACCCTTAATGCCTGATCAAGTGAAATTTCTTTATTTAAAACTTTTAATATTTTTTCAGTACCCGACTCAACACCATAATGAATTCTTTCACAACCAGCCTCTTTTAATAACTGAAGCATTTCCATATCAACAGTATTCACACGCGCTCTGATGTCAAATCCAATACTTTTATTTAATCCTTCGTTTATTAAAAGCTCACATATTTTTAATACTCGTTTTTTATCCACTGTAAAAGTATCATCATAAATAAGAAATTCTTTTATCCCCATGCTATAACAATGCTTGATTTCCTCTACAACACTTTTAGCACTACGCGCTCTGAATTTTTTACCTAAATGTGGTCGATTGCAGAATAAACATTTATATGGACATCCTCTACTTGTAAACATAGTTGTAATTGGACTTCTCTTTGCAATTACAGAATTATATTTTTTATATGGAACAGCATTTCTTAAAGGCATGGGTAGCTCATCCAGGTTCTCAATAAGTTCTGCCGGAGGATTAATTACAGGATTATTATTATCATCTAAATAGCCGGCTCCTGCAACATCTTTTAATTTATCCTTTCCACTATAAACAGCCTTAAAAAATTGAGGCGAAATTTTTTCCCCTTCGCCAATTAAAATTGCATCAACCCAGGGTAGTTTAAGAGTTTCTTTTGGGTAAATATAAATATGGGGGCCTCCAAGAACCACCTTTGTCTTAGAATTTATTTCTTTCACCATCAATGCCGTTTTTTTAACATCAAAAATCGTAAAGGTCATAAGAGTCATTCCTACAATATCCGGTGACTCTTCCTTAATTCTCTGCTTTAACTCATCATATGTTAATTCTTCTACCTGAGCATCTATTACTTTTACATTAATATTATCGTTTTTCAGTGCAGCCGCAACGTATAAAAGACCAAGTGGAGGACTGTAACCACGTTCCTCTTCAAGTATTTTAGGATTATTTGCAAAAATAGTATTTTTATCTGGTTGATTGATCAGTAGTACTTTCAATTATTACCACCCTTTCTTTTTACAATTAAATCTGCAACAAGACCAAGACAAAATATCTGCACAGAGGTTAAAAGAAGAACAACTGTTGAAATATCCATTATATTGTCAGTGTAAAAATAAGAATAACCAAAAACCACGAAGCCTGATAAAAATATAAAAAATGAAAGAGGAAGAAATATTTTTAATGGATTAAAATAAAAAACAGTTCTGAAAATTAAATTAAAAAAGTTTATTGTATCTTTTACAGGATGAATTTTTGATTTACCATCTCTTTTAGCATAATCTATGGGGAGATATTCTACTTCCTGTTTTTCAGAAAACATTGCAAGGGTAATTGTGGAAGTAAAAGAAAAACCATCTGGCAAAATATTATAATAGGTTAAGGCAATTTTTTTATTAAAAATTCTAAAGCCTGAGTTTAAATCGGGAATTTTAAATCCTGATACATAGTTTGCAAAAAGAGAAATTACTTTTTTAGCAGGTCTGCGGATCAATGGAATATGTTTTTTGTTTCTTTGACCAACAAGCATATCAAGGTTATTTTCAAAATAATACTGTGCAAATTCACCCATTCTACTATTTGGATATGTGCCATCTGCATCAGTAATAAATATAGTTTCAAACTTACAAAATCGGATTCCTTTTTTAAGGGAATATCCATATCCGTGATTTCTTTTATTATGTATAATTTTGACTCTTCTGCTCATTTTGCTATTAATCAGAATATCTCCGGTACCGTCTACACTGCCATCATTTACAACAAAAATTTCAAATTCAAATTCTGATTCTTTCAGATTGTTTTCAATCTCTTCTATTGTTTTAACTATAGAATCCTTCTCATTATATACTGGTATTATTATTGAAAATTTCATAGTTTTTATTTTGCCATTAATATAATTAAATGTCAATGAATTTTATTATAACTTAACATCTAGGGCGTTGGTATTTTTAAATAGAGACAGAATTTTTTTAATATTAGTGTGAAGATTATCCGATAATTTAAGTGTAAAACAATAAAGGGGAAAAAAATGACAGAAAAAGAAATTTTATCGGAATTTATTGACACTTTAAAAGAAAAATTAAAAAAAGTTGATTCTATTTTAAATTCCCCGGACGAATTAACTGAAGATGAAATTACCACATTAAAAAAAGTTTTTCACGCACTTAAAGGAAACCTGGTTGCTCTTCATTACAAAAAAGATTTTGTTAATGAATATGGAGAAAAAATTCACTCCCTTCTTTTAAAAAAAGAAAGTGCAAAAAAAGAAAAAATAAAACCTATTTATAATGAATTCATTAAAAAAGTCCAGAAAGAATTATTATAATCAACGGGGGGCTAAATAATGTTTAAAGTCGGCGATATAGTTGCACATCCATTGCATGGCGCCGGAATTATTGACGGATTGGAAACTAAGAAAGTGCTTTCAAGATTAAACAAATTTTTTATTTTAAATCTGATTGACCCAGCCATGGATAAATTGTTTATTCCTGTAAACATGGCCCAAAATTCAGGGCTTCGATATATTGGTAACCTTGAAATCGTGGGAGAAGTTGAAGAATTTTTAAAAGAAAAATTTGTTCTTGAAATCAAAAATGGTTGGAAAGAACAATTTAAAAATCAGGAGAAAAAAGTTAATTCTGGAGATTTACTCATGGTTGCAGAAGCTTATAAATTTTTATTCCATAAAAACATGCGCAAAAAACTGGGAGCAACAGACCGGGGTCTCATGAAAAAAGCTCTGCATATTTTAAGCAGTGAACTCCACTTTATTATGGGAAAAAAATTTATATTAACTAAAGAAACTGTTGAAACCTGGGTAAGATGTTCATATGATGAGCCTGAATCTGAAGTAGCTTAAAAAATACAACTGTTAAGTAAAAAAAAAGGCCGAACTTTAAAAGTTCGGCCTTTTTTATATTAAAAGTTATTTTGCAATTATTGAAAGTAATCCTGAAAATGGTGCTTTATCAGGTAGAGTTTCATACATTCCACGAATATCTTCTACTTCAATAAAGTAAAAAATTTCAGTTCCTCTTTCCTGTCCGGGAATAACAGCCATATATGAATCGTCAACAGAAACAGCAGAAGCTTCCATAAAAGGTCCCGCTTGATCAGTAGCCCAGTGAACTGTTACTTTTTCAGGATTAATTTTTTTAGCACTTTCTACATCAAACTCAACATAAATATCTTCGCCAGCTCTAACATTATCAATATCATGAGCCCTGATATTTATAGGGTCGGACATAACAAGTTTAGTTATACAATGAATTGCACCATTTGCTCCAATTATGTTACTAGAATCAAAGCCTCTAACATCATAACCAGGTAGATTTTCTCTGTAAATATCAAGAGCTTCTTCATCCATATCAAAGCCATAAACTGGAACAAGAACTTTATCGTTAACAATTAAAGAGTTGGTATAGGAATATGAGGTTCCTGTATATTTAGGCATTGGTATTCTAACAACATTAAATGATTCACCATTACCATTTGTTTCATTTGCAAGAAGTTCAGCATTTCTATTTAGAATATCATAGTTATCTTCCGCACCATCAGAAGGAGAAGCATATTCCCCAACCAAAATAGTTTTATCATTTAAAAGTTTTGAAAACATATCAACGTGTCCTGTGCCATCTCTTTTCATCTGTTCAAGAATAATAACTTTATCTACATTGAATAATTCATCCATATACTTTTCAAGTTCGGCAACTGACATATTTGGCATTCCCCCCTGAGAAGGATCAAACACAACATCAGTCATAATTGCAACACCGTTTCCATCAAGCATAAAATTACCACCTGCCATAATAAGGTCTGTTTCATAATGTCCAACATCAAGAACCTCTGCCATTTTTGCAGGTAATTTATCATCATTTGGTCTTGGTCTGTTATATTTAAAGTCAATAACTTCTCTATTTCCATCTTCTGTATAAATCCACCATGGACCGAAATCACGAATCCATACAGAGTCCAGTACATAGTCAATTGTATTAACATTATCCATATTAACACCATAACTTTGTAGCTCGCTTTCAACTTCTGAAACTGAGCTTCCGCCCCACCAGCTTCCTGATGAACCAGCAATAACCCATACCTGATAATCTTCGGCAACAAATTTTATAAGTTTTTTTAAAAGAGTTGTATATCCTTTCCATGAGAAAATAACACCATCTGAAGGTTCAAATTCAGCAGGTCCGTAAAAATCACCCTGTGGTAATCTGAAAGCACTTCTATCCCGAATAGTTTTACTTTGAAGATATTCTTCGTAATTATTCGAAATATAATCTCTTTCTGCGTCAGTTAAAGATTTAGGTAAAACATTATCCTCAACAGCAAAAGAAGACGAAAAACATACTGCAATGATTAAGAGTATTAAAAAACTCTTTCTGAATTGAAACATTATACTACCTCCTACATACTTAATTGATTTGATTTAATTATAATAGATAAAGTTGTAGATTACAACGTCTTTTTCCTGTTTTTTTACATTAATATTTTTATATGCTAAAATCAATACAGGTTTAAATATACTCTCTAATCATTAAAAAAGAGGTGAAAAAATGGAATTAAAAAACAAAGCCGAAAACTTTTTAAAAGAAAAAAACATACCTGTAGTTGGGGCAAGCTCTAAAAAAGAAAAATGGGGTTATAAAATTTTTAAAAAACTCCAAAATAAAAATTTTAACCCAATACCTGTTCATCCAGCAATTAAAGAAATTGACACTAAAAAAGTTTATTCAAATCTTAACGATATACCTGAAGAATTCAAAAGCGTGCTACTTGTTGTAAATCCTCAGACAGGTATTAAATTAGTTCCTGAATTAGTTGAATTAAATGTTGAAAATGTTTGGCTTCAGCCTGGTGCCTCAAATATCCAGCTGATTAACGAACTTGAAAAAAACAATATAAATGTAATTCACGATTATTGTATTCTGGTGCATCTGTCAAGTTGATATTTTTATCTTTTAAGTAAATCACCTTTTTTCTTTAAAAGGCGATTATTTTCAACAACAGGTTCGCCACGCAGATAAACAGTTTCAATAGCTCCCTTAAAGGTTCTGCCGTCAAAAGGGCTGAACTTTCCGATACTTTCAAATTTTGAAGAATCAACTACCCACTCTTTATCAGTATCTACAAGAACAAAATCAGCATCTGCTCCGGGCAAAAGACTTCCTTTCCGGGGATACAAACCAAAAAGTCGCGCCTGATTCTGACAACAGATTTTCAATAAATTATTCAAGCTGATTTTATTAGAAAGATATCCCTCTGAAATAATAAAAGGATAAACAGTTTCAACCCCAGGAATACCACTATAATCATCCCATATGCTGCCAGTGTCTTTATTCCCCTCAAATCTGCATGGAGCATGATCTGTAGTTAAAAATGAAATTAAATTATTATTTAAATATTTCCATAAATTTTTCGAATCCTCTGGAGTTTTTACAACTGGAGCAGTTTTTAAAATTGCCCCTTTATTTTCAAAATCTCTGAAATTAAATTCAAGAAAATGAGGACATGTTTCACAGCTTAAATGGGCTCCATTATTATTCCAGTCTTCAATGAGTTTAACTCCGGATGCAGTACTTATATGAACAATATGAACAGTTGCGCCAGTTAATAAAGAAAGATATCCAACAGTATTAATAGCCATCAGCTCAGATTCTTCAGGTCTGGAATTATAATAATGAATAGGTTTATTTTTGTTTTCTTTCATAAATTTTTTCTGAAGAGAATTAATAATAGTTGGTTCTTCAGCATGCACCAATACAGGAATTCGTTTATGAGCAGCCGCCCGCATAGTTTTAATAAGCTCATCATTATTTAACTCTTTGAAAGTTTCCATACCTGATTTTGTATAAACTTTTAAAGCAGTAATTCCAGCCGAAGATAAATCAGAAAGGGCGGAAAATATATTAAAATCTTCTTTTTCAAAAAGGTTGCCGGAAACACCTCCATGGAAAGCATAATCACACCAGGCCTGGTTTTTAACGTATTTAAGCTTATTTTCATAACTTTCGCTGTCAACAACAGGCGGAAGCGAAGTGCACGGCATATCAATAATAGAAGTAACACCGCCTTTTATTGCCCCGCGGGAACCATTTTCGAATGTTTCCCTTTCTTCAAAACCTGGAGTATTAAAATGAACATGTGGGTCAATAAATCCAGGAAGAAGCAGTTTACCCCCGCCATCTACAACCTCACCATCTATTTTTAGTTCAATATCAGTTCCGTGAATAAATGATTTAATTTTATCATCAAAAACAACACTGCCTAAAGTTTCTTTACCCTGAAATGGAAATCTGATATTTTTAATAATTTTAAACATAAATAAAAACTCCCCTTTGGTTTTTTTAATAATACAAAATAAACCCGTCTAGGTCAAACAAAAACATGGGGGTCAGGTCTCCGGATTTCGCATTTCATACAACTATATATTATTTTTTGAATTATAAATATATAATATAAACTAAATATCATTTAAAAAAATAAAAAAAACTTTTTTTACAAGTAAATTAATCTTTTTAATTCATTTAAAACACGATTTGCGAATTCCGGAGACCTGACCCCTTTATTTTTTACGAATTCGGATGTTTTCAGGGGTTATTTCAAGGAGTTCATCATCTTTTATATAATCTAAAAGCTGTTCAAGTGACATTTTAACTTTGGGTGGCAGTTTTTCATAATGATCAGAGCCGGCTGCTCTCATATTAGTCAGTTTTTTTTCCTTGCATAAATTAACTGGAAGATCATTAGGACGGCAGTTTTCACCCACTACCATTCCTCTATAAACATTTTCTCCCGGAGAAACAAAAAATAGACCTCTATCTTTTAGATTAATCAATGAATATGCTGAAACTTTACCTGTTTCATGCGAGGTCAGAGCCCCCCTTGGATTTTTTGAAATTTCACCTTTAAAAGGTTCAAACCCCGAAAAAGACTGATTTAAAATTCCTGTACCTCTTGTAGCTGTAAGAAAAAAATCATGAAATCCAATTAGTCCTCTTGCTGGAATTTTTATTTCTATTCGAGTATTAACTCCATCATCAGAATTAAGATAAGTAACCTCTCCTTTTCTAATACTTAACTCTTCTATTATCGCTCCAACATACTGACTTTCAAGGTCAATGACAACTTCTTCAAAAGCTTCTAAAAGATTTCCAGTTTTATCTTTTTTGAATATTGCCTCTGGTTTAGCAATTTCAAATTCATAATTTTCTCTTCTCATTGTTTCGATAATTATTCCCAGCTGAAGCGTTCCGCGGCCTGATACTATAAATTCATCTGCATCTTTTCCATCTACAACTTTTATACCAACATTTCCTTTGGCCTCATTATATAACCTTTCGCGAATTTTTCGGCTTGTAACATATTTCCCCTCTCTCCCGGCAAATGGGGAAGCGTTAGGATAAAAACATATTGATATTGAAGGTTCCTCTACTGCTATTCTTTTAACAGGTTCTATATCGGGTGCTGAACTTAAAGTATCTCCTATATCAAATTTGTCATATCCGGCTATTCCTATTAAATCACCAGCCGAAGCAGTATGTGCCTCTAACTCATCAAGGCCGTCATACTTAAGTATTTTAACTGTTCTAAAACTTTTTTTGAAATTATTCTCTTTTATTATATGTAAAGTATCATTTTTATTAATTCTGCCTGATAATATTCTTCCATAGGCGAGCTGACCGACATAATCATTGTAGGCTATATTTGAAATAAGCATTTTGAAATTATCTCCTGAATAAATTACAGGAGGTGGCACATGTTTTACAATTAAATCCATTAATTCTTCAACACCGTCCTGATGCACAACCGGGTCTTCAACCGCCCAGCCATCTTTGGCAGAAGCATATATAATTGGAAAATCAAGTTGTTCATCATCTGCTCCGAGTGCTATAAATAAATCAAATACTTTATCTTCCACATATCTGGGTCTTGCCTGCGGTCTATCCATTTTATTAATTACAACAATTGGTCTGAGATTATAACTGAGAGCTTTACTCAGCACGAATTTTGTCTGCGGCATGGGACCATCTACAGCATCTACAAGCAAAAGCACCCCATCCACCATATTTAAAATTCTTTCAACCTCGCCCCCGAAATCTGAGTGCCCGGGAGTATCCACAATATTAATTATATGATTTTTATAATTAACCGAGGCGGACTTTGAAAAAATTGTAATCCCTCTTTCTCTTTCAAGGTCATTGGAATCCATAACTCTTTCATCAGGATCATCTTTTTTCATTCTAATATTACAATGTTTAAAAAGTGCATCTACAAGTGTTGTTTTTCCATGATCAACATGTGCTATTATTGCTAAATTTCGAATATTATCAGCTTTTTTCATACTTTTTCCTTTTTATTTATAAAATATTGCAGGATAATTTGAAAACTAAATTATTTTTCAATATCCAGCTTCTGTGAAACTATAATACCAAAGGCTGACATAATTGCAATAGGAATAAATGCAAATGAGTAACTTCCAAAAACATCCATAGCCTGGCCAGAAATTATGCCGCCAATAATTGCACCAATACCATATGCGCTGTACATGATTCCATACTTTTGCGCATAGTTTTCGCTTCCAAAAAGAGTTGCAGTTGCAGTAGGGGCTATTGCAAGCCAACCACCAAGACAAAGCCAGAATCCGGTAAACGCAAGAATGTAGGCAATTACAGAACCTTCTTTTGCAAATATCATAGAAAGCGATGAAATTAAAATAATTAAAAATGATACAACAGCAGCTTTTTTAGGAGTTATTTTATCTGTCAGCCAGCCAAATAAAGGTCGTCCAACACCGTTAAAAATCGCGAATATTCCAACCAAGAATCCTGCTCTTTCGGGGGTTAATCCAATCATCTGCCTTCCAACTGGACTGGAAATACCAATTGCCATTAACCCTGAAGTTGTTCCAATTGTATAACAGAACCACAGAGCATATGCTTTTGGAGTTTTTAACATTTCCTTTACAGTAAGAGATCGAATTTTATCTGATTTTTTATTATCATCATTATTAAGTTGAGAGTTCCAGTTTTCAGGAGGAAATTTCATAGGTAATGATAAAACTATACTTATTATCAAAAAAGCTCCTCCCATTATACCAAAAGTTTTCAGGGGCCCATTAGTAAGAATAAGTCTCGTCGCAACTGGTGCGGTTATAAACGCGGATAAACCAAACCCTGTAAGGGCAAGTCCTACTGCGAGACCTTTTTTATCTGGAAACCACTTTGCAGCAACTGCAATTGGCCCACCATAGCTTATACCAACTCCGGCTCCTGCTATAACCCCATAGGTTAAAGTAATCATCCATATATTAGGTGCATAACTTGCAAGAATCCAGCCAACTCCTACAACTAATCCACCACATACCATAACAATTCTTGGACCAAGTTTATCAATCATTTTTCCCGCAAATGGCATTAAGAGGGCAAAAAATGCCAGAAAAATCATATAAGGCATATTACTTTGAGTAGAAGAAATCCCCCATAACTCTTCTAGAGGACCTTTAAAAACACTATAGGAATAAACCGCGCCCAGACATATATTAATAACCAGGCATAAAATCAAATAAATCCATCTTCCACTAACAGGTTGTAATCCAAAAATTTTTTTAGACAAAGCTGACCTCCTGTATTTTTTTCTTTAATGGTTTTTATCATAAAACTAAGTATATTGTCAAAACATTTGACATTCATTTCATTTTATTTTAATATAATTTATATATAAAATATAAACAAATCAGTTTATAATCAGGGGGATGATTTGCAGATATTTCACTTTGAAGATTTAGTTATTGTATCCGCAGATGAGGTAACAAGATTACTTGATAAACTAGAGGAATTCCCCACTCTTCCGAATGTTGCAACAAAAATTTTAAAAATGGTCAATTCTCCTGACTTTTCAGTTCAAAAATTATCTGAACTTATAAAAATGGACTCTGCTTTAACCTCTAAAGTTTTTAAAATCGCAAACTCCGCCTTTTATAAAGGTAACTCCGAAATAAACAATATTGATGAAGCAATTATGCGTCTAGGGGTAAGTCAGATAAAAAGTATTGTTGTGGGCATTTCAGTAATTAAAAGTTTTAAAGGTTTTCAGCAATTTGACCTTGACGTGGTTGCCTTCTGGAAACACTCACTTTCTGTTGCGCTTTTAAATAAAACTCTTGGGGAATATTTTGGTTTAAAAAAACCCGATGATACATGGATTGCGGGTATACTTCATGATATTGGTAAATTAATCTACTGTCTATACATGCCTACTCTTATGCAGAGAGTGCTTTCAGAGACAAAAGAAAAAAACATTACTTTTTTTGAGGCTGAAAATAATTTGTTAAAATTCAATCATTGTAATGTTGGCCGATGGCTCTGTGAAAAATGGGGAATTCCAAAAAGAGTTACTAAGTGTGTTGAACATCACCACACCCCGCCTGCTTCCCGCTTTATACTAGGTGATGTTTCCCTGGATATAGGTGTTTGTCATTTAAGCGATAATATTGTAAAAAAAGCAAAAATTGGGAATTCAGGTGATTCTATTCCTAAAATAGACAACTCTGTATGGGAATATTTAGATCAGGATAAAATGCGCGGGCCTGAGTTTATGGAAAAAATTAAAAATTTCAAGAAAGAAATGAACGATTTATTTTCACTTTTTAATTAATTATTATTCAACTATTAATTATTATTCAACTGCTCTTTTAGCCGCAAGAACACCAGTAGCAGCTGCACTTACTATATTTCCTGCTACACCGGCCCCGTCACCAGCTACATAAAGACCGTCTATATCTGTTTGTAGACAATCATTTTGAATCTCAGTGGAAAAAAATTTAATTTCAGGTGCATAAAGCAGAGTTGAATTAGCGGCGATTCCTGAAACTACATTATCCAGTTTTTGCAGACCTTCAACGAGGTTAGTAACAATTCTTTTAGGCATAGCCATACCAAGGTCTCCAGGTGTTACATCTTTTAAAGTGGGACTTACATGGCTGTTATTAATTCTCTGCCATGTACTTCTTCTACCTCTTTTCAAGTCACCAAATCTCTGCAGTATTGGTTTGTTCCCGCCAATCACAGTAGCCAGGTTCCCGATTGCCTTGCCATATCTGAAAGTATCATTAATTGGTTCGGTTAAAGTTACCTTTGATAAAAAGGCGAAATTTGTATTATTTGACTTTTTATTTTTTTCAGCATGTCCATTCACACAAATAAAATCCTGATAATTTTCTTTTGCAACAAATCCCCCGCGGTTTGTACAGAAAGTCCTTACCTGATCATCATAAGTGTCGCCATAAATAAAAAAGGTTGGATCATAAATAATTTCTGTAATTTCATTCATTATTTCATTAGGTACTTCAACTCTCACACCTATTTCAACCGGTTGATAATCTACATCAAGTCCAATTCTTAAACATTCTTTATAGAGCCATTTTGCTCCAATCCGGCCAGGTGCTGCTATTACAGTTGGGGCTTTTAATTTTTCTTTTTCTGTTTGAACTCCAGTGGTTTTATTATTTTCAACAGTGATATTTTCAACTCTGGAGTTAAGAATAAAATCTACTCCTTTCTTTTTTAAATATTCCATCATTTCATTGATATATTCCGGAAGCATATCTGAGCCTAAATGTTTTTGTTTAATAAGCATTAAATCTATTCCAGCTTTCATTGCTTTTTCCCGGATTTTCAGGGATTTATCGCGATTCGTTGGGAAAGTCTGGCCATCCATTTTAAATTTTGTGAAAATTTTTTCAGTATCATCAATTAACTTATCAGCTCGATCTTTAGGAAGAAACTTCGTAAGGTCTGTTTTGCCCAGTTTTGATATAAAATTAAGTTTACCATCTGAAAAAAGTCCTGCCCCGCCAACACCCGCCATAATATGACATGGATTACAGTTAACACAGGCATTTTCAGATTTAACTGGGCAGTTTCTGTTAAAGGGAGCCCGTCCCTCATCAATAACAGCAACTTTTAATTTTGAATCTGCAAGTGTATATGCAGAAAAAAGGCCAGCAGGACCTGCTCCAATAATTATAATATCATAAGTATTCATACATCCCCTCTATAAATGCATTCCCAACCACCTCTCTTCGATAGTTTACAGTTGAACGTATATCAGAAATTGGTTTAGAAGCTTTTTTAATTAAATCTGCACATTTTTTAATATTATTCTCAGAAATTATTTTACCCTTAATAAAATCCTCGGCCTCAAAGCACCTTAATGCGCGGACAGAAACAGCCCCAATTGCCAGGCGTGCATCTTTAATTATATTTTTTTCAATAAATATAAGAGCTCCAAGAGAACATTTCTGAATAGTCACTTCCTGTCTCTGACCAAATTTTCTATAAAATTGAATATTTTTTGAATTTATTTTTGGTATTTCAATTTTTTCGATAATTTCTGCACTTTGTAAAACATTTTTGCAGACCCCTTTTGGAAAATCTTTTATATCAATAATTTTTTTCAAATTCCCACTGATAATGTGGACTTTGGCCTCAAGCGCCATAAGCATCGGAACTGAATCAGCCACAGGCGAACAATTTCCCAGATTTCCCCCAATAGTTGCCAGATTCCTTATTTGAAGGGAACCCAGAGTTTGCAGAGCATATACAAATGCAGGAAAATATTTTTTTACAGAATTATTAGAAGAAATGTCTTCTATAGTTTCTGCCGCACCAATAAAAATAGAATCATCATCTTCATAAATTCCCTTAAGCTCTTTCACCTCTCCTATATATACAACACCTTCAGTTTTTAAAAAACCTTCTTTTGCCTTAATCATAATATCTGTTCCACCTGCAAAAGGCATATAATTCATCTGGGCATACTTAAAAATATCTTTAATACTTTCAGCCCTAGCATATTTTAATTTTTCATTGAGCATACAGATTCCCCCATATTTTTCACACTTATTATTTCCCCTAAAATTGAAATAGCTATGTCAAAGGGCGACTCACCGCCTATTTTAATTCCAACAGGAGCATGTAACTTATTTAAAAATTCTTCTGAAACACCCTGCTCTTTCAGGTTATTTTTCATCACTTTAACCTTGTTCTTACTCCCAATACAACCAATATATTTAACTACTGGACCTTTAGAAAGAAGGTTACAAACTTTAGTATCAAAAGAATGTCCATGTGTCAGAACTACAACAAAATCCTGCGGGGTTAATTTTTTTTCTATATTATCGTATTCATCAAGAAGTGATACATTATATTTTCTTGAATATTTTTGCACAACCTGTTTTCTGCTGTCAAAACCAACACAGTTAAAATCCTGTGAATCACAAGCAATTCTTAATATTTCTCTTCCAATATGACCAACCCCGACAACAACAATTCGGGCGGGATTCGTAAAAGTTTCAATAAAAACTTTAACTTTTCCGCCACAAGTCATATCAACCTGTCCAAGAGAAAGTTCAAATAACGCTGATTTTGACTTTTTTATATACTCAAGGGCTTTTTCGGTACAATTTTTTTCTAATGCCCCGCCACCAACATTTCCGTCAGATGAACCATCTTTGTAAACAATCATTTTCATGCCGACTTTTGCTGGGGATGAATCATTAGTATCAACAACTGTACATAAGGCAAATTCAATTCCTTCATTCATTAACTTAAAACATTTATTTATCATACTTTTAAAGAATCTCCTTTAACTTTTAAATTTTGACCCGGAATTATTTTTTCTAGATTTTAGCGCATTATCAATTCCTTTTATAATAAATTCGTAACCTGTACATCTGCATAAGTTTCCAGCAATTGCTTTTTTAATTTCTTTTCTGCTGAAATCTCTATCCTGTATGAACAATGAATATGCAGTCATAACCATACCAGGCGTGCAGAAACCACATTGTACTGCTCCAGCTTCAACTAATTTTTCCTGGATAATATGCATTTTTTTATTCCTGGATATCCCTTCAACTGTTATAATTTCAGCCCCATCAGCCACGGGAGCCGGTATAATACAGGAGGTAACTGCCTTATTATTCATTATTAAAGTACATGCCCCGCACTCACCTTTATCACAACCTTTTTTAGTTCCTGTAAGCCCAAAAATCTCTCTTATCATTCTAAGCAAAGTATAATGGGGCGGCACATCGCAATTAACTTGTTCACCGTTTAACTTAAAATTTATTTTCATATTAACTCCTTTTTGTATGCTTTGCTATTGTGAGAGCAACTTCGTTGCGAATAGAGCCTCTACGATGCGTTATTAGCAAATGCATAAAAGCTGGACTCCGGCACAAAACATAGCCGGAGTGACAATTCATTTTGTTTATCCGCAACTCCCAGGTTGGTCTTTTCGTGAGTATAACGAACTCTCTCTGACAATTTATTGTCCTCTCACTAAATCTATTTTTGCTTTTAAACCCAAGCAACCCAAGCAACTCAATTAACCTGTCAGCTTTAACTGACTTCACTGCTTCTATCTGTCAGCTTTTGATATTCCATCAAGTATTCTCTCCGCTATAGCTGGAATCCGCTTTATCCTGACCCCAGAGGCATTATAAATTGAATTTGTCAAAGCCGGAGCCATTCCCATAAGCGGTTGTTCACCAAAACCTTTGGCTCCATAAGGGCCTTTTGAATAATTACTTTCAACAATAACAGGCACAAATTCTGGATAATCGCATGAGGTCGGAATTGTATATGTAGAAAAATTATTTGTAAGAAATTTTCCCTGACTGGAAAGCTGCATATTCTCAATTAAACCATAACCAAGCCCCTGAAGTGAGCCTCCCATAATCTGGCCACGAACTTCACGGGGATTTATTGCTTTACCAACGTCATGACCACAGGTTGCCTTAATGACTTTTGTTTCTCCAGTTAATTTGTTAACTTCGGTTTCAACTACATTCATTGCCCATGCATAAGTATAATAAGCCTTTCCCTGTCCGGTTTCATTATCAAAAGTAGCATCAGGCGGAATATTTAATCCAGTTTCATGTAGATGAATTTTAGCATCAGTACATAACTTAACTAATTCAAAATAATTAATTTCTTTATCAGCAAACAAAACTTTACGACCTCTAAAATGCAGGTCAGAGATTTTTATATTATACTTTTTCTCAAGGAACCTTTGAATATTTTTTTTGATTTTATCCAAAGCCGAAAGAACCGCCCAGCCAGCAGTTACAGTTCCTCGGGAAGCAACAGTTGGACCTGTATCAGCAATTCTTGAAGTATCTATCTGAGACACAACAACATTATCAACATCTATACCCAGAAACTCTGCGACCATCTGGGCAGTAACAGTTCTAAGACCCTGCCCCATTTCAGTTACTCCAACAGAAGCTGTAACAGAACCATCGGCATCAATTTTAACCATCGAAGCACAACGTGACATATGCTTTCCAGCTGCTCCCAGCCCGACGCCATAATAAAGGGCAGAAGAACCAATTCCTTTTTTTATAAATCCCGATTGTTTATTAAACATTTCATATTCTTTTTTCCTATTATAATAATCAGATTCTTTAATAACTTTCTCATATACCTCATACATGCCGACAGAATCATTTAAAACATGGCCAGTACAGTTTGTATCCCCTTCTCTAATTAAATTCTTGCCTCTTATCTCAACAGGATCCATATTTAATTTTTCTGCAAGCATATCAATAGCAGATTCTAAAGCAAAAATAACCTGAGGAGAACCAAACCCCCTATAAGCTCCATTTGGAGCGGTATTTGTAGCCACAGCATATGAATCAACATGAACATTAGGAGTTTTATAAGGTCCTGGCAGATGAATTGTTCCTCTGTATAATACAGCAGGAGTTAATGTAGCATAGGCTCCTGCATTTTCCAGATATTCCCCATAAACATGAACAAAATTCCCCTCTTTATCTGCTGTAAGACTTATTTTTGTCCTTGCAGGATGTCTTTTAGACATTGTCTGCATATCTTCTTCTCTATCATAAATAATTTTTACCGGTGATCTCAAATGATAAGAACAGATTGCAGCCTGAGCACATACAAGTGAGGGCACATCCTCTTTCCCCCCAAAAGCTCCACCTGTAATCTGTTGTATAACTCTCACACGGGAATAGGGTATATCAAGCACTTCTGACACAGCACGCTGAACATAAAAAGGTGCCTGCATAGAACCCCTTATAGTTAAAGTATCATCCTCCCAGTAAACAACAGCAGCCTGAGGTTCAATATACGCATGTTCCTGATGTTGAGTATAAAAAGTATCTTCAACAGTTACATATTTTTCAGAAGAATAATTCTTATTTAACTTTCCTTTACGAATTTTAAATTTACAGAAAATATTATCATCATTATATAGTTTAATCTCATTATTCATTGACTTTTCATAATCTATAACAGATGGCAACTCTTCAATATTAACTTTTATTTTTTCAGCAGCTTCCTCGGCAATTTCGGGGGATTTTGCAGCTATAACTGCAATTGGATGTCCAGGATACATAACTTTTTCATCGGCCAGAAATGGTTGATCATCGAAAATAACATGAATTAAATTTTTACCCGGAATATCACTGGCTGTAAAAACACCTTTTACTCCCGGAACATTTAACGCATCAGAAATATCGAGTTTTTTTATATTTCCGTGGGCAACTTTTGAGCGAAATACTTTAACATAAAGCATTCCATGCATATTTATGTCATCTGTATAAAGACATTTGCCGGTGACTTTTTCTTTGGAATCTATTCTAAGAACCGATTTACCTACAGCCATTATTCCTCCAAATATATATAAATTTATTTGTTATCAGGGAAACTAAATTTTTTTTACCATGAGTAATTCTACTTTATTTGTTTAATTTTTTCAAAAATATGATAATATTTTTATATGTTTACATTTATGTTGGGAATGGGAATAATTTTATCAATAATTTTTTCTATATTTCTAATTTTATTTTTTTTTGAAGAAAACAAAGAAAAAAAGGATAAATCTATTGAAAAAAATAGAGATAAGATAATAAAGGAAACAACAAGCAAAAAAAAAGAAAACACATTTTTAAGCATAAAAGAGGACCCGTCATTAACTGAAATCGAGAGAAAAAGAAAATTTGAAGAAGCTGTTAAACAAAAAGCAAAAGAAAACCCAAAAAAAGTTGCCCAGATTTTTAAACAATATATCAATAAAAACTAGGGGGTCAGGTCTCCGGATTTCGCAAATAATTATTTAAAATATTATTAAATAGTGTTTTTTAGACTTTTTTTATTAAAAAGTTTTTAATAATTCAGAAATAAATTACAGAAATAAATCATTTTTAATTGATAATACCATCATATTAGGTTTTTGGAATGCGAATTCCGGAGACCTGACCCCTCCATAAAAAGAGGTTAGTTTTTTCTAACCTCTTTTTGGAAGAGAGTCTATTTTGCGGGGTTTTATTTGAATGTTTTTGTAGTTGAAAATCTGTGTATATCTCCTAAAGTTTGTTCTGAAAATGCATATTCAAAACTCCACTCATCATGAACATAGGTTAAGCCACCTGATAAGTCACCGTCATAAGAACCGGCTCTAACGGCAAATTCAGAGTTTAACCATCTTTCTGTTCCAAAAAATATTTCTCCGTCCATATTCTGAATTTTATTATAATCAAGTGCTACTACCCAGTCGTGTTCAATATAATAAGCAATTCCAAGTGTTGAGGTTATTGGAATTGTATCTGTTGTTCTGGCTGGTGTATTCCACTTCATCTCTCCAGCTATATCACGTATTGAAAGTCCTATTGTTAGCCTTTTTGAATAGTCATAGAGCATACCAACATCAAAACTTAAGCCATCTGCAGTATAATCATGAAGTTTATGCTCCATATATTTCAGGTTCGCACCAAAGTATAAGTTTTCAAATGCTTTTGCATAAGAGACAAAAAATGCGGTTTCACTGTCATCAAATTGAGAAAATATTTTTATTTCTGGGTCAGTAAGATCAACTGTTTCTAAATCACCAGCTGTTACCTGATCAGGATCTTTCCAGTCTGTGTTATATCCAGCCGGAGTTGTATCACCTT
Source organism: Candidatus Muiribacteriota bacterium (assembly GCA_051747805.1). Lineage (GTDB taxonomy): Bacteria > Muiribacteriota > Muiribacteriia > Muiribacteriales > Muiribacteriaceae > JBNJGP01. The sequence continues at coordinate 20,941 of JBNJGP010000022.1, forward strand.
CTTTTGCTCCTTCATAAATCCAATCAGTGTTATTAGTATCCCCTTCATCTAATACTGGTAATACTTTAACATCACCACTTGAGTCTTTAACAAAATATGGATTACCAAATATTGCATCAGAAGTTAGTCGATTATTTTCATCTAATCTCCATATTCTGGTTTCCGGTATATTATCAACACCAAATTTCGCAATGGAAAATCCAAGTGCTGAATTTTTTTCGTTATTCTTATCAATATAATTGATAAAATCAAAGTTTCTGTCCATTTTCAACCTGGCATGCATGAATGAGGACTGAGTAGCTTCTAATTTTGCAAGACCGGCAGGATTCCAGTATGCTGCATATGCATCATCTGAAACAGCAACAAATGCTCCTCCCATGCCTAATGCACGGGCACCTATCCCCATTCGAAGATAAGCACCGGCCTGTCCCGAACCATCACCTCCAAAGGCGAATATACATGCTGACAGCAGGCCTAAAATTGTGCCTATTTTTTTCATAAAACACCTCGCTTATTTATCTTCGTCGGCGAGGGGATAATTTCCCCTCACCTTAATTATAACACATACATTTATATAAAACTTATTTATTTTGTAGCAGTCGCATTAAATGCAGCCACTCCAGATATATCTGAACCTTTTAATACTGTAACCTGAGTTTCTGTTGGAGTAACTTCCACACTTGTAAAAGATGTTGCGTTTCCAGAAGTTCCTGATACAGTTGCGGTAACTGTTCTGCTTCCAATTGGAACATCAGATACAGTTGCAGTTCCATTTGGGCTATTTCTTGTAACCTGGATATTAGCCTGCTGTCCACCTTCTACAAAAGCTGTAAGGTCAATTCTATCACTTCCACTTTCGTTATCGCCCTGGAATCTTCCCTCAAGACTTATCTGTATAGTTCCTCTATGAAGTGTAATATCAAAAGGTGCATCCAGAGAATAATTTGATTCCTGATTTGTTAAAAGAGCCGAGAAACTCTGTGAATTTGAACCATCTTCTCCACCCTCAATAAAAGCTGATGTAAGCACAATTCTATCATAATAGATTCCTGTTGAACTTATTGGAAGATTATCAAATTCTATTAATCCATCCTGAACTCTTCTGGTTACATAAGGCTCACCATCTTTATAAAGAGTTGCAAATATTGGAGTTGCATTATAATCTATATCAAAGCCATCTGCGGCCATAACAATAGCTGATATTACTCCGCCAGTTTCAACTTCTGTTTCCATTACAGTTTTTTCAAGATAAATATCTTTTTTGACAGTATCACCAGCTACAAGATAAACTTTTGATTCTCCCCCCATTCCAGTTTCTTCTGAAACCATTCCAGGCTCAAGAGGTTTATAAATCTGATTGGGTCCCTGATCATTTGCTGCAAAACATCCAAGGAAAAATCCCTGAGGATCAACTGGAGCGCTTGAAATCATATAATACCCGCTTGAATCTGTTACGGCAGAAAACGCAGTTTCGCCGTCGTTTGTGGCTAAAATAACGGTAGCATTTGCAAGCGGTTGCCCTGCTGCGTCTGGATTTGCAGGATCTATTCCTCTAACATATCCTTCTAAATGACCAGTTGATGGTGTTGGGTTTTTTTTCATGTAAATTTTCATAAAATAATCTTCACCATCTTCAAGTGTTATTCTTTTCATGGATTCATCTGGATTTCTGTTTGGAGCTCCACCCATCTGATAACCCTGACTTTCCAAATCTTCATTTATATATCCAAATGCTGAAGCATATACATCATAAGGAACGTTCGGTGGTAAATCACGGAAAACATAAGTGTTTCCCTGTCCATTAGGTTTAGAATATTGTCTGTGAATTACCGCCCCTGAATCGCCCTCTCCATCATTTTGAATTCCAACCAGAGCATTGGTAAGAATACTTTCTGACTTGTCTACAACTTCTGCAACCTGAACTCTGACAGACCCTGTAGAAACTCCTGCTCCTCCACACCCTGCCAGAAGAACGGTAATAAAAAGCATAGCTGTAAGCAGCGCTAACTTTTTAATTTTTTTGTTGTTTTTCATATACTCTCCTCCTGAAATGAAAAATATCTTAATTTTTATACTTGTTTTATCGGCATATGAGTTTCTTTAAGTAAAAAAAATATATGCCTTTTTGCTTATTCATTTTTTCGGCATTAATTATTTTTAACTTTAATGTTATTAATAAAAGAATTTTTTCCGATATTAAAAACATGTTATACGGAATAGACACTTTTTTATTAAAGAAATCCCATATAATAAAATCAGCACCTTTTGGCCTTGTTTGTACTCAATATGCTCAAACCTGCCATAACGAAGGGGTGGTTGACCATTTAATAGATTTGAATCTTAATTTAAAATTTATTGTCGAACCTGTATTCGGTTTTTTATTTATGGAAAATGAAAAAAAAATTAATTCATATAATAATGTACCTGTATATGATATTTACTCAGACGAGCTTAAAAAAAATCTGAAAAACATAAATAATTTAATTTTTGATATTCAGGGAATTGGAATAAAAGATTCCTACTACTTTAAGATGCTTTTTCACTTAATGAAAATGCTTAATAATACTGATATAAACTTATATGTTTTAGACAGACCAAATCCACTTAATGCAACAATAGTAAGCGGTATGATTGGAAACCTTTCAAGCTATAATATTCCTTTAAGATATGGTTTAACAATTGCCGAATTGGGAATTTATTTTAATAAAGAATTTTTCCCCTTTGTTAATTATACACCTGTACCTATGGAAGGTTATATTAGAGACAGTTTTTTTAAAAAGCCAGAAAATCCATTAATAAAAATTTATCCTGGAATTCACACTGTCGACGCTTTATATCTTTATCCGGGAATTTATCTTTTAAAAGGAACTAATTTAAGTCTGGGAGAGGGACTTCAATTTGAAAATCAGGTTATTGGAGCCCCCTGGCTTGATAATACTGAACTTTTAGATAGAATTATTTATTTATATATGGAAGGTTTTAAACTTGAAACATGCGAATTTATACCAGAAAAAGGTGATTATAAAGGACAGAACTGCCGGGGTATAAAATTTGAAGTAGAGGATTTTAATTTCTTTAATCCTATTGAACTTTTTATTGAAGTAATTCAAATTTGTTACAATATAAACAGCGAGTTCTGTTTTACAAAAAATATTAATGACTGTTATATTATAGATAATATATTTTCTGATATCAGAATAAGAAAAGCAATTGAAAAAGATATTCCAGTTACAAATGTTTATTTCAAAGGTATGAATACTCTGGAAAAATATTTGATAAAAAGAAAAGAATGTTTAATTTACTGAGCTCAAGGGGGAATAATGATTGAAAATAAACTGGGACAAATTTTTATTTATCCTGTTTTCAGAGATGATATTAAAGACATTAAAATAGATATTGATATTGCACTCAACCGTATGGGTATCTGTTTTTTCCTCATTACTGATAACGCTGTTACTACCCCTCAGAAAGTTAAATCACTTATTACCTCAATCAGAAAAAAGTCTGGTAAAAAAGAGGTTTATTTTGGAATTTACTCTGGTGGTGGTTCTCAAATGGTTTTTCATAAAAACATAACTTTTATTCCATCAAACATGACGTTAGGACTTTCTGAAAACCCAAAATATGCTTATAAAGCCGCAAAAATACTTTCCTCAGAGCTAAAATCCATTGGTATAGACTTTGTAATTTCTGATATTTGTAATATGAACCTGCATTCTTTTAATAAGTTTGTTGGAACAAACTCCTTTGGCGATGACCCCGAAAAATTCACCCCCTTTATTAAAGAATATATTCGTGGCTTTAAATCTCAGAATGTTATTTTGATTCCAAGACATTTTCCAGGCATAGGCGGATTAAATGAGTATAATTATGATAAGATTAATACTATACATAGAAGTTTAAAAGAAATGCTGGAGTTTGAATTAAAAACATTTAAAGAAGTTATTAATGAAAAAATTAGATGTATAGAAGTATCTGATACTTATTACTTTAAAGAAAGTATTCAGGTAATGGAATCAGCATTCTTTTCAAATGAAATAATTAATTTTCTCAGAGAAAAACTTGAGTACAAAAATATTATTTTATCCTCTCCCCTTTATATGGAAAAGTTTAAAAAATACGATGAGGGAAAACTTATTATTAAGGCTTTTGAGGCGGGTTGTAATTTAATTATTCTCCCGGGAGACATAAAAAAATCATTATACGCCTACAATAGTTTGCTGCTTCTTTTAAAAAAAGGCAGATTTATTGATAGACTACTGGAAAACAAAGATTTCATTAAGGTTTTTAAAGAGAAAAAACATCAAAAGTCAAAATCACTTTATAGATTAAAAAAAATAAACTCCCCTGCCATTAATAATATATTAAAAAAATCCATTCAAATTTTTCACGGCAAAAAAGTATTTAAAAATTTCGCCAAATGTAAAAATATTTTAACTGTTGCCCCAGAACCTCATATTTTCACCCCTGAAGAATCAGAAAATTATTTTCATAAAGCTGTCAGATATTATAAAAGAGCAGGTGATTTTGTTGAATATAAAAGTGAACCCAGTCAAAAATTTATTGCCGATTTAAAAACAAAAGCAAAAAAATATGAGGGAGTTATACTTTTTTCTTTTGATACACATATGGAAAAAGAACGGGAAAATCTCGGTATAGCTCTTTTAAACGCGAATGAAAATACACTTGTTGCCGGTATCAATTCCCCATATGAATATGAAGTTTTTAGAAATTCTGGATGTTACGTTGCAATATGCACTTACTTTGAAAACGCAATCCAGGTTTTCTGTAATAAATTATTTGGAGACAAAGGATAATAATGACAAATAAAAAAGCTATTATTTTTTTATTTTCGCTTCTTTTATTAAACTTATCTGTAAATAGTTTAATAGATGAAAAGGAGGAGTATGAACTTTTTGATTTTTTTGCAAACCAGAATTTTTATACACAATCTTCTCAGATTTACTCTGCATCTACTTCGCTTACCTCTATGGAAAAAGCCCATCTTCTAAGCGATATTTTACTTAAAATGTTTAATGAATTTCTGGAATTTGATATTAATCTGAAAATTTTTGAGCGGCTCAGTCAAATGGTAAAAAAATATTCTGATGAACTTATAATAACAGGTCGTATTATTCCAAGCGAAGCCTTAAAAAAATTAAAAATCATGTCTTATCAGAAAAGAGACATTGAATACGGCTACACTCCAGATTTATCAGAGGGAATTCATGCCTCAGATATACTTGCTCAACATCAAGTTGAAGAAGAAAAAAAACAGACTGTTCATGACAAGTATATTCCGGCTCAGAGAGAATTACTTGTAAAGGACAGGTCTATAAAAGTCAGCAATATTTTAGGTTTTGATATCAAAGATAAAAGTTATGGAGCTTTAAGTTATGGACAGTTCTCTCCTGACTCAAACATGAATTTTGTTACAGATAAAACCGGCAGGCTCATTAATTTTGGATATCATCCAAATTCAAGTATGTCCTACGATATTAAAACTATGAGCTGGAACGTAAGTCAAAAAGGCGGCTTTTTTGGTATTCCTGATGAAGATTATGAATTAAATATTAAACCAGTAATACTTTCTGCAAGATATTTTTTTTTAAGGCCTGATAGACTAATACCCTATGCTGGTGGCGGACTTAGTTATATGCGCATAGACTGTAATATAAAAAATACAAATGAAAAAGCAGATAAAAATTATGTAACTCCCCATATTATGGGAGGAGTTGAGTATTTTACCCAAAATGAATTTTCATATTTTACCGAAATTAAATATTTTATTTCAGGAAGCCAGGACTTAACAATTCGCGGATTAGACTACAGTGTCAATCCCGGCAAATTTCTTCTACACTTTGGAATGCGTTTTTATTTTGACGGATAAATGCTAGTTATTATACAAAACCATTCTATCCTTTCCTTGAAAATTAATCATTGCATTCATTAATGTTAAATATTCCCTCAAGTGACGGGTGATTAAAAAATTCTCACGAACAAACTCTTTTCCAAGTAAGCCCATTTTTTTCATTTTTTCCTGATTATTATAAAGATATCTTATTCTTAAAGCAGCTCCCTCTGGAGAACTCACAAGAAACCCGGTGTTATGATTTAAAACCTGAAGTCTTATTCCTCCAGTATCCCCACCAATAACAGGCTTTCCTTTCCATAAAGCTTCAGTTACTGTCAGTCCGAAACCTTCTTTAACAGATTTTTGAAGTATAATATCACTTGCCCTCTGAAGAGCATTAATAATTCTATGAGCATCTGGCGGTAGTAAAAGAATATTAACATCATCAACATTTTCAGCCGCTCTTTCGACTTCTTTCAACACAGCAGCACCTTCCGGGTCATCATCAGCAGTCCCGCCGGCAAGAACAAGTTGCAGTTTAGGATGAAATTTTTTAGCTATTTTAAAACCCTCAATAACCCCAACAGGGTCTTTAAAAGAATCGAATCTTGAAACCTGAATTATCATAGGTCTTTCTGTATCAATACCATACTTTTTACAAACCTCTATTATTTCCTCATCGGATAAATCAATATTTTTTTCTGCCAGCGGATCTATACTCGGTGAAATTAAATACTGCAGATGTGGGAGTGGCTGGGCAAAATCAGCAAGAGAAAAAATTGAGGCATCATAATCAGAAACAATTTTTTTAAGGTATTTCCATACAGGTCTGTAGGGTCGACTTGCATCAATATGACATCTCCATAACCATTTTCCTTTTCTGTTTGGAAAATGATGTAGAAGTTTTGCTGGCTGTGGGTCATGAATAAATACAATATCAGCCTCATTTAATTTATCATGCAACTTTTGAGCATTTTCTCTGTTTGTCTCTTCATATATATTATAAAGGTCTTCTGATAATTTTACTTTATTTCCCTGAAGGGCATTATGAAAGCCCTTTGTGCATTTATAAAAATCCCCCTCGCCAGTAATAATTTCCCATTCAGCATCAATTCCCAGTGAACGTTTCAGAGGAAGCAGTTTATTTAATATTTCTGCAACTCCTCCGCCCAGTCTGGTTGAGTTAACATGAACAACTTTAACTCCTTTCAAAGGTGTAGCAAGCTGTTTTATGTGATTTATTGTGGATTCACGTACAATATTTTCATAGGCCTCAAGCGTGATATTTTCATTCATTATGCAACCCCCTCAAAATGTGAATTAAAAATTCTGGTTAATTCTTTTTTCAAATCATTTATAGAAACAAAAAACGGGTCAAGCGAAGCTATATCATCTATAAGCTCCTGATATTTACCGTTAAAACCAGAAAGCCATACTCTGAAATCATCTATATGGTCATCTGTTCTTTTACGAGCATCTATAAAATGATAATAAATCGAGCTTAAAGACATTTTCGGAATCACATCTTTAAGCTCATATGGCTTATTAATCTCAAAGTTTGTATTAAAAACAACAATATGAGACCTTATAAAATTAAAATTATTTATAGGTTTTATCCAGCCAAGCCATTCGTTTTCATCCAGTCGTTGTTCTATAATATCTATTAATTCTTCTCTTAAATCTTCTATATCTGGATAATCACTAGGGTCAATTACAGCAAGTCTTTCAGCAAGAACATAATCATGAATAGATGATTTTACCCAGTTTGCAATATCATTATTGTACTCACTTGATAAAATTCCGGGTTTTAAGAGAACATCCCAGAAATGATAATGAATACACCCTGAGTGTATTTTTTTTACAATGTCCTTTAACTCACGAATATTATGCGCCTTCTCTCCTGTCCCAATTGCAACAAGAGCACAGTCCTTAATATTAAATGTATAATTCTGACCCATTTTTACCTCCCTTTGAGAGTTTATTAGTTAAGTTTAGCAAATTTATTTAAAATCTATGTATCAGAGAATTATCCGGATAAATATATTCACCAGTATATAAATGAGATAGTATTATATCAGAGTCTTCGCCATTAATTAAAAATTTAACTCTCTCAACAGCTTCTATCTGAGTAACCGTGTTTACAACACCGTATAAAGCTAGAATTTCAGGTATAACACCGCCTTTATAATTTGTGTTAAATTCCCTCGTAAAATCAATATATAAAGAATTATTATAGAGGAAAAAAGCCCTCAACCCAGTTTTCTTAGGTATTGGATAGTACAGGTCATTATTCTCCGGCCCCTTCATATATTCCTCGATAATATTTCCGGCCAGCTCAAGGGGTTCATCAACAATTTTAATTTCTCTATCTTCGGGTATAAGTCGATATCCATCCGAGTAATAGAAAATATAGTTTGACATTTCAACACTATCATATTCTGAATCATCTCTAATATATCTGTCAGGAATTTCTGATTGATATTCTTCAAATTGATGAAAAAATAAAAAATAAAAAGCAACAAGCATAAAAGCAAACCATATAAGCTTAAAAACTAATTTTACAATTCCGTATGTATCTTTCATAAGCTATCTCCTGCAACAAAATATCTTTCTGCAGCATTTGCTATTGCCTCGGCAATTTTTTCCTGAATATCGTCCTCAGTCAGAAGATCCGCAATCTCCTTATTAGTTAACATGTTCACCTCTATTATAACTGCCGGCATATTTAAATCCCTTAATATTGAAAAACCGCCGCCAAAAATCATTCTTTCAATAAAACCCGTTTTTTCTTCCATCTGTCTGGACAAAATTCTTGCATATTTTCTACTTTCTTCCATTATAGATGTTCTTTTAAGCTCCACAAGAATTCTATCAGCCTCTGCTTCGTCCTCGATATTCTGTGCTTTACTCAAAGTATCTTTCATCTCGGCAAGATGGGCTGTTGAATAATAAAAAATTGAAAAACCTGAAGCGCCTGGATTCTGCGAAGCTCCGGTATGCAGTGATATAAATAAATCCGCCCTTTCTTTGTTGCCGGTGTAAGTCCTGTCAGCATGACTTAGATTAGAATTAGTGCTTCTTGTCATAAAAGGTTCAGCATTTTTATTATGAAACTTCTGAAATAATTTTCTTGCTATTGCAAGAGAAATATCTTTTTCATACATACCAAAACTGGTTATACCAGCATCATCTCCGCCATGTCCAGCATCTATAACAATTCTTTTACCTTCCAGACTTTCAGAAACACTATCTTGGTCAACCTTAATGGCAGATTGATCTATTATAATATCATCAATACTTTCCATAAAAATATCTCTGAAGTCAGGATAATACAATTCATCAGAATAATTACTCAAATCTGAAATATCAGAAATTTCTGACAACAAATCAGCAGCATCAGGTAATTGAATATCATCGACATTCTTATCGCCGGGAACTTCTTCAGCAATTTTTTCAACTTCCCGGGTATCTTCTGTTTCAGATAAAATAATATTTTCAGGATAATCTTCTAATTCTATAATATCAGAAACACTTATAACAAGGCCCGAAGGATTTACAACCGGTCCAACCTCGATATCAAAACTTTCCCTGAAAGCAATAATTATTGAACCGGTATTATCATCCTGATTATCTATATTTATTCCCTCAATATACTCATCAGGATAATGTAAATAAGAATCACTTTCTTCAATATAGGTATTAGGAAAACTTATTATTACAGTATTATTTTCCTTAGTTAAAAAGTACTCACTTCTGCTGAAAGTTTTATCGGCGATAACAAAAATATTTAATCCTTTCTCTGTATTCTTATACATAAACTTCTCAATATAGGCTTCCTGCTCAAAATCTTCTGGCTGCCAGCTGATATCAAGATCAAGATATTTTACAAAAAACTGAACCGGAAGGTACACCTCAGATTGAATAATACGAGGAGAATTTTCCAGATTTTCAATTTTGTCATTAATTATAATACTTTTCTGACCAACAGAACCAGAAATCATAAGATCCCCAAAATTAATCGCGATTATTCCTGTATCAGAGAAAAAACCATAACGAATTTCAAATTGACTGCAAATTTCAGATAGGGGAAGATAAACAATATCGTTATCATCTATTTTTCCGGTAAATCTAATGTCATTAACGTTCACACTTATTGAAGAAAATGAAAATAAAAAAAGATAAAGTGTAAAAATAAAAATTAATGTTAAAACTTTCTTTGCCATTCGCGCTGTATATCCTTCTTTTTTATAGTTTCACGTTTGTCAACTGTTTTCTTACCTTTGGCAAGAGCTATTTCAACTTTTAACAGACCTGTTTTAAAATATAATCTTATAGGTACAATTGTCAAGCCTCTTTCTGAAACTTTTGAATATAATTTTTTAATTTCTTTTCTATGCAGAAGTAACTTCCTGGGACGAACAGGATCGTGATTTGCATAACCACCCATTTTATATTTTGAAATATGCAGGTTATATAACCAAGCTTCTTTATAATCTATTCTAACATAACTGTCTTTAAAATTAATTCCATGATTTCTTGCTGATTTAACCTCAGTACCCTCAAGTACAATCCCAGCCTCAAATTTATCAAGTATATTAAAATCATGGAAAGCTTTTTTATTTTTAATTAATTCTTTTACTCTCATTTAACACTCACTTTTTAATGTAATCACCAATTCTAATACGGTCATTTGTTTCACGGGTTATTCTACCATAAGTCAGTTTATCTTCAACTTTTGTAACAAGTACTTCCCCTATTATCTCTTCATCAGAAACACCAAGAATCTCACCAGTTTCAGGGTTTTTAATTTCTCTACCATCTCTGTAAATAGTAAAATGTTTTCTGAACTCAAGACCACTTTCAATACCATCAGTCAATCCTGCATTTAAAATAATTTCTTCTCCATCCCGTCTTATAACCATAATATCAGGTTCACTATCAACTTTTGAAGAATAATTTTGCAACAGTGGTCTAAGACGCCTGTTTTCCCCAGGGTTAAAATTAAGAGCATCTTTTATTGTTTTGAGAGCCTCTCTATATTGACCTTCTTTGGCAAATAACTCAGCAAGCAGAATAAAGCGACCGACATTATTTTCATCTAATGTCAGCCCTTTTCTTAAGTTAAGGTTTGCCTGTTCAAACTGATTAGTATCGAGATAAACATCAGAAAGTCTGAAATAATATTCAGCAATATCAGGATTTAATTCGATAGCATGCTTTATAAGATTTTCAGCCTGAAAAAATCTTCCTTTTTCTATTTGCCGGATTGCCTGATTAATTATATTTTCAGCCTCTCTCTGTTTATCTAAAACAGATTGAAGAGAACTGTCAGGATCTGGTATTTCATCAATACTGGAAATTGCCTGTTCTCTTTTTTGAATAGCCTGCCTTGCATCAATAGCTCTTTCAAAAAATTTCATAGCCTCAGAATAATTATTTCTTTCTTTATGTACCTTTCCTAATAAATAATAGGCCTCAACAAAATCCCGGTCAATTTCTATAACCTCCATTAAAAAATCAATTGCATCAGTGAAATTTCCCTCTTTAAAAGCCTCTTCGGCCTGGCTAAATAACTCATGAGGGTCTCTGTTACCTGCAACCTGATTTTCATCAAATGAATAAATTTGGGCGGGTATTATTAAAAAAATAAAAATAAATAGAGTTAATTTTTTTTTCATAATTTTTTTATTTAATCCTTTTTTTAAGTATTTTAATTAAAAGGCTCATATATTGTCAAAAAACAGCCTTAAACAGACGTATAATAACCACTAACCAAAACTTTTTCGGTACGTGGTTTTAAATATATATTAAATAAGTTGCATTTTTATTACGATACCTTTATTATTGAAATACAAGATAACCTTGTATAAGCATATATATAATTTTATAAGAGCAAGGGGGCGAAACATGAAAAAACTTATTTTTTTAATTTCAGTTACTTTTTTATTCACAACTGCTTTTTCTTTTCAAATTAATAACGCATTTGACCTGATTGATTCTTCAAAAGAATTATTAAGATTTGAAATGACTCAGGCTGAAAATCAAACTAGACAGGTTATTATTGATATGCTCGATATTGGGGTTCAAAGATGGGGTTTTGAGATTGATTATGAATATGAAACAGTAACTATATTTGATAATATTGATCAGACTACTCCTCTGGATGTTGTATCTGAACTTGAATTTACAACTGAAAATAGAAACTACTACAGAGGCGTATCTGAATACTTTTCCAATATTGTGGACGATTTTCCTGAATTTGAGCTTATTAAAATATCTGTAAACTTTTTTGAAATTAAAACCGAAACAGTTGGTGGTTTTACAGGTTTTGATGAAGTTCATACTGTGAAATTCAACTATGATATTTTAGTAAAAGATAATGTTAACAACAATTTTATTTCAAGAGAAAATCAGGAAATTATACATCCTGTAAATTAATTTAATAAACCCGCGTGCTAATCACGCGGGTAAACTTCTAATTATTTAATAATACCAATTGAGTTTAATTTTATCCTTTTTTTTACAAGTTCCTGCTGATGACTTAATACACCTTCAATATCTTTATAAGCCCCAGCATACTCCTCACCAAGACTTTTAATTGAGCTGGTTTTAATCAGAACACTCCTGGAATTAAATTCCTTTATAATTTCAGACCCCTTGAACTTCTTTCTGGCTTTTTTTCTAGAAAGCACTCTGCCAGCACCATGTGAAGCACTATTAAAGCTAATTTCATTCCCCATCCCCTCAAGAATATAACTGGATTTCCCCATACACCCGGGTATTAAAACAATATCACCTTTGCCGGCCCTTACTGCCCCTTTACGATGAACAAGCACTTTTTTGTTAAAATGATTTTCAAAAGAAGCGTAATTATGATGAATATCATGCTCAAAAATAATTTTTGACTCAGAAAAATATGATGAAATAATATTAAAAATTATCTTTCCAATTTGTTTTCTGTTTTCTGCGGCAAACTCAAGACACCAGTCCATAGTTCTTAAGTATTCTCTACCTTCCGGACTTTTAAATTTCAAAACAGGAATTGATAAATTTTCTTTTTTTGCATATTCTACAGCCAGACAGTTATAGAAATCAGCAGCATTTTTTCCAATATTTCTAGAACCACAGTGAATCATAATATAAACATTTTTTTTATTATCTATTTGCAGTTCAATAAAATGATTCCCACCACCCAAAGTACCTAACTGTTTTTTAATATTTTCAAACTCAGTTTTTAAAATCTGAGCTGGAAGTTTTTTTTCAAAAAAAGAAGATTTTAACGGCTCTTTTCTCCAGTTTGCATGAGTGGGTATATTTTTTGAAATATCGTTAATAATTTTTTTTAAAGAAGAAGAAGAAATATCATCAACAGTTAAATTTAATTTAATAACTTTAACTCCACACCCTATATCTACACCCACTGCATTTGGAAATACAAAGTTTTCTGAGGCAAAAACAGTTCCAATTGGCACACTATAACCAGGATGATAATCCGGCATTAAGGCTATATGTTTATATGGGATATTTGATTCTGCAAGAGTATCAAGTTCAGAAACGACGCCATTATCGTAGTTGCCACCGGCAGCAAATAAATAGACTGGAACTTTCCAGTTTTTCTTTTGTATTTTTATCATATAATATATTTTACAATAAAATTTTATATTTATAAATAGAAAAAGCGATAGAAGCCGTGAGAGGTGAGAAGAGCCGTGAAAAGTGAGAAGTGAGAAGTAAGAAGTAAGGAGCCGATTAGAGCAAGAGCTTAAAATTTATTACGAAACAAAATAAAGCGAGTGGT
>JBNJGP010000023.1:0-34075 GCA_051747805.1 Candidatus Muiribacteriota bacterium
GGGTTGACCTTGGTATTGTACCAGTATTTGCTGCCGGCAATGATGGGCATCTTGGACCCGGAAGTATTGACGATATGACTTCTTATCAAAAAAATATTGTTGTGGGGGCAAATGAGATTGACCATAAAATCGCAGATTTTTCAAGTATTGGTCCTGGAAGTTTTCTTGGTCTAGGCACGCAGAAACCTGATTTAACTACTCCCGGACATAGAATTATTTCTACCTACAATAATAATCAATATGCCTGGATGAGTGGAACATCTATGGCGGCTCCTCATGTTACCGCCACAATTGCCCTGATATTAGAGGCAAATCCGGCATTAACAGTTGAGCAAATTCGAAATATATTAATTAACTCTACTGCGGATATGGGTATGCCGGGATGGGATGTTCAATATGGCCATGGTAATCTAGATGCATTCCGTGCTGTGGGTCTGGCTTTAAATCGACCTAAATGGAATCAAACTCCACTTATATCCCATCCTGATACAGATATTCTCTCATTTTCTTCTACTCTATACACTAATCCTGATGCTGGAAATTTAAAAAGTTTTTCTCTTTCAGTCAACGGTGAAAAAAAATATGAGGAAGAGCTTTCCGGAAGGTTAAAAAATATTAATATCGAACTTCATAGACAAAGGAATTTTATAAAACCACCCGATAATTTAATTATGGTAGATAAACTTGGTGAGGGCGATATTGTTTACACAATTGAGGCTCATGCAGATAATGGAACTGATTTTATCTGGACTGATACCTGGTATTATTAATAAATTTTTTATTTAAGAGGTTTTAAATGGCAAATATAAGTGTTGATAAAAACAGCATTAAGCGCGGAGACATTATAGGAAAAGATGTTTTAAGTGATGGAAAAATTATAGTAGATAAAAATACTGTTCTTAACTATTATTTTATACAGAATATTAAAAAAGCACCCGATGTTAATGAGGTTGAACTTGAAGAAAAAGAGTTTGTTGAACCACCTGAACCAAAAGATTTTAAAATTCATCCTGTGGACGACCTTATTGAAAAACTCTATCTTGCCGACTGGGAAATTGACAAAGAGCTTGAAATTCTGAAAAATGTAAAGGCCCTCACGAAAAAATTTAACGAAAGAACAGTTGAGGGACTGGATTTTGTTATTTCATATTTTCATAACACCCAGGGCAGGAAAATTGCAGCTGAAGGAATTAATAAAATTGGTTACCGCGAGTTCTATCCTATAGCAATTATGGCACTGCTTGATGAAGAACAAGTTGTACGTAATTCTGTTTATAAATATTTTCTGAAATTCAAAGAAGATCAGGAAATTATAACTGAACTTATAAATAAATATAATTATGTTGATGATAATAATAAGTCTGAATACATGGAAGTAATGACTAAAATGATTAAAAAAATTGCTATTGAAAAAGTGCAGCAAAAGGCCGCTCAGGAAAACAACAGTAAACTTTTAGAAGCCTGTAAGGATATTTTAAATCAGTTTCCGGAAAAATGATTTTTTTTTGTCTTGTATAAAAATTTATATATTTCAAATAGTTTAAAACATACCTGTCTGGATGAGTAGTTTGTCTGGGCATAATCTAAAGCATTTTTCATGTTTTTTTGTCTATATTCTTTGTTTATAAGGATTTTTTTCAAATTACTTTCATCAAGTTCATTAAATAAAAAAGCATAATTTTTGAAAATTTTATTATACGGGAATTCATCGGGTAAAATTACAGGAATTTTATTAATAAAAGCTCTTATAATATTATTTTTAAAAGATGAATCGTCAAAATCAAATTTTTTGAAAAAGAAAAATAAATCACTTTCTGAAATAAGCTTATCTTTTTCCTTGGCGGAAACACCGGGCATATAAGAGGTTTCAAAACCTTTATTAAGACATGTTCTAGAAAGTTTTTCGCCAGAGAAAAACAAATATTTAAGCTGAGCAGAATAATCTGTTATCACACTAAGTATATTTAATTTATTTTGATAAGACTTATCGCTTTCAATTCCAAACACAAACTTTCCTGAGTTTTCCTCTCTTTTATGAAAGTTAAAGTTAACAGGATTATGAATAACTTTATAGGCATTTTTTTTATACCCAGATTCAAGTAAAAGAGTTTTTAAAAGTTCATCGGGGCATACAATAAAATCAACTTCTGAATAAACCTTTTTTTTTAAAAAATATTGTTTTGGAAAAAGAAAAATGTCGGGATTTTTTTTAAAAAATAATACTGTTTTAGGCATTTCTTTTAAATAAGAAACAGTTTCAATAATATCATAAGCCAGTTTAGAATATGGTTCAGCTTTAATTTCAATAATATCAGGTTTTATTTCTTCAATTGCAGATAATAAAAAGTCTGTTTTAATAGATGAATTAATTAAAAATTTTTTGCTTCCCTCTGATTTTGACACAGGCTCAAAAGGAATAATATTATAACTTCTTGTTTTTCCATCATCAACATATTTATACATTTCTTCAACTGAAATAAATTTCGGAACCATTACATTAATAGATAAATCAGAGAAACTAGATATTTTCTCATACAAAAATCTATTTTCTTGAAATAAATTATCAAAACCAACGCTAAGAATACTTATCATAAATTAATTTCTCACCATCTATTATGAACCCAGAGCCATTGCTCAGGAGTTTCTCTTATATAATTTTCAATACTATTATTAATATATTGAGTTATTTCCATAATATCTTCGTTTTCTGGCTGATAAAGTTCATAAAAATTAACCTCAAATTTTAACGTACCGATTCTTTTAGAATACATAAAAACAATTGGACTTTTATATTTCTGATATAATTTGGCGGGAAGCGGAGTAGTACTTGCATTATGGTCAAAAAATTCAGCCTCAACTCCACCTATTTTAGCTTTTTGATCAACAAGCAAAGCAAGAATTTCGCCTTTTTTTAAGGCTTGAACACCTTTTCTTAAACCGATTTTCCTATCTATCGGCTTCATTCCATTAATCTGCCTGTAATGATTTAAAACTTTATCAAAATCAAGATTATTCTGTTTTTTCTGAATAACATCAAGATTAAAGCCCTTTTTACATATTAAACTTCCGGCAAGCTCCCAGTTTCCGAAATGGGAAGTAATCAGAATAACACCTTTATTTTTAGAATAAGCTTTTTTTAAATTATGGAATCCTTTGACATTAAAAACTTTATCAATATTACGTCCAACATAGGGCTGTTTGAAAATTTCAAAAATAATTATCGAGAGATTAATAAAAACATTTTTTAAAATTTTTTTTAATTCTCTATGATTTTTTTCAGGAAAAGCCTTTTTCAAGTTTTGAAATCCGGTTATTCTTCTATTTTTCCAGAATATAAAGCCAAAAAAACCAATTACTTCTGCAACAGTATAAAGAATTGAAGACGGAACAAGACCAATTATAAATCCAATAAAACGTAAAAATTGATATTTCATAGTTATATTCCCTCTATCTTTAGTAAATCTTAAAACATTTTATATTTTAACATATCTATAAGTCAAATAATACAATTTTAAAAAATAAAATTTAAACACTGAACTATGAAAATATCACAAAACAAATATTGAGATTTGCTGTAAAAAAACCTTTTTTTTGAATAATAGCATTTTTTATGTTATTATTAGCATTAATATATTAATATTTCAGGAGTTTTTATGCTAAAAGTCAAAAATTTAAATTTATCCCGTGAAAATAAAGAAATTTTAAAAAATATTAACGTTGAATTTCAACCAGGAAAAATTACAGCCGTTATTGGCGAAAACGGCTCTGGGAAAACAACTTTGCTTAAAACATTAACTGGTATATGGCCTCCTGCTTCCGGTGAAATAAAGTGGCAGGATTTAATCCTGCCTGGAAATGAAGTTGAATTTAAAAAACAAAGCGGACTGTTATTTGAAAACCCATTTTTTTATGAGAGCTTAACGGGTCGCGAGTTTATAAAAATACTCTGCGGTCTCAGAAAAATTGAATTTAATGAAAAAAATATTGAAAAATTTATATCAATTTTCAGCCTTGAGGATTATATTAACACTCCTGTTAATGAGCTTCCAAAAGGGGTTAAACAAAAGTTTGCCATAATTTCTGTTTTATTTCATGACCCCAGTATAATTTTACTTGATGAACCCGTTAATGGTCTTGATCCTGTAAGTGTGAAAATCTTAAAAGAACTTCTTGTAAACTCAAAAAATCAGGGAAAAACAGTTGTAATATGTACTCATATTCTTGAGCTTGCTGAAAAACTTGCTGATAATATTGTAGTGCTGCACGAAGGTGAAATTATTTATTCTGATTCTCTCAAAAATTTACAAAGTACAAATGAAAACAAAATGCTTGAAGAAATATTTATTAAACTTACGGGCGGAGAAAAATATAAAAAATTACTTTCATTAATTTAAAGGATATTATTTATGAAAACTCTTAAATTTATTTATTCATTATTTTCAAGAAAGCATTATAATTCCTTTTATGGAGAAATTATTTATTCAATTATTGTTATTTTACTTTTCTTTATAAGTTATAGATTAAACGGCAGGATTATAAGAATGCTTTCTGCGGATATGCCGCCCTTAGAAAGCTATTTTGTTTATGGTCACTTTTTATCTCTTTTTTTATTCATTCTGTTTACAATAGCAATTCTATCTTCAATAATATATCTTTTTGAAATTTTATTTTACGATAAAGAAATCCCGTTTCTTTTTTCACTTCCAATAACTAAAGCAGAAATTTTTTTCAACAGATATATAAAATCCTATATGTACGGCTCTATATTATTTTTAGTTTTCTGTCTTGGCGCACTTTTCTCTATAAATAATTATTATGAACCTGGTTGGTCATTTATTTTAATTTCCTTTATAGGCGTATTATTTACCGCCGTTACCTATATAAGTATTGCATATATTATTGTACTTGCGTTTCTTAAAATTTTTGGCTCTGTTAAAACCAGAAAATTCCTTATTTCATTTTCAGTTTTTCTACTTTCTGCACTTATAATTTTATTCAGATATATAAAGCCTGAACGATTCCTTACTATTGAAGACGGTGTTTATTTAAATGAGCTTCTTGAATCATTTAAAATTCCTGTTTTACAGTTTTTTCCAACTGAGTTTATAAAAAATATTTTTTACGGGTTTATAGAAACAGATAATACTCTTATCTTCTCTGCCCTTGGCTCCTCAGTAATATTGGCACTGATTTTAACTGCAATAAGCTATAAAATGTTTATTAATATATATTCCCCTGTGTTTTTAACTCAGAAAAACCAAAAAAATAACGATTTTGAATTAAAATTAAACAAAAACGATTCTGCCGGAAACGTTTTAAAGAAGAAAGAATTAACACTTTTTATTAGAAACAACGTTAATTTCCAGCAGATGTGGCTTTTTGCCGGGTTAATTATTGTATTTATTTTTAATATTTATTTCCTGAGAGAACTTGGGGATAAACTTCTTTTACCTGTTCTTTATTTAAACACAGGCGTAGTATTGTTAATAATTGCTTCTTTCCTTGCAAGAATTTTCTTTGGGCTTTTTTCAGAAAACTATGAAGAAATTCAATTTTTAAAAACCCTGCCAATCAAACCATCTTCAATATTAGACGCAAGAATCAAACTTTTTTTTGGTCCACTTATTTTATTTGGTCTTTTTATATCAATAATAATGCTTATTCTATATTCATCCAACCCAGTTCTCTGGTTTCTAACGTTTTTCAACATTGTTTTAATAAGTTATTTTATGATGCATAGCTCAGTATTTTTTTCTAATTATTTTATGAGAAAAAAATTCAGTATTTTCTCTCTTCCTGTTCAAATTTACATAATTTTAAATCTTTTTGTTGGATTTTTTATTCTAGGCTCACAATTATATTTTTATGCAATGATGGTTAGAGGAATGATAAATTCAGGCAGGTTTATAATATTTTTACTTATTCAGGGACTGGTTTTATTTTTTGGAGCAAACCTTTTTTATAAAAAAGCTGTTAAAAAAATCACCGGAGTATAGGGGATTATTATGTTTTTATTTTTAATTAAGTAAAATATGGTTAAAAAGTTGATTTTATTACTAACAATGTTTATAATTTCTGCAAACTTCTTTTAATAAATTGTGAGGATAAATGGTTCAAAAAATAATCGCTGATGAACTTTTAAAAATATATTCAGGCCGTAAAGTTGTCAACACTGTTTCCGTCAATCTTACCAAAGGTGAAATTGTCGGACTGCTTGGTCCAAACGGCGCAGGAAAAACCACTACTTTTTATATGATAGTTGGACTGATTCTTCCCAGATCAGGTAATATTTTTTTTAATGACAGAAATGTTACAGACCTGCCAATGTATAAAAGGGCAAGACTTGGTATAGGCTATCTTGCTCAGGAGCCCAGTATTTTCAGAAAACTTTCTATAGAAGACAATATTCTTGCAATTTTACAATTTACAAACCTTTCAAAAAAAGAACAGAACTACAAAGTAGATGAGCTTCTTAATGAGTTTAAAATAAATCATATTCGAAAAAATATGGGATTTTCTCTATCGGGCGGCGAAAGAAGACGAGTTGAAATTGCACGTGCTATTTGTACCAACCCCCATTTTTTACTTCTTGATGAACCTTTTGCTGGAGTGGACCCCATAGCTGTTTCTGATATTCAGGAAATTATAAATGAGCTTAGAAATAAAGGACTGGGTATATTAATAACTGACCATAATGTAAGAGAAACACTTCAGATTACCGACCGCGCATATGTTATGAATACTGGCGAAATTATGGTTGAGGGCGATGCTGAATTTATTTCAAACGACCCTAAGGCCCGACAATTCTACCTGGGGGATAAATTCAAACTATGAGCGAAGGGTTTGTTAAATTATTTGGAATAGTTTTATTTTCTGGTCTTATAGCCTATATCGGTGACCTTGTAGGGTTCAGAATGGGTAAGAAAAAAATATCCTTTTTAGGTTTAAGACCTAGACAAACTGCAACTCTTATCACAATTGGTTTTGGAATTATAATAACTCTAATAACAATGTTTTTTGCAATGATTATATCAGAAGATGTGCGTGTTGCCCTGTTTCATATGGATGAAATAAAAACTGAAATCAGACAACTTTCTGAATATAACGAAGAACTCAGCCAGGAACAAGAAGAAGCAATAGATACTATCAAAGACCTTAATGAAGATATTATAGATAAGAAAAGGGAAATTAATCAGCTAAGAGAATTCTACAGAGAGCTTAGACAAAATGTAATTATTTTTGAGGTAAATGAAACAATATCTTTTGAAATCATCAACCCAAATACTCCAAAAGAAAAAATAGAAGAACAAATCAACAACCTTTTCAAAAAATCTTACGCAAAAATTCAGGAGGCTGGACTTAAAACCAGAAATCTTGAAGATTTCTTTAACGAGTATCAGAAAGAAATTGAAGAAAAAGCCAGAGTAATGGAAAACTCATCAAATAGATTTTTTCTTAAAACTGTGGCCTCTTCTAATTTAACTTTAAAATCAAAGGTTAACGAGTTTGATATGATTGCAGTTTCTGAAATCCA
Organism: Candidatus Muiribacteriota bacterium; assembly: GCA_051747805.1. Classification (GTDB taxonomy): domain Bacteria; phylum Muiribacteriota; class Muiribacteriia; order Muiribacteriales; family Muiribacteriaceae; genus JBNJGP01. The sequence goes on from JBNJGP010000023.1 coordinate 7,535, forward strand.
GATTTTAGAAGCTGGTACTACACTTGTAAGCCCATTTTTTATTGAAGGTTCCTGGGATAAAGAGGCAGTTTATAATGCTGTTAATATGTTTTTTGATTATGTTGAAGAATTTTTAGTTAAAAATAATGCAATGATTAACTCAGATTACTTTGTTCATCCGGTTGAAGTTTATCATATAACCGAGCTTATTCAGGAGTATGGTGATAGAGTATATTTACAGGCAAAATTTTCAAATGATGTTTACTCTCTTGGTCCATTTAATTTTAATATTGAGTTTTTATCTTCTCAGGGAAAATCAAAGACATCATCAAGAACTCATATTTTAGGTCCGAATGAATAATTCCGATTTTTTTTATTTTACAGAAAACATTAACCACCAGCTGGATTTTTATTCTGAAATTTTCAATGAACCTGTTGAGGATTTAATAGATAAGTTTGTGAAAAATAATAAAGACATTCTGAACAAATCAAATAAAAAAGCAAACACTAAAAAATTTTTAGATTTTCTTTTTAAAAAAAGATATCCCATTTATTCAAAAACATTAAAAAAAGCTAAGAAAATACAGAGAAGCTTTTATGAAAAAAAAATTCAATTTCATTTTGATAAAACATTTGAGAATCCAGATTTTGAAATTAAAATTAAGTTCAAAAATTTTAATGAACTTAAAAACAAACTTGATATAATAAAAGATAGCCAGCCCCAAATAAAAAAACTAACAGAGATTTTAAATAATGAAGATTTATCTGAATAAACAACTAAAAAATAATGAAAATATTTTAATACAGAATGTTAAAAATCAAAAAACATTTGAAACTGTTAATTCAAATAAATTAAATTCCCTGAGTTCTTCAGCCATTTTTTTAGATAAAAGAAAAGATAATTATATTCAAAAATATGACTATGGCAAAAATATTCAGGGAAAAAACGAGTATGTAATACGTTGGGGAAAGGGCTGTGTTTATAACTGCGCTTACTGTTTTCCTAAAGCCCGTTTTAAAAAAAATAAATTAATAACAATTTTTCCTGAAATAGATAAAATAGTTGAAGAAATAACTCTATTAAAAAAGAAGCTTCCTACGGATCAAATATTAAAATTACATGCGGGAGAGAATTTTGATTCTTTTATTTTTGAAAACATTATCCCTTTTTCAGAAACTCTATCAACTGAAGCTGGGCAGAATTTTTCAAATATAAATATAGAGTACAGAACAAAATCCCTGGTTCCTGATAGTTTTATAAAAAACGCATGTAAAAAAAATTCTACAATAGCCTTCAGCTTATCCCCTGAAAACGTGCAAAAAAAATATGAAAAAAAGGTTCCTCCCCTATCTCTTAAATTAGAAAATATAATTAAACTTCAAAAAGAAGATTTTAAAGTAGCCCTCAGTTTTGAACCAGTAATTTTAACAGAGAATTATTTAAACAATTATAAAAAACTTTTTCTTAAACTTTTTAATAACAATATTCTTGATAAAGTTGAAAATATTGATATTTCATTATTAAGACTAACGCATGAAAATTATAAAACTTTACTTAATAACCATCCTGAACTGTTAAATCATGAATGGGTATATAATAAGGTTAATAAAAAGTACCGTTATTTTATACCCATTCGTAAAAAAGCCTATAAAAATATAATTAAATTATTATCTCAATACTATTCAGGCAGAATATTTTTAAGCACAGAATATAAATGGTTAAAATAACCTAATTCTGATATCTTGCAACACCAGCAACTACCGGATAGTATGACCTTTCAACAGGTCTTTTTAAAACATTTGCACCATTTGAGGAATTATCTATTGCCCACCATTTACCATAAGAATCCTGCTCAACTATTACCCCAATATGCGAAGAACGTGAGTTGCGATTGCTGCGCCAGTAAACAATATCCCCAGCCTCCATCTGATCATTTGAAGGAAATCTTATATCTGAATATCCATTTCTTGGAAGCATTTCTTCTAAACCTTCTGTGCCGCCTCCCTTTCTTGATACAAGAAGAATAAACTGATCAAATGTACCGGCGTGATTTAATATAGCGCTAACTACAGCAGCACATGCATATCTTGCACCCTGTGTTGTTGAAGTATAAACCTGTTTTCCATATAATCTTCCGTTGCTGACAGCACCTTCAGCCCCAAGAGCAGCCTCAAGAATTCTTTCTGCACCAGGACCACCAGAAATCGGCTCGGTAGATGTAGATGTAGTTTCAGAAGAAGTGCTGGCCGACGAGGTTGAAGTAGCTGAGGCTGTAGAACTTGTTCCACCTGAAGCAGCGCTTCCAATTGAAAAACCGGAGCCTTCATCAGTAAATCCCTCAATAGCCGGAAAACCGGAAAATAGTTCGCCTAAACCCGCAAATGGGTTTTCTTCACCGAAAAACATCTCAGAAAAAATACTTATAATTGCTGTAGCTGTTTCAAAGAAACTTAATACACCAGAGAGAAAACCACCAGGAGAAGTATTTTCCCCGTCATGATCGATATTTATATCAATATCACTCATCTCATTTTTTAACAAATCCAGCATTAAGTTCATATGAACTTTTCTATCTTCCTCAATAACTCTTGGCTCCTCCTCGTTCATTGTCTTAGAATAATAAACAAGGTCATGAATAATATGCCCGTCAACAAGTTCATCCTCATCTTCTGAGTGCATATTTGTATGAGGAACAAGTACATCTTCAATAATTTCATAATTATTATTTATATTATCATTTGTTCTTAAATTCGTTCTTGCCTCTGATACAACCGGAGAAGCTTCCAACATATTATTTATTGTAGAAACACCCTCATCAAAAGAATCAAATAAAGCATTAATCTGAGCTCCGGCATCATGATTTCTTAAATCCCCGGAACTAAGATGTTCACGGGCTGTATTAACAACAGAAGCAATATGTCTTGCCTCATAGCCTTTTGATTTATCAGCCACATACTCGGCAATTGAATCAATTACACGGGTATCACCACTTCGCAAACCATTTTTTATCTTTTCTTCAATAATTTCAACTTTATCTTTTATATTATTGTAATTCTCATTTGGCTTTATCTGTATTTGCTGAGCGCTTGTAAGTCTTTCAATAACATTCCCTAAATGGGTAGTAGCTGTTTCAAGCTGAAAATTCTTATCAATTTTTTCATCAAGAAGTTCATGCACATGGTTTTTTTCACCCTCACCAGTTCTTGTAATAACGGCAAGTGCAGCCTCGACAACATCCTCATCAAGATAATTATTACCATCAAGATATTCAGAAATTTTATCGAATTGATTATTAGAATTAATCCCAGGAATATGCTGTCTTAAAATACCCGGAATCGACCCATCATAACCTCTTTCATCTTCACCAGTTGTTCCTTTAAAGGTTTGAGTACCTGTTCTTAAAGATTCCGCAGAAACTAACATAATCATTAAAATAATAAGTAAAACAGACAGAGTTTTTTTATTCATAAATCCTCCCCTTAATCTAAAGTAATTTAATATTTTTTATATTTCCCTACGTTAATTATAAGCTATTGCGGATATTCATGCCACAATTTATTCTATTTTAATTTTATTTAATTTTTAATAATATACTGCTTTTTCTTGATAATTTTTCTTAAAAACCATAATATTGAAAACATGAAAAATTTTAAAATTGAAAAAGTTTTTGGCCGCGATTTTGAAATAAAACTGATTAGTGAAAACCTTTCTAATTATTCCTTTTTTTACATCACAGGGGGCAGAGGAATCGGGAAGACCACCATTTCTCATCAAATATATCTTAATCTCTTAAAAATTAAAAAATATAATTTATTATGGTACGATTCAAGAGATTTTGAAAGCTTTAATTCAATTTTAAAAGATTTAACAAAAAAACTTAATTTAGATAAAAAAGCTTCGGGTAGAGATATTATTAAAAAAGTTGATAATAAAAAAATAATACTTTTTATTGACCATTTTGATATTTACAATAATAAAGATAATCAAAAATTAATAAACGCCTTTATAGATGAATTTAATAAATCAAAAATTTTTATTTTTTCAAGAAATTCTCTTGAGCTTCCCCCAGTTAAATTAACCCGGATTTTTTATTTAGAGCTTAAAACATTAACACATAAATCCTCTAATGAACTTATAAACCATATTTTTTTTGTACATTCTTTTTACTCTTTTTCAAAAGATATTTTTAATTATATATTTAGAAAGAGTGGCGGAAATCCGTTTTTAATAAAACTTATTATTGGTCATTTTCTTAACTCCCGTTTAAGTTTTAACGATTTCATGAACGAATATAATCTTAATAAAATATTAAAGCGAGAGTTAACTCAAAATCTGAATATTAACAAAAATAAAAACCTGCAGAAACTTATTAATATTTTTTGTCTTATAAATATCAAAGTTGATTTTAATTTTCTTAAAAAATTCGGGCAACAGAATTTTAATAAAGAGCTAGAAATTTTAAAAGAAAACTCTGTTATAACTATTGAAAATAATCATCGAATTGTTTTTAATCCGGTTTATAAAGACTTGTTCTGTAATGACATTCCAGAAGATACCAAATTAAAATTACATAATAAATTAGGTGATTTTTTTCAAAACAAGGAAAAAAACTCTCTTTATAATCTGGAGGCTTTTTATCAGTATTCTCAAGGTTTAAATTACGAGAATGCAATTGATGTTATACTTAATAATACCCATATAATCAATTCACTCGGGGAATATTCTGATAAATTCAAAGTATGTTTTGATAAAATATGGAGCTGGCAGAAAAAATATAAATATCAACAAATCTTAAGAGAAAAAATACGGCTTGATATTTTCTTTAATAAGTCTGATAATGAAACTCTCAAGCTCCTTAAAAAATTAAATAACTCATATCAGAATATGATTTTCAAGGCTGGAGTTTATCATTCAATTCGCAAACTAGATGAAAGCATAGAATTGTGCAAAAATTTAATTTCAAAAAATAAAAGTAAACTAACTGCATTATATACTATTGTTCAATGTTTGCTTGATCAGGGAAAACTGCTTCAGGCTGCTGAATACTGCAGAAAGGGAGTTAAAGCTACTGAAGAGGCGGCCAGTGATAAAAACAAATCAAAACATCCAGACACTATTAACCTGAGTTATGGGATGTTTATACAACTTATGGGATATATTCATCTGAGAATGCTTAAAACAGATGAAGCCTGTGAGAATTTTGACGAGGCGGTTTCTTATTATAAAAAGGCAGATAATATGTTTAATGTTGCCGGAGCCTATTTAGCAAAAGGTTCGGCATTACTTCTTGCCAAAAAACATAAAGAAAGTATTTTTAATTATATAAAAAGTATTAAATTTTTTAAAAAAAGAGAATATCCCACTATTACTGAAATTAGACTGGAGTACATTATTGATTTTTATATGGATAAAAACCTGTTTAAATCCATCAGATTTTTAAAAGAATTTTTCAACTACTGTCTGAACGAAGATAAAACTTTAACTGGTAATTACTATCATCTGAAAGGTCTTATTGAAATGAGGGAGGGAAAAATCGATGAGGCTGTCAACTCTTTTTACAATGGATTTTCTGCTTTTGACAAAGAAAACATGGATTACAACGCTAATTATTCCTATGTTTATTATTTAATATGTAAAAAAATTAACAACTCTATGGAAGAAGATATAACTTCCCTTGAAAATTTTTTCAACCACGCAGAAATATTACCTCTACTTGGACTTTTATACTATATATCAGGATTTAAATATAAAAATAAACTTTCAGAAACTATAAATAAAATGACTATTTCACAGAAAAAAATTTATGATTATAATATTTCATTAATTCAAAAGAGCCTTTATATAAAAGAAAATCAGAATAAAGTTCAGGTTATCAGAAACGGGGAATTACAATCAATGCATATGAACGCTGTTAAAGAAATAAGAAATCAAAAAAATAAATATAAAATATTTGTTGATTTTATTAATAAAGAGGCCCTTGTGGAAGGTTTTGAGGTTAATTTCTTTGGTAAAAGTATTTTTGAAAACATTCTTATAAGTTTATTATCAAATAAAGATTTTGCCCTGGAAAGAAGTCAATTATACTACATGGCCTGGGGAAATAATAATATAGATTTAAATAAAATACGGGTTAATATTTCTGGTTTAAAAAAACTTTTTGGAGATATTTTTCATTATGCTCGTCAGACAAAAACCTATTCAGTAAAAAAAAGTGTGAATATGTGCGTTATTTTAAAGCAATCCTAATTTACTGAAACTCTGTATGAAGTTCTTTAATTTTAATCTTATTTGAAAAATCAAGTGGAGTTACGTTTAAACTCTGTGTATCGCTGTCATAATATATTAATTCCAGCTTTCTATTCTTGTTTAAATCCCCAATTTTATAAAACTCTGCCAGAGGAAAATCGCCAAGCATTCCCATAGAAACACCTTTGTCAAGCATATTACCGTCAATATCATAAACTTTTAAAAAATATTCGCTTCCGTCAAGAGCCGCCACAAGAATTTCACTCTCTCCATCGCCATCTGTATCCAGCAACATAGGCTTCCCAATAATTTTCCTTGGATCATCATTATCAGGAATAAACCCGGATCCGGCCGAAACAGGCCAACCATCTATATCGTTCCCCTCAAGGTCTTTAACAAAAATACTTCCTTGATTGGTTGTAAGAATTATTTCTTTTGTTCCATCATTTGTTATATCCAGACAGGCTGGGGGCGATACACATCTTTCGTTTATTGAAAATTCTGCAATAGACTCCCCTTTATAGTTAAAAACATGAAAATCCTGAGTAGTAGAAAAAGAAGAACCCACTATTATTTCTCTATAGCTGTCACCATTAATATCACAGGCTGAAATATCAAAAATACTCTGATTTTCCGGTGAATCTATTTCAACAGGAAATCCATCAACTGAATTAAAATTTTTATCCAGAACCTCTACCACACCGTGATTAGTACGGTAAATAATTTCATCATAACCGTCAAGGTTTATATCTGCATTAATTGCATTAGAGGAAATACCATATGGATAATTTTTTGAAAAAATTTCATTCCCATTAAAATCAAGTACTGAAAACATTCCCTTATCATTATCTTTTGTGGTTAAAGAAACATAAATATGTTCATAAATATTATTTGCAACAGGGGCTTTAACATAAATAAATGAGTACTCTTTCTCCCACTGCTCATTGGCATTTTTATCCAGAGAATATATTTTACATGTATTATCAGATTGAGTATTTTCCCCATAAATTAAAAATTTTTCTTCATTTTTTATATAATAATTAACAGTATTATAGACTAAATCCCCGAAATTTGCCGGCCATAATCCCATATTAACCTCGATGCCATCTATATCAAAAAGACGAATAGCGCCGACTTCTCTAACAGAGGGAATTATTATTTCATAAACACCATCATTATCTAAGTCCAGCAGAAGCGGATTAGAAAGGGTTGTTCCAACATCCACGTCAAACTCAACAGAAAAACAAAAAAATTGCATAATAAACATAAAAAAAATTAAAAGTTTTAATTTCATTGAAAATATTCCACCTTATCGATTTCTAAAATAGATTTACTCTCTAAAACAGTTTTAAACTTTGCACATTCAGCCTTAATAATAATTTCATAATAATTTCTCTCCCCTCTTGAGGCTCCTCTTTTCCATAAATCAAAAGAATTCTGTTCAGCGTTTAAATCATATAATTCTATACTAATAATAGATATTTCACCCTCATCATGCTCAATATCCTGAGGCAGCTCCATAGTTTCATGAAAATTGTAATTACCCTCATATAAATTCTCATAAATGATTTTTTTAGTATAATTCAACCCTGTTTGAGTAAGTTTTTCTGCAGAAACAAGACCCATTTCACGGGTTATTGAATGTCCGGAAGCTGAAATTCTATTAAAAAAAAACATTGAAAAACCAAAAATTATAATAACAAAAACAGCAACAAAATATATAAGAAAACCTTTTTTATTAATTAAATTTAACATCAGTTGTCCTTTTATTAATTTTAAAATTTAAGTTCAGTGGTATTTCATAAGGAATATCTGAAATTTCAGATTCAAACTCAATAATCCCCTCTAAAAGAAGGTGCCCGTCTTCAAACCGGAAAATTCCATTATTTAATCTATTTGAGTGAACATATTCTCTGCCATCACGTAACCTGTAAAAATTATTATTTAAAATATAAAAAGAAACTTCTTCCTTATACCCATCTGGGAAAGAGTGGTTTATAAAGCTAACTCTTCCGTAACCATCGCCTTTGCTCTCTTCAAAAATAATTTTTGCTTTTTCTGTAATTTTTATACCATCATCAAGCTCTTCTTTTTTAGTCTGTAACTTTAAGTTATTAGTTGAAATATCTTTCCATATCATAAATTTTTCAAACTCTGCATCATTAATTTTTTCCCCACTTTTTATATTGGCAATATTTGTAAAAAAAGTGTTGGCAACAACATTTATAACAAAAAAAGAAAGGCCTACAACTATCATTAACTCAACTATAGTAAGGGCTCTTTTTTCAGTAAACTTCATTAAAAACTCCTGAACGTAAAATAATATAAGTTTCTCTGCTGTGTACATTCTGATATCTAAGCTCAAGCAGAACATGAGAAACGTTTTTATCATTTTCTACAATATTAACGCGAACCTTTCCATTATGCTCTTCTAAAAATTCTGTATCAAAAAGTAGTCCGTGTTTGTCATTAGAGTTAAATATTAATTCGCTGTTTAAATTTTCAGAAACAAATTTTTTTGAAGAAGCCCCCTCTAAAATATCACTTGCAACGGTCAATCCGGATAAATATAATCTGTTTTCACGTAATCTGCGGGTATTAATTGCGTTCATAGCAAAAATTGATGTAATTGCCAATGCCAGTATTACTAAAGCAACTAACACCTGTAAAAGAGTAAATCCTTTTTTAAATAAAATTTTGTGCATTCATATACCTCAGTGCCATTCTTGCATTTCTGTTTAATTCATGTTCCGGGTGCATTTTTAAAAATTCATCAAAAAAAACCTTTGCAAACTGATAATCTCCTTGTAAATAATAAACCTGGGCCTTGAAAAAAAGCAACCAGATAAGTTGTTCTGCGTTAGCTGTAGGTTCAATTTTTAAAATTAAATCTTCAGCTTCCTGAAATCTCTGTTCCTCTAAAAGAGACATAATGTTATCCAGAATTCCCGGAATCGCCTCTAAAGTATCATAATCTCTTTTATTAGCTGGAGGCTTTATATTTTCTTCCTCAACTTTAAACTGGCCAAAATCAATAATTTTTATTTTTTTGTCATCTGAAAACTGCACATGTGAAACAACATCATCACCCTGCATAACCTGAGCAGAATCCCCACGGCAAGTTCGAATCATAAGAAAAAAAATAAAGATTAAGCAGGCAGCAATAATTATATATAAATTTTTATTGAGTTCCATATTTTATATTATAACCGAATAGTAAAAAAAAAGAAATTTAATTTTTGTTAATAAATAATAAGAAAAGTTAAAATCATGTGAGAGGATAATAAATTATCCGTAAGAGGAACTAAAGTTAATAGTTGGTGACCAAAAAACCCCCACACATACTTTAAAGCGAGATACCTGGTCGAGCCCGGTATTGTATAATAAAAATATAGCCAAAATATCGCCGGGGTGACAGCAATAGCATAGAAAAGGTATTTGCTTTTAATACAAAAGTTAAAATTAATTACGGAATAAAATCACAAAAAAATCTAAGAGCGTATATTCAGCATATTGACAGTACTTCAATATGTAAAATAAACCCTGCAAAAGAAAAAATTCCTCTTTATAAAGCGGTTTTTTGGGATTTTTGAAGTGGTTGATTTTAACTTTAAAATCTTGATTTTTTTAAAAATTAATAACTTGTTGCGATAGCAACAATAACTGCTCTTAAACGCAAGCAAAGCTTGCTCTCACACGAGTGAAACGAGTACTATTCGTGCTGAAAGCACTCTATTCGCTGATGAAATCAGCTCTCACATCTAAAAGTTATACCTCAGGAATTTTACAATTCATACATAATTATCAATGTCATTTTCATTAATAAGAATTTCTCTTCTATTCCGCTGGTCCATCTGCGAAACAATCCCTTTAGCCTCCATCATATCCATCAATCTGGCTGCTCTGGAGTGTCCAACAGAAAGTTTTCGCTGTAAAAGAGAAATCGATGCTTTATTATTTGAAATAATTGTATGAACAGCGTCGGGAAGCAGCTCATCATCGGCATCAATATCGGACCCAGCTCCCGAAGAAGACTCAGAACCCTGCGCCTGTTTTTTTATTTCTTCTGAAATTTCTTCATCATATTCAGCCTGACCGGTAGTTTCAACCCAGTATTCTACAATTCTTTCGCATTCTTCATTTGATACAAAAGCACCCTGAATTCTCTGAGCAGAATTTCTTCCAATAGGCCAGTAAAGCATATCCCCTTTTCCTATTAAATTCTCAGCACCTCCAGTATCAAGAATTGTTCGCGAATCTGTATTTGACTGAACCGAAAATGATATTCTTGAAGGTAAATTAGCCTTAATAACACCAGTAATAACATTAACTGAAGGTCTCTGAGTAGCTATTAAAAGATGAATACCTACAGCCCGTGCTTTTTGGGCAATTCTCATTATAGATTCCTCAACCTCATTTCTGGCAACTACCATTAAATCAGCCAGCTCATCAATTATTACAACAATATAAGGTAGTTTTTCATAATCTTCTTCAGACTCTTCCTGGGCTTTTAATTTATCCATTTTTTTATTGTATTCTTCAATTTTTTTTACCTTTTCTTCTGCTAATATTGAATATCTTTCCTCCATTTCGTTAACTGCCCACGAAAGAGCTCCTGCTGCAAGTTTCGAATCAGTAATAACAGGAATAAGCAGATGCGGAATACCGTTGTACATAGAAAGCTCAACCATTTTAGGATCCACCATTATAAATTTAACCTCATCTGGATGTGCATTTATAAGAATGGATGTAATAATTGTATTCACACAGACACTTTTACCGGAACCAGTTGAACCGGCAATAAGCAGATGGGGCATTTTGGAAATGTCACCTAAAACAACCTCACCATTAATATTTTTGCCCAGCCCGATTGTAAGAAAATTCTCGTTTTTTGTAACCTGATACGCCAGCTCCCGAAAAGGAACAAGCATTGGTTTTGCATTAGGAATTTCTATTCCAATTGCAGATTTTCCGGGAATTGGTGCCTCAATTCTAATATTATTTGTCGCAAGGGTAACCCCTATATCATTTGTTAAATTAAGCAGTTTTGAAACTTTAATTCCAGGAGCCAGTTTTAACTCAAAGCGTGTTACTGAAGGGCCTATTGTCATATTTAATATTTGAGCATCAATTTTAAAACTCTTAAGCGTATCTAAAAGTTTTGAAGCTTTTTCTTTAAGTTCTTCCTGAGATACAGTCTGTTTAACAGAAACGTTATCAAGTAATTCAAGCGAAGGCATTTTTAACGGCTTTTTTTTATCTGTTGCATTAGTCTTCTCTTCTTTATTCTCTACCGGAGGTTTTTTTTCCACATTTTTATCTTTTATAATATTTTTTAAATCTTTTGGCTTTTCCTGAGCCTGTTTTTTATTTTTGTTTTTCACCTGCGGACTTACTTCCTCATCATCTTCTTCAAAAATTTCAGCTTCCACAAATTTTTCTTTTTCATTTGTTTCTTCTTTATGAAACTCCTCATCAGTGGGGAAATTTTCACTTTGAGTATTATCTATAATTAAATCATCAAAATTTTTATCTTTGTCCCCAGAAAAATGATTCTCTGAAGTGGTGTTTTCATTATTATTTATTTCTGGTTCTGAAGAAGTTTCGCTCCATGTAAGCATTTTTATTTTAGATAAATCTACTTCAGGAATATTTTTTTTCATTTCAAAAATTTTATCTTTAAATTTACCCATATATTTTAAAACTAGATAATAAACCTGTACTAAATCAATTTTAAAAGTAATAATAAGTGACACAGTAAGAAAAATTAAAATAATCCAGGTTGTTGCAAATTTTCCAAAAACATATAAAAAACTTGAATAAATAGATTTTCCTGCAATTCCCCCAACATTGTAAGAGGCTCCAATCATTAAAAAACAAACAGAAAATAAAATCCAGGCAAGTACCTCGAGCATAAGGTCATGTTTAGATAATTTATTATCCTGAATAAAAAATCTTATACCTGTAATCCAGCAGAAATAAGAAATAAGAAGCACGCCCACACCGATTCCATTATAAAAAAATTTAATAAACTGATTAAATAAATTACCCTCTGTTGAAAAAAAACCTATTGCAAACAAAATTGACAGGCCAACAAAAAAAGTTCCTGTTATCTGTTTTTTAAGCTTATCTGTCATAGTTTTCCTCTAAAAATAATTAATAAAACTGAAATAATTATACAGTAAATACCAAAATAATGAAATTTCCCCTTCTGAACTGTTTTTCTTAGCGCCATAAGGGCAAAAAGTCCGGATAAAAATGAGGCTATAAAACCAAGAATTAATCCTGTATCAAAAACAATCTCTTTACTAACTTCTAAATATTCAAGCAATGATGCTCCAGCAATAGCTGGAATAGAAAGCATAAATGAAAATTCAAATGCTTTCATTGGTGGAATTTTCATCAGCATTGCAGAAAGAATTGTTGAACCAGACCTTGATATACCGGGAATTATTGCAAGTGCCTGTGCTATACCAAGAATAATTGATTTTAAAAAACCAATTTTTTTATCACCGGGTTTAATAAAAGCAGCACTTGAAACAATTAACCCATTAACAAATAACGAGAAAGAAACAAAATAAATTGTAAAAAGAGATGAAAAAAAACTTTTAAAAACTAAACCAATTAAAGCTGTAGGAATACTTCCAACAATAATCATTAAAGCCATGTTAAAATTTTCATCTTTATTCCATGTAAAAAATGAATATATAATCTGTATAATTTTTTTCCAGAAAACCACTAAAATCGATAACAAAGTTCCAGCATGAAGAAGTAACTCTAAAAACTGTCCCGGCATTTTAACATTAAGAAAATGATTAAAAATCACAAGATGACCTGAACTTGAAATCGGAAGAAATTCTGTAATTCCCTGCACTAATCCTAAAATAATATTATTTAAAATATGACTCATTCTGTTCCCATCCAGGCGCCCTGAGTTTTAAGCATTTCAGCAAGATCTCTAACTTTATCAGGCTCAATATTATTCATAATTTCAGCAGCCCTGTTTTCTTTCATCTGCATTAGTATATCAATAGCAAGTTTATTATCCATTTGATTAAAAGTTTCCCCCGCCGCGTCCGGGTCCATTCTTTCATATATTCCGGCAAGCTGCTCAAGCTTTTCTTTTTTCAGCAAATCATCCATCTGCTCCATTTTTAATCCTTCTTCAATATTTTCTTTTCTATTCTGAAGATTTTCTATTTCTTTTCTGATTATATCGAGTTGTTCTTCACTTTCCCTTAATTTATTTTCAGTTGATTCAAGTTCTTTTTCTCTTTCTCCTAAAGTTGCAAGTCGCTGCTCTATCTCTCTTTCCTGCTGTTTTAATTCACTCTGTTGAGCCTCAAATGATTGACTCTGATCATGAATCCAGTTTTTAAGCCGTTGTTCTTCGCTCATATGAGCAAATTCAAATTTATTAATATACTCTGCAATAATTGGATGTTCTCTTATATGAGGAGGGATTCTATCTCTAATATTAATCATGTCGATAAAATCCATTACAATCATTAAAAGACCTGTAACTCCAATAAGGGTAATAAGAAGGAGAAGAATAAGAAATTTTTGAAAAAGTGTTGTTTTTTTCTTTTTTTGACTGGGATTTAAATCAATATCATCAGGCATTTTTTTCTCCTTATTTAAAAAGACTGTTTGACATCATTTTATAAAAATCCAGTGATTTTTTACTAGAAACATTATCATCAGGATTTATTCTTGAAATCAAGTCATTTAATGCGTCTGTATCTTTACCATCAATATTAAGATTCTGAATTATTTCTTCAGTTGAACCTTTATTTGTTTTTTGAAGCTCTGAATTAAAAGAATCTGTCTGCATATTTTTAGATTTATTTAATTTATCAATTTTTGATTCTATTTCAGCGATTCTTGATTTTACCTGTTGTATACTGTTAATCATCTTTCCCCCTCTTATTTAAAAATTTCTGTGTACCAAGTTCATCCAGAATTTTATTATTAAGTTTTTCTTCTCTTTTATAAAAGGCTTCTTTATGTTTTTCTTTAAGTTTCTGCAGTATTTTTTTTGCTTTACTTACTTCAAGCAGTTTTTTTTTCTGTTCAATTTCCTTTTTTTCAAACTTCTTAAAATCTTTAACAAGCTTTTCTTTTTCTTTTTCAAGTGCACTTATATGGGAATTATAATATTTTAAATCATCAATAGTAAAGGTTTTCAGGCTATTTACTTTATGCTGAACCTCTTTTAATTCTTCTTCTTTTTCCTGTTTTTTTAATCTTTTCTCTTCTTTTCTTTTTCTTATTTTTATAAGTGTAGAGTGTTCCTTTTTTTCTTCAATCTCGCGTATATTTAAAAATCTTTGGTATTTATAAACAAACTTTTTAACTTTCATTGAAATATATCCCGCATCATTTCTTCAGTTTCGTCCATAGTAATTTTTTCAAATGTTCCCTGTTTTAAAAAAGAGCGTATATCCTCAATTTTTTTAATAGAATAGTCAATTTTTGGATTACTTCCAGCAACATAACCACCAATATTTATTAAATCTTCGGCCTCTTTGTATGTTGAATAAGTATTTCTAATTCTATTTGCCAGCATAATATGTTCTTTAGAAGAAATCTCAGGCATAAGCCTTGAAACGCTTTCAAGTATATCAATTGCAGGATAATGATTTTCCATCACAAGCTCTCTTCTTAAAACAATATGTCCGTCTAAAATACCTCTTACTGCGTCTGCAACAGGTTCATCCATATCACTTCCTTCCACAAGCACAGTATAAATTCCCGTTATTGAACCTTTATCAGAAGTTCCGCTTCTCTCAAGTAATTTAGGCAGAACCGAAAAAACAGAAGGAGTGTAACCTCTGGTAGCCGGAGGTTCTCCAATAGTTAATCCTATTTCTCTCTGCGCCATAGCAAACCTGGTAACAGAATCCATCATAAAAAGAACTTTTTTTCCAATATCCCTAAAATATTCAGCTATAGCAGTTGCCACATAGGCTGCCTTTAATCTAATCAGAGCAGGTTGATCCGAGGTGGCCACAATAACAACCGAGCGTGCAAGACCATCGTCGCCCAGATCTCTTTCAATAAACTCCCTGACCTCTCTTCCTCTCTCTCCAACAAGCGCAAATATATTTACATCTGCCTCAGTATTTCGTGCTATCATACCAAGAAGAGTTGATTTACCAACACCTGAGCCCGCAAATATACCAACCCTCTGTCCCTGTCCAATTGTTAAAACACCATCTAAAGCTTTAACACCAAGTTCAAGCTTATCTTTAATCCTTGTTCTTGAAAGGGGATTAGGCGGTGTATTATGCACCTCATAAAATTTTTCTTGTAAAATAGGCCCCTTACCATCCATTGCCTTACCAGTACCGTCAACAACCCGTCCCAAAAGGGATTTGCCCACCGGCACCCTTAAAGTATGTCCACTTGCCCTGACCTCGCACCCGGGCGCGATATTTGTAACTTCGCTATAGGGCATTAACAAAACTTTATTATCTTTAAACCCAACAATTTCAGCAAAAATTGAATCTTTTGAACCCCTGGGATAAATATAGCATAACTCACCAACCCGCGCGGAAGGGCCAAGCGATTCTATAAGCAGTCCTATCACGTGAGTAACTTTTCCATTAACCTTTAAAGTATCAATTGAATCTATTTTACCTTCTAAATAATTAAAGTCCATTAAACTCTTCCATTATGAGTTTTTCAAGTTCATCAAACTGTGCATCTAAAACACCATCCACAAAACCATATTCTGTTTCAATAATACAATCACCGGGATTAAGATAATTTTCCTCAATAATTTTAAAGTTCTTTAAACCCCGCACGATTTTAAAAAATTCTTCTTTTTTATCTTCAATAATCTGAACATCTTTTTTATTAACGTGCACTTTAACATTTTCTTTATCAGTTAGTCTATCTAAAGCAGCTTTCAAATTGTTATAAACAATTTCTCTGTTTACTTTTACCTCAGTATTAACAATTTTTCTTGCAATTTTAAAAATTATATTAAGCATTTCCTTATCAGCATTTTTAATAATTTCATTTTTTTTCTCAACTACATTGTTTAATATACTTTCAGCCTCTTTTAAAACAGCCTCATATTCTTTTCTTACAGATTTAACTGTTTTTTCTTCACCATCTTTTGCGCCTTTTGTATATCCTTCATCATAGCCTTTTGAATTTGCCTCATTTTTCAGGTTTTCAGCCTCCTCCTGTGCCTCTTTAAGTATCTTTTTTTTTTCGGCCTGAGCCTGTTTTATAAGTTTTTCGCCCTCACTCTGGCTTTTTCTTGCATTATCTTCAATCTGCCGGGCTTCCTGCTTTGCCTTCTGAATAATTTTTTCACCCTTTTCTTTTAAAGCGTTATTATCTGTAATAAGCTTATTTTTAACCCTGTTTAACTCCTCAATCTCGTCTTTAACAGGATCTCTATCAACTTTCTTTTTATCAACAATTCCATCTAAGCCGATAACAACCTTTTCCTCTTTATACTTATCAATTCTAAATACTGGCAAAACAAACTCCTATACAATAATTTCTTCTTCTCCACCACGGGATATAACAACTTCACCCTGTTCCTCAAGACCACGGATGACATTAACAATTTTCTGCTGAGTCTCTTCCACATCTTTAACACGTACAGGCCCCATGAATTCCATATCCTCCTGAAGCATAGCCCCGGCTCTTTTTGACATATTCTTTGAGAATTTTTCAAGAACCTCTTCGCTGCTTCCTTTAAGCGCAACAGAAAGGTCTTTTGTATCAACCTCGCGCAGAATTCTCTGAATCCCTCTATCATCAATATGAATAACATCTTCGAAAACAAACATTCTCTTTTTAATTTCTTCAGCAAGCTCAGGGTCCTGAATTTCAAGAGTTTCAATAATACTTTTTTCAGTTCCTCTATCAACTTTATTTAAAACATCTACAATAGCGTCTATACCGCCAACAGAAGTATAATCTTCAGATAAAACAGAAGATAATTTTTTCTCAAGAATTCTTTCCATTTCTCTGACAACCTCTGGAGAGGTGGATTCCATTTTCGCCACCCTTCTTGCAACATCTGCCTGAATCTCCTGCCCAAGCTGGGAAAGAATATAACCTGATTTTTCAGGCGGCAGAAATGATAAAATAAGGGCAATGGCCTGAGGATGTTCGCCCTGAATAAAGTTAAGAAGCTGATTTGGGTCAAGTGTTCTTACAACATCAAAAGGTCTAACTTGAAATGTTGCAGTAAGTTTACCCAGAATTTCCCCGGCTTTCTCTGAGCCAAGAGTTTTTTCAAGCAATTCTTTAGCATAATCAATTCCACCCTGACTGATAAACTCAGACGCCTGCAGAAGCTGACTGAATTCATCTAAAACCTTGTCTTTTACCTCAGGTTCAACTTTCTGCATTTTGGCAATTTCCATAGTAAGAAGTTCAATTTCTTCTTCTGAAAATTCCTGAAAAATTTTTGCAGACAAATCTGGACCAAGAAATATTAAAACAATAGCAACTTTCTGCCTTCCTGTTAACTCTACCTTTTGTTTTGCCATAAAACACCCTTCCTCATATAATTTTTTCTTAAATTCTTTTTATACTCTATTCTTATTATAACTTATTTATTCTTCCATTAGCCAGTTTTTAAGTAATTTTGCAACATCTTCGGGATTTTCCTGCACAGAACGCTTTAATCTTTCATGTAGCTCGCGTTTTTCCTGGTCTTCAATTGAAACAATTGGCTCAAAATCTTCTTCAATTTCAACAACCTGTTCAACCTCTTCATCTTCCTGTTCTTTAAGCCTCTGTGCCTCTTTATATTTTCTATACCATCTTATCATTACAACAACAAGCAGTCCAAATACAATTGAACCAATAGCAACAAGTGTTAAAATCATCTTTCTTCTTCTTTCAGCTTCCATTTCTTCAAGCATTCTATCAAGCCAATCTCTATCAAAATGAATTTGAACAAGCTCAATTTGATCTCCGCGACTTTCATTAAAACCAACCGCATTTCTTACAATTCGTTCTAATCCATTTTTATCATTTTCTGAAAGTTCACGGTCATCATTTAATAGAACCGAAACTGTTAATCTTCTAACAGTTCCCGGAGACTTAATAAGATGCTTCTGCTCAGAATTAATTTCATAATTCGAAATCATTCTATCTCTCTGATATTCAGAAGCTTCACTTTCCACACCATGATATCCTGGAATATTGGCATCAGTTCCCGGTACACCCCCGGGAAATCGCCCACTTCCCTCATAGCTTTCAGACTCTTTTTCCTCAGAACGTTTTATGCCGGAATCCTCACCCTCGATTGGGGGAGCGAATTTTTCAATAGTTGTTTCTATTTTATCAAAGTCAAAATCAACCGAAATTCTAACATCAGCATTATCTGGACCAAGTACACGCTGTAACATTGAGCGGGCTTTTCTTGATAATTCTTCTTCATATTCACTCTGAATCTGTAAAATCGTCATCGTTTTTGATGTATCATCTTTTTCATGATCAACCTTGTCAGATAAAATATTTCCATTAGAATCGACAATCTGAACGTTCATTGGTTCGATTCCTTCAATCGAAAAGGCAACCAGATTTTGAATAGACCGGATGTTCTCAACTTCCATTTCCTCAAAAGGACGCAACTGAACCATAACTGCTGCAGTAGCATCTACCTCATCCTCTTTAAAAAGCTTTTCTTCAGGAATATTAATATGAACTCTGGCATTAACAACTGAATCAATCTGATTAATAGTATATTCAATCTCACCCTGCAGTCCCCTGATATAATCAATTTTTTCTCTCTGCTTTGTCTGACCAAGTATAGATGAATTTTCAAATATTTTTTCCCATGTAACATTTTTTTCAGGCAAAACATCAGAACCCGCAAGATCAAGCATTATTTCGTTTTTATATCTGTGAGGAACTAAAATAGTAGTACCGCCCTCTTCCAGCTCATAAGTGTATCCCATTGACTGTAGCTCGTTAACAATTTTAGAAGCATCATCCTGTTCAAGGTCTGCAAACAATACCGTCGATTCCTCTCTACCACCCCAGAATATAAGAATAAAAACAGTAAAAACCATCAGTACTGCCAATCCCATAATAAGCATTTTCTGTTCTTTACGCAGATTAGAATAATTCACCTTTACTTTTTCAATAATCTCTTTATAATCCATAATATTAACCTACCTATTAGACTTGCATTCGCTGCATTTCTTGATATGCAGAAAGTATTTTATTTTTAACTTCCAAGGTGAATTGAAAAGCAATTTTTGCCTTTTCTGCGGCAATCATTACTTCATGAATATCCTCAACATCGCCAGCAACCATTTTGTTAGTCATTTCTTCAGAATGTTTCTGTAAATCAGCTGTTTTTTTAACCTCGTTTGAAAACAATTCCTGAAAATCCTCAACCATATCACGATTATGCTGAATTTTTTCAGGTTTATTTTTATTAATTGTTGAAGATGTCGCTAATGAACCTGGATTAATATTATTCATCAGGTACCCCCCTCGCTATTTACATGTGTACCTGATATGCATCTGGAGAATTTTTTTTATTATTTATTGTCCTTGATTATATATTAATAGAATTGGTTAATCAAAAAAAATTTTATCACCTGTAACCTGCTAAAATTCTGACGTTATAAACGTCTGAAACGTCGAAAAAGTAAACCGGTCAAACACAAATTTTTGCGAATTTTAAAAATAAAATTAAATTTTAAAAAATACTTGAAAAATAAATCTTCTTCATTTATACTTAATAAATATAACAAATTATATTATGGAGGGGTCCATGGATGCCAAATTTGAATTTAACGTACCAAATCTAATTGAGTCAAACAAAATCTTTAAAGAAAAAGTCGATGAACTAATCCAAAATCCATCATATTTTATCGAAAATGAAATTGAATGGAAAAAACTGCTTCGACTTCGCGACAGATTAAAAGACTCAAACACCACAAATCATCATGTAGCAAAGTTTAACCACTTTTGCACAAAAAATGTTGATTTACTTTATCATCTTCCATCTTTTAAAGAAAGACCACATTTTTACTGGTGGAATCATCTTGACCTTGTAAAAAAAGGGGATATGAACATCAGACTTGAAAAAGCAGAAGTAAATTATAACGGTGTAGGGTACAGCATAGAGTAAAGATTAAGAAATCTTTACTCCAGCTTCCATATCTTTATCTAGAGTAATCAGGGTTAATGCTTTTTTGTTTTTTGCAGCAAGAAGCATACCCTGAGACTCAACTCCCCTGAGTTTTACAGGCTTTAAATTATTAACCATTACAAGTTTCTTATTTAATAAGTCCGCAGGCTTATAATAATCAGCAATACCTGCAACCACCTGTTTTTTCCCCTGACCATTATTAACCTTAACAACAAGAAGCCTGTCGGCATCAGGATGTTTTTCGGCCTCAACAACCTCTGCAACACATAAGTCAAGTTTTTTAAAATCATCAAACTCAATTAATCCAGTCATATCATCTTTACTTTCATTTTTTTTCTTCTTACTTTTTTTATTTTCCGGGCTATCCTTTTTATCATTATCCTTTATTTCAATACGTGGAAACATAGGCTTTGTAACCTGCAGCTCAAGTTTTTGAGGAAGATTCCCCCATTTTATAACATCTTTAAAATCAACTCCCTTAAAATCAAAATCCAGATTAATTTCTTTCATTATTTTATTACTGGTCTCGGGAATAACCGGATAGAGTAAAATAGAGGCAATACGAACAGACTCAATAATATTATATAAAATAACATTAACAGATTTAAGTTGATTACCCTTAAAAGCCTTCCAGGGCTCAGTTTTGTCAATATATTTATTGGCATTTTTAACAATTTCTATAGCACAGTCAACCGCGGCCGGAATTTCAAATCTGTCCATAAAAACGGAATAATTTTTAACGTTTTCATTAACAACATCAATCATATTGGCATAATCCCATTCTTCTTCATGAAGACCTGAAATATCAATCGTGCCATTTAAATACTTTTTAACCATATTTTTTGTTCTATGAATTAAATTTCCAAGATCATTAGCAAGGTCAGAATTATATCTTTTAATAAATAAATCCCAGGTAAAATCGCCATCACGCATCATACCCACCTCGCTCATAATATAATATCTTAAAGCGTCTGCTCCGAATTTTCTGGCAACATCCATAGGATTAACAACATTACCAAGACTTTTTGAAATTTTTTCCCCTTTCATATAAATAAAACCATGGGCAAGCATTCGTTCATAAAGAGGAATTTTTGCAGCCATAAGCATTGCCGGCCATATAATACAATGAAATCTGGTAATATCCTTACCTAAAATTGTAGTATTATTTTTCCAGTATTTTTCAAACATTTCTTCATCGTCTGCAAAACCAGGTGAAGTTATATAATTAATTAAAGCATCAAACCATACATAAACAACATGTTCAGGGTCAATAGGAAGTTCAATCCCCCATTTCAGAGTAGAACGTGAAATAGAAATATCATCCAGTCCATCATCAAGCACCCTTAAAATTTCATTTCTTCTACTTTCAGGAATAAAAATATCTGGATTTTTTTTATATAATTCAATAAGAGGTTGTGTAAACTCAGAAAGTTTAAAAAAGTAGTTTTCTTCGTACATTTTTTCAGGAGGCTTACCATGATTAGGGCAGTTTCCATCTACTAAATCCTTTTCTTTTAAAAAAGCCTCGCAGCCTACACAGTATAAACCCTCGTATTTGGATTTATAAATATAACCATTATCATAAATCTTTTTAAAAAGCTTCTTTACAGCTTTTTCATGGCGTTTTTCTGTAGTTCTAATAAAATCATCATAAGAAATATTAAGCATTTCCCAGGTATCAATAAATTCCTGTGCATTTTTATCCGCAAGCTGTTTTGGGGAAATACCAATTTTTTCTGCCTCTTTAGCCACTTTAGAACCATGCTCATCGGTTCCAAGAGTATATCTAACATCAAAACCTTTAATTCTCTTATATCTTGCAATTACATCAGCACCAATCTTTTCAAGAGCGTGTCCTATATGGGGTTTTCCATTAACATAATCAATAGCAGTTGAAATATAAAAAGGTTTTTTCATTTTTAAAGCTCCTATATAAAATTTTTTATATTTTACAAAATAAAATGAAATTAATCAAGAAATCAGAAAACAGAAATTGAAAATTGACGATCTGACCCCAAAGCCAGACCGTCAAAATAAGATTTATCTTTGTAAATTTAAAATAGCTTCAAGTAAAACAGGATTATTTATTTCAATACTTCTTTGAACCTGTTCTAAATCCTCTGCCGAGTAGTTTCTGTAAATATCCTCAGCAAGCATATCAGTATAGTATCCAATTACTTTAGCCTTTTCTTCTTCTGAGGCAAATTCCATATTTTCAAGTTTTTGAAGTCTTAGAATTTTATTTTCAAGAGGAGCTTCAAGTAAATCAAAAACATAACTTAAAACATCAACCCTGTTGTCTTTTGTATCAATAGCCTCAAAACCAAAACCAAAATAAACAGTATTATAGTCGCCTGAATAGTAAACCGCGGCATTCTGATTAGTTCCTTTATAATCAAAAATCACTTCACTCTCATCAGTAGAAGCAATAGCATCAGCCCATTTCTGATTATTTGCACCAGAACCACCTTCAATATCAAACTCAAAATCCTGACCAGTTATAGTTCTTGAATCAGCATTATCTTCGATAAATTCAGCCTTAAGATAATCAGCATAAAAATCTTTGGACTTCATATTATATCCAAGATCCTGTCCAGTAGCAAACAAAGAGCCACCATCATCAAGATAACTTGATAAAATCTCTACATCAGAATTTGTAAATGTATTTGAAGAAACATCAGCAGTTGACCATATTACAGTGTAGAAAGGATAAATATGTTTACCTTCAACAGGACCGTCTTTTGAAACATTATGATAATAATAATCAACGCCAAGTTCATCAAGAGCCTCAAAATAGTATTCTGCATAAGAATCTTTAGAATCCTTGTCAATAAATACAACAGGCGGTAATTGAGCAAGCTCAACATTTAAATTTGTTGAAGATGTGTAATTCTGAGTTTCAAGCTTTTTGGATTCATAACCAAAAGCATTAACAACAAGAGAATACGAACCGGCAATAACTTCTAAATCAAAATAACCATTACTATCAGTTTCAACAGGTTCAAACTCATCTATTTCAACAATATCAATTCTTGCTTTAATACCATTACCAGTAATACCTTCTTCTTTAACCTGACCAGAAATTGAAATTTTAGGAGCCTCGTTCATAGTTACATCTAATTGAACAGTCTGATTGGCAGAAACATTAACTTCTTTTTCAACAGGAGTATATCCAAATTTATTAAATACTAAAGTATTTTTACCAGGGAAAACAAGCAATCTGAAATCCCCGTTTTCATCAGCATAACTAACTCTACCAGTTTCTTTAACCTTTATTTCAGCAGCAATATTTTCACCAAAAGTTGAAACATTACCTTCGACAAAAGCAGCTTCTTTTGCAAGCCTTACAGCCATATAAGCATCCAGTGTGCCATGACCATAAGCATAATCATATCCAGGGTCACCAGCATCATGAGTAGCATTAATTAAAATT
Organism: Candidatus Muiribacteriota bacterium; assembly: GCA_051747805.1. Classification (GTDB taxonomy): domain Bacteria; phylum Muiribacteriota; class Muiribacteriia; order Muiribacteriales; family Muiribacteriaceae; genus JBNJGP01. Next base: position 31,343 of record JBNJGP010000023.1, read on the forward strand.
TCTCTTAAATCTGTAACCCCAAGGTCAGGATTGGCAGAAAGAGCCAATGCAACAACGCCAGCTGTATGAGGACTAGCCATTGATGTACCAGACATAGTTGTATATCCACCAGAGGCTCTTACAGAATAAACATCAACACCAGGTGATGATAATTCAGGTTTATTAACCTCTTCACCATTATAAATTCCAGGACCTCTACTTGAAAATCTGGCAATAGTATTTGAGTTGTCAATAGCACCTGAAGCAAAAGAATCTGGATGTTCTTTAGGTTTTGTTATAGATGAAGATGAAGGACCTGAGTTACCCGCTGAAAATGCCGGAAAAATACCAAGTTGAATCCATCTTTCAAACATTCTGTAATACGCATCCTGATTACCCGAACCCGAATGCCATGAACAGTTTACAACTCTAGGGAAAAAATCAGAGTCTGGATTACCATCAGGATTAAGCATATACTCCATAGCACCTAAAAGATCAGAAGACCAGCCGTCAATACCTTGAGCAATTATTAGCTTAGCCTCAGGAGCAACACCAATATGTTTACCTGATTCATTGCCGCCAGCAATAGTTCCGGCAACATGAGAACCATGACCGTTAGAATCTTTAGCATCTTTCCATTCTGATTGAATAGAACCACTTTTCCAGTAACCAACAATCTTATCCTTGTCTTTAAACTCAGGATGATTATATTGAATACCTGTATCAATAATACCAACTAAAACGTCCTCACCTTTATGACCAAATTCTTCCCATACCTGAGGCACGTTTAAATTTGTAAGACCATAAGTAAATTCATCAGAAGCATCTTCAACCATAGGTCTTCCAATATTAACAGGCTGCTCAATATTTTCAACAACATCTTTAACAATGAAATCAACCTCTGGATAATTTTCAAGAAGATAAACATCTCTTTCGTCACCCTTAACAGCAACAGCATTAATTGACCAGAAATGTCTGATAACCTCTAAATTATGCATAGCACCAGTTCTATAGTTAAAAGAGTCCAGTGTCTGCTCTGAATTTTGCTTTAAATCCCTGATAACCTGCCCACGATTAGACATATCATCATTCATTCTATTAGATACTTCATTTACGTCATTAAAAAATATAATATAACGACTAGATGCAGAAACCGAAAGTATCATAATCAGAACGAAAACAAGAATAAGATTTTGTTTCTTCATTATACTCAATCCTCCTAAAAAATTTTTGTACTTAATTATAATTAAAATGAGTTAAAAAATCAACATAAATTTTTTCACTTTATTTTTGTATACAATGTATTTCGTTATTTATCTTTTTGCTTGTCATCCCGGTGATGTCACGAATAGTACTCGTTTCACTCGTGTGAAAGCAAGCGTTGCTTGCGTTAAAAGAAAAATTTAATAATTTTTTATTGAAAGAAATATAAAATTTATAAAAATTTAATATCATCTTTTTTATCATTACCATAAACAGAACGCTCAGTATATTTTTTAGCCCTAAATTTATAACACACAAGAGAATCTCCATCATCTTTTTTTAAAACCTTATTTAAATCCGAAATCAAACCCTCATATTTCGCCTGGGTAATCTCACCCTCAAAAACTGAATTCTGAACCCACTGCAAATATTCTCTGCACTTTTTTAACATTTTACCACATCTTTTTGAATTAACGTCATAGTATAAAATTACAAACATAATTACCACTCCATAACAAATGGATTATAGTCTTCTTCTTCCATTAAATGTTTTTCCAGTTTATAAAGCTCCATCCTTATAAGCCTTCGATAACTAACATGTCGATTTAATTTTTTATGTTTAATAGTCTTTTTCAAGTGTTCTTCAAGCTGCTCCAAAAATTTTTTCTTTCCTTTTTCATTCATCATTATTCCATTTAGTTCAGAGCTGAAATCATTTTCACTTAAAATATTTTTATTAAGACAAGAAAAAATCGTTCTATCCCCAATTATTGGCTTAAAAATTTCAGCAACATCGAGATTTAGGGTAAATCTTCTAAAATTTGTGGTATGCAAATAACCTATTCTGGGATCAAGATGAGTATGATATATTTCTTTTAAACAAAAATTATAAATCAGCGAATTAGCAAAACTAATTAAAGCATTAATATAATCTTTTGGGGGTCGTCTAGTTCTTGCGTTAAATTTAAAATCTTCATTATTGATAATCTTATTAAAGCATCTATAATAAAGCTGTTTAATCTGCCCTTCAAATGCCATTAATTTCTCCACTGAAAGGGATTTTAATGAAACATATTTTAAGTTCTCCATCTCTGCTATTTCTTCAGTCATAGCTTTATCTCTTCTGTTATAATACCTTAAAATTTTCAAAGAGTTCGCCGCAGCCCCATCAACAAACTGTTTAGCAAGAAAAAGCCTTTTATTATGCTCAGAATAATACTCACATTGCCTTAAAATCATAAATCCTGAATTATAATGCTCTCTTGGATAAAATGTTCCCATATAATGCCCATAATAATTAAAATATGAAAGCATTATTTCTTTCTGACTTAAAAATTCAAGAACTTTTTTATTAACATCTATTTCACCAAATACTAATATTTCTTTTACATTTTCAACAGGTATAAATTTTTTATTACCCTCTTCGTTCTGAAAAAATAAAGTGTTGTCTTTTCTTTTTAGTCTGCCACTTGTAAAAATATAAATTGTTTCTTTCAAGGAAAAACTCCCATTTAATTTTTTAACCTAAAGTCTCACGCCCAGCAGAATTCA
>JBNJGP010000024.1:0-33421 GCA_051747805.1 Candidatus Muiribacteriota bacterium
AGTGACCGCAAACAAGTTTGCTAGTGACCAAACCCATACGGGTTTTAGTGACGAAAAAAGCGTGCTTGAAACAAAAAACATAATATTAAATATAAAAACTAAGCTTAAAGCTGGACCCCGGCACAAAACATTACCGGGGTGACAGAGCAGAAGCAAGAAATATAGATTATTTACAGAAATATAAAAGTTAAAATTAATTACGGAACAAAATCACAAAAAAATTCAAGAGCGTATATACAGCAAATTGAAAGTACTTCAATATGTAAACTAAACCCATCAAAAGATAAAATCCCTCTTTATAAAGCGGTTTTTTGGGATTTTTGTAGTGGTTGATTTTAACTTAAATATACCTATAGTAAGATTAAAAATAAAAACTATATAAGTAAGTAACAGTTTTTATTTGTTTTTTTTTTATTTTATGATAAAATAATTTCTATGAAAATAAATAAATCCGGAATGACACTTGTTGAGTTAATGATTACGCTTGTTATTTTGGTAGTGGCAGGCGGTCCGATAATTTATATGTTCATAATGTCTTCAAGAGGTGTTAGCTCCGAGGCAAAACATTTCACAGGAATGTATTTAACAAAAGGACTTGTTGAGAAACACCTTGAAGAAGTTTACAGAAATCCAAAAGTAGTTCTTCACGATGGGTCTTTTGAAGAACCTTTTGAAGATTATTCCTATACAGTAGAATATGAACCAGTGGAAGATGAAGAACTTCTCTATAAAGTTACTGTTACAACAGAATGGCCGGGGAAAGTTAGAAACATTAAATATCCTCTTTCGTTCTTGATTTCTAAAAAATATTCGCTTAGAATAGAAAATAAAACACATACTGCATGGGATGATGAATATGGACCACTTGGTTTTTAATAAAAAAGGCTCAACTATAATAATAGTTCTCGCACTTATTACAATTTTTTCAATTTTAGGCATTAGTCTTTTAATGTCAACTTCACAGGCTGACCATGAAAGACAGCGTCTTATCAGTCAACATCAACTTAAATATATTGCAGAAGCCGGTATCACCCACGGCTTTCATAGTTTAAAAGATATCGATGCCTCAGAATTTGAAGGATATAAAGAATTTCAGAAAGATTTTTCAGATGGCTCTTATACAGTTATAATGGAAGTTGATTCGTCTAATTCTAATATTATTAATATTAACTCAACAGGAAAAATTAACAAACAAAGCATGGAAAAAAGTGCTGAGGCACATTTTAACCTAGATAGAAAAATTACTCTGAACACTCCTTTTTTATGTCAGGAAGAAATCACAAAACAATGGAAATTAAAATTTTAAAAATCTGTTTCATTTAAAATTTTTTCAATATCTAAAATAATAAGAAGTCTTTCGTCTGATAGTTTACCAATTCCTTTAATATGCTTTTTATCAACAGCCGTAACAAGCTCTGGTGTAGGGTCAATTTTACCGGAATCCAGTCTTATAACCTCAGTAACATAATCTACAACCATACCAATTAACTTCTGTTCATGCTCAATTACAATAATTTTCTTTTCTTTATCTTCATCAGCCTCTCCAAATATTTCCAAACGGCTTTTTAAATTAATTACTGGAATAATATTCCCCCTTAAATTAATAACACCTTCTACAAAAGTCTGAGCTTCAGGAATATGGGTGATTTCAGTCATTTTTATTATTTCTTTCACCTTCATTATATCTACTACATATTCTTCATTTCCTAATTTAAATCCTACAAGTTGTAGTTGAGCCATTTATTCCTCCTGTCTGCTATTTATACAACGGCTTTTATTATGTTCATATTTTATGATAAAATAGCACTTAAAGTCAAATAATAAAACAGGGTGAATCTAATTAACAGGAGGTCTATTATGAGCACTAACTGTCCTAACAAAGAAGAAAATCTTCAAAAATGCAACTGCACCTACAATGGTTGTCCAAGAATGGGTATTTGTTGCGAGTGTATTCATTATCACCGCCAAATGAATCAGCTTCCAGCATGTTATTTTAATAAAGAAGATGAAGCCACTTATGACAGGTCTATTTCATTTTTCAAAAGCCGATAGGAAAATCTGGTTTTAAAGTGTTTAGACCCTACCACTAAAGGTTTTTCGGACAAATTTTGAATTGCTGCGCTGATGAGAAATTTACTTTTTACCAGTTACCAGAGTATTCTAAACTCAGTAATAGTTTATGTTTGTAATATTTTCTAAAAATTTTTCTAATCACCAGTTTAATAAATACCGATAACTTTGTTGTAAATAAAACGGTGAATTTGCTAAATTTTTGGCATCCCCCCTTACTTAACAAGTAGGGGGTTTTTTTTTATCTTTTTTGCTACAATATAGGCAAGAATCAGTTTTATAAAATCCAGCGGAATATATACCATTACTGAGTATAAAGCTGCCTGAAAACTCATATCAGTAATAAAAGAAAGCCAGTATATTCCAAAAATATAAAATATAATCAGAGCTATCATTAAACTGAAAAATTTAGAACTTTTTTTTATATATGTGGCGAGCGGGAAAAACAGAAATCCTGTTAAAAAGCCTCCTGTAGGACCAATAAACCATAAAAAGCCTCCTGCCCCGCCGGAAAAAACAGGCATTCCAGCAGCCCCAAGCACCAGATACAACAAAACTGCCATTAAAGCATATTCAGGCTCCAGAATAAAACAGGTTAAAAAAACAAAAAACACCTGCATGGTAAAAGGAACGTTTGGAATTACTGGAAAAGATATATAGGCACCAATTGAAATAATAACAGCCATAAAACAGGTTATTATAGTTTTTGATAATTTTTTATTTTTCATTTACTTCTTTATTAAATCTGCCGTTTCAATAGCAGAAAGTGCTGCAAAAAAACCTTTGTTTCCAGATTTAATTCCGGCTCTTTCCAGGGCCTGCTCCATATTATCTGTTGTAATAACTCCAAATATAACAGGTACTCCTGTTTGAAGAGAAACCTGGGCAACACCTTTGGAAACTTCAGAGGCAACAAAATCAAAATGAGGTGTTTCACCGCGAATAACAGCCCCCAGAGTAATTATTACATCAAACTTTTTTGATTTTGCCATATTAAGAGCAATAACAGGTATTTCAAAACAGCCGGGTACTTTGTATAAACAAATGTTATCTCCATCTACCTCGTTTCTTAAAAGTCCGTCCTCGCAACCTTCTATAAGTTGTTGAGTAATCATTGAGTTGAATCTTGAGGCTACTATACCAACTTTTAAATTTTTACCATTATAATTTCCTGAATAAATTTTCATAACTTTCTCCTTAAAATTAATATGTTGAGTTTAGTAAATTTTTTTAAAAGGCTCTACAACATATGACCCATTTTTTTCTTTTTAGTTTCTAAATATTTTATATTACATTTGTGAGGTTTGGAATTAATCGGCTCAATTCCAGTTATCTCCATATTATAGGCCTGCAGACCCACAATTTTTTTAGGATTATTTGTCATAAGCCTGATTTTTTTAACCCCCATTTTTTTTAATATCTGTGCACCAACTCCATAATTTCTTAAATCTGCTGGAAAACCAAGCTTTTCATTTGCTTCTACCGTATCCAGACCCTCATCCTGAAGTTTATAGGCGCGTATTTTGTTTAAAAGGCCTATACCTCTTCCTTCCTGTCTTAAATAAACAATTATACCCTTTTTTCTGTCTGAAATTTTTTCCATAGCTTTTTGAAGCTGATTTCCACAATCGCATCGTTTAGAAAAAAAAGCATCTCCCGTTAAACATTCCGAATGCATTCTTACAAGTATCTGTTCTTCTTTTTCCCATTCCCCCATATACAGGGCAACGTGCTCAGATTTATCGTGCTTGAATTTAAAACCTGCAATTTTAAAATTTCCAAACTCAGTCGGAAGCAAGGCTTCATGGACTTTTTCAACAAGAGTTTCTTTACTTATTCTATGCCTGATAATCTCTTCTACAGAAATAATTGGGATATCAAACTTGCTGGAAAATTTTTCAAGCTCCGGCATTCTTGCCATTGTACCGTCTTCGTTCATAATTTCGCAAATTACACCACTTGGATAAACTCCAGCAAGTCTGCATAAATCTACAGAAGCCTCTGTCTGACCAGCCCGCACAATAACACCACCTTTTTTAGCACGTAAGGGAAAGATATGGCCTGGTTTTACAAAGTCTGAAGGTTTAGAATCTTCTTTTGAAAGCATTTTTACAGTTTGTGCTCTGTCATGAGCAGAAATACCAGTAGTCACATTATGTTTTGCCTCAACCGAAACAGTAAAGGCCGTAGAAAACTGAGCGGTATTATTATCTACCATAAGAGGAATTTTAAGTTTATCCAGTCTATCGCCGGGAAGTGCACAACAAATCAACCCACGACCATGTTTTGCCATAAAGTTAATTAGTTCGGGTTTAACATGCTCCCCTGCAAACATCAAATCACCTTCATTTTCTCTATCTTCATCATCAACAATAATTACCATTTTTTTATTTTTAATATATTCAACGGCCTTTTTTAAGCTTTTATTCATAAACTCCCCCTGTTGTATCCTGTTTTATTTAAAAAATCTTCAGTTATAGTTTCTTTTTTATTCCCTCTCTGCTTTATTAAAACATCAAATTCAATATTAACGTAACTACCTCTTTTTTTCTCCTTTAAATTTGTCCTTTTTAAAGTTTCGGGAATAATTCCTGCTACAAATTCATTATTTTTAACAAAGGCCACAGTTAATGAAATTCCATCAAGGGCAACTGAACCCTTTTGAATAATATTATATTTGTTTCTGGGGGCAAGCTCTATGCTCAGGAGATATTCATTATTACTTTCTGTTATTTTGTTTATTTTTGAGTATGTATCAATATGACCAGTAACAATATGGCCATCAAAGCGGTCATTTGCCTTCATAGCCCTTTCAATATTAACTTTTTGACCTTTTTTAAGAAACTTTAAAGTGGTGTTATTCCAGGATAATGGCATTATATCAAATAAAAATAAGTTCTTTTTTTTTTCTGTAAGAGTAAGACAAACCCCGTTGACTGAAATACTTGCACCCTCTGAACTTTCTTTTAAAATATCTTTCTCTTTAAGTCCCAGCTGGTAATTTTTATTGTTTCTACTTATAGAAGCTACTACAGCCTTTGTTTCAATAAGTCCGGTAAACATTTAACATTCCTTCCTGTAAAACTAAATCTAATATTATCTGAAATTTTTTTCACATCATTTAGACATAGTTTATTAAAGAGTTTTATAGGCTTCTTTTCTTCACATTCAAAGACGTTGAGAGCAAGTTTATCCCCGGCAATAACAGGAGCCTGATAAACAATAAATTCATCTATTAAATTCTCTTTTAAAAAAGAGGAAAGCACTTTTGCCCCCCCCTCTACCATGATTTTACCAATTTTAAAATCTTTGTACAAAATCTCTGTGAGTTTTTTCAAGTTAAAAGGATTTATTTTTATGTAACTAGCACTTTTAATTTTATAATCTGGAGAGGCTGACACAATTATTAAAGGATTTTTTTTCGCTGTTTTTTCTAACTTAGAAGAAAAAGGCATTCTATTTTTTGTATCAAGCACAATACGTGTAATTGGTTTTTTTTCTTTAAAATCCCTTACAGTTAATTCAGGATTATCATTAATTACAGTGTTAATACCAACAAGTATGGCATCACAGCCGTATCTTATAAAATGATTATCCTTTCTTGATTCCCGGGAGGTTATAAATTTAGAATCTTTTTTATAATCCCCGATTTTTCCATCAAGGGTTTGTGCCCATTTAGCAAGAATATAACTTCTCTTTTGAAGTTGATTAATAAAATAAACACGGTTTAAAAAAACCCCCTCATTAAAAAGAACTCCACTTTCAAACTCAATATTATTTTCACTTAAAATTCTATTTGTTTTGCTGCAGGATTGAAAATTAGGGTCGTCTGTGCTCCATACTACTTTTTTAATTTTATTTTTAATTATTATATCAGTGCATGGAGGAGTTTTACCATAATGAGAACAGGGTTGTAAATTAACATAAAGAGTGGCTTTTTTAAAATCGCCTTTAATCTTTAATAAATTTCTTTCAGCATGATTTTTTCCATATTCAGCATGAAAATCCCCGGCTATAATTTTTCCATTATTAACAAGAACAGCCCCGACCATAGGGTTGGGGCTGACTTTTCCATTACCTTTTAAAGCAAGTTTAAAACACTCTTTAATAAAATTTTTATGTTTATTCATTATTTTTCTATAATTTCAACATTTGCTCTCGGTATTACCTGTTTTGTTCCATCTTTTAACTCAATTTCAAGTACTCTTACCTTAGTTTCACTTTCCACAACAGTTAATTCAACTGGGAGGGAAACAATTTTTGCAATTTCCCCAAAGTTCGGGTCTCTTATAATACGGATATATTCGCCGATATTCATACCAGTCATTTCTTTTTTTCCCTCTTCTTTCTGAAGTTTTGAAAGATTATCTGGAATATTTTCTGCTATAATAATTTCAGGTCTCATAACACCGGCTCTTATCTGAGTAGCACCATTAATAGAGGCCTTTTTACCATTACAATCATTTAAAAGCTTCCATGTTTTCTCGGCCATTGCAATTTTTCCAAAACCTTCAGTTAAAACAAGGGTTATTCCTTTTTCTTCATGCCCCGTAATTGCAACTCCAATATCATATCCCATGAAATTTTTTAAATCCTCTGCATCTACACAGCCGGCTATAATTCCGCGCGCTCCTACTTTAATAGCTTTATTCAAAGCGTCTGTGGTAACAAACCCGCCAGCCACAATAATTTTATTTTCCATTTCTTCGGTAATTTTATCACTATCTAATACATCTTTAAGCTCTTTAGTTGCAACAATAATATTTCCCTCAGTTTCTCCTCCAATTCCAAATATTCCCTGAATAAACGCTGCCTCATTACCTAAAATCACCCCTTCTTCAGGTATTATTTCTTCAATAACACCATCTATATATGCCTTTAATTCAACGGGAATGGGTTTTTGTCTTATAATAACCTGTCCTGTAACTTTCGAAATATTTTCAATTTTACCCGTAGTAGGAGAATGGGCAAGAGAACGGAAAAAGCCAAATAACCCATCAGTCTGGGCAATTAATTCACCTTTTTCTACGTGGTCACCTTCTTGTTTAAGCATAACCTCATTTATTTCTGCAGGACTTATTGATAGTTTATTTACAACATTCAGCGGCTCAACATTGCCTGGCAGTTCGGTTTTAGCAATAACCTTATCAGAATTAACTTTATCTCCTTTTTTAACAAGAATATCTCCTTTTAAAGGTAAACGTCTTTCCTTTTTAACAACTGTTTTTGGGGCAACTTTAAGCCCTGGTGTATATGCATGTCCCATAAAAAAATCTCCTTATTAAAATTATTTTTCAAATCCTGGATAAAGATTCATTTCTGTATACCATTTTTTCAAAGAGGCAATTCTGTCTTTTTCATTTTCCGGCACTTTAAAAGGTCTTCTGCCTCTAGTATCTATAATAATTCCAACAGTTCCTCCTGAAACCTCTTTTTCTACAGCTACTCCCTTTCCTTTACCCATATCAAACTGTTTTGTTGGAGTTACTTTTATATTAGCTTTTTCATCAATAGCAAGTGGAAAAACCTTCATTTCACCAAATGGTAGGTCTGCCTGTTTTTTATCACCGTTTTTATACTCAATATCAACTGAAATACACGGTTTTCCAGGCTTTACACATCCAACTGGAGCAATACAGGTACCAAGGTAAATTAAACAGTCTTTTTCAAAGACCTGTGTGGCCGCCTCGGGGTGAACCTCAGAAAGCACACCAAGCTGAGGCATCATAAAAATAGAATCAACAGTAAGCTGAGTTATTCCCTCGGGTAAAAAGGCATCAATCATCATCATCGCAGACTGATTTCTGCGGGGAGCATGTGATAAAACGCCACCACTTCCAATAATCATATCCAGATTAATCATATTAACAAGACTTGAGGTTATATCCTCCTGAGAAAAAACATCAGAAACAGTCCTCTGCTTCTGAACCCCCTTAAGACCGACAGCAAGGGATTTATGCTGATCAAACGATAATCTCAGGGCCTCCCTCGCAACTGCCTGCTCAAACATCAATTCTTCAAGCATTTGTGGAATAGTAGTAGGTCTTATCATTTTATTTTTAACCTTATTTCTTAAATCACCAATATTCATGTCAAAAGGGATCCATCTTAAAACATTCTCCAATCCAGCTTCCGAAACCACATTTGAAATCGAATAACTCATTCCAAGATTTGCAGAAACTGTTCTGTTAAACACAGTATTTCTTCCTTCTTCAGCTTCTTCAGAGCGGAAAACAGAAAAAACATCGGTTGTGGCTCCACCAATATCAACACCTACAACCTCTATATTATTCAGATTGGCTATTGTTTCCATTATTTGACCCACAGCCCCGGGAGTCGGCATAATATCAACATCTGTCATACTCATAAGTTTTTTATACCCGGGAGCCTGTGCCATAACATGGTCTAAAAACTGATCCTGTATTTTATGTCTTGCAGGCATCAGATTTTCTCTCTCCATAACAGGTCTAAGATTATCTGTAATATCCAGAGCGGTTTTTTCACTTAATATTTTTTCAATTTCTTCAGTTGCGTCTTTATTTCCAGCATAAATTACAGGCAGTTTATACGAACTTCCCAGTCTTGGTCTTGGGTCTGCCGCCGCAATAATTTCAGCCAGTTCAACAACATGTTTTACAGTTCCACCGTCAATACCACCTGAAAGAAGAATCATATCCGGGCGCAGATTTCTTATTCTTTCAATTTTCTGATAAGGCTTTCTTCCATCATTATTGGCAATTGCGTCCATAACAATAGCTCCAGCCCCCAAAGCGGCTCTAGAGGCAGATTCTGCAGTCATCGATTTAACAACTCCCGCAACCATCATCTGAAGACCTCCGCCTGCAGAACTTGTTGAAATATATAAATCAACTCCCTCGTTTTCTTTATCATCTTTTAATATTTTATCGTTTTCTAAAATTTTTATGTCTCTAAGCTCCTCAAGCTCATTTACAGCATTTATCACCCCGCGGGTAACATCCTCAACAGGCGCCTCAACAGTAGTCGGAGCCTCACCTCTTACGACAAGTCTGTATTCCCCGTCAATTTTTTCAATCAGTATAGACTTGGTTGTGGTTGAACCACAATCTGTTGCAACAATTCTTTTAATTTTTTGCTTGTCGATGTTTGTGCCCATTTTTATTCTCCTTTTTCATTTTTTCTTCTTTTTCTATTTGACGTATTATGTATTCTACTCCCTCGCGGCTCTCTAAAATTCTTCTAATCACATCATAAGTTTTAAATTCATGAATTATATTAACAACCGGTTGAAAGACAGCAAGTGCCTGACTTCCAACAAAGGAGAGAGGTTTATATGCTTCAAGAAATAATATTGCCGGTACACTTAAATTATTTTTTACGATTTTTTTTATCAGTTTCTGAAGCACTTTTTGATCTTTTTTTGTCAGATTGAGCAATAACTTCATTTATAATTTCCTTAAGTTTATTTTTTTCTTCCTCTGCAACAAAGATTTTACATCCTCTAAAATTATCTATAATACTATTACCATCTATTGTACTTAAAAATAATCCATTTTTCCAGTCTGAAACATCAGAAAATCTAGAAAGATTAACTTTTTTTTTAAAAAAAAGAATTTTTGTTGTTAATAAAGACTCTTTAAGGTTAAGATTGTATTTTATTGTAAAAAAAAGTTCTCTCATATGAAAAACAACAATAATCAGCAGTAAAACAGACATCCAGAACTCAACCCAGTAAAGAGAAAACAAAATAAAAGACATCAGCACAATTGTTGCAAGTGCTGATGCCGTTTTGTTTTGATTAAAAAAATTAAATTCCCAGCATACTTCTCTGGCCTTTTTTTTCATTAAACAACTACGCCCAGAAAATCTTCTACAAGAAACTGTATTCTATTAATTAAAAGTGAAATTCTGGCCATAACTGTATAACCAAAAGAGGCCCCAAAAGCTATCATTAAAAACCATATTCCCAGTCGCGCCGTTTTACCAATTGTGCCTTTATGCTCTGCCGAAAAGAAAAAGTAAAGCAGACCAGTCATAACAGCAATAAAGTAAATTATATTAAAGGCTGACATCCAGAATGAAAATTCCATAATACCAGAAGCATCAGGAAGATATGCCAGTAGCGGTCTTTCAAAAACAACACCATAAACCTGACTTACAATATCACTTTTAATCATTGAGGTAATACCTTCACCAGCACCTACACCTACTGTAAAAGCAAGCGGAAATCTAGCCAGCCAGGCATTTTTTGCACTCATTTTCATAAGCATAAGACAACCAAGAATTAAAGGGATAATTAAAACAAAATTACCACCCTTAGTCGGCTCGGTAAACAACGGATTAAAAAGATTAGGTAAAAGCACGTTATGAAAGTTAAAAACAAACCAGTAACCAGCAGAAGCTCCAACAAAAATATGCTCTGCAATTTTATATGCAGGATTATCTTTTATCAGAAATGAAAAAATTGCAAGTGTTAATAATGCCGCAACCCATATACTAGGGTCCATAGATAAATTCATATTCATATAATCAACCCCCTTTTATTTATTTTCTCTTGTTTTTTCAATAAAGAAAATTATATTTCCTAGAATAATAAAAAATATTATTACCATATGTGCAAAGGATTGAGGGGTCATTCCTCTAACGCCTCTGCCCTTCTCAAAGTTCGTTCCAGCTTCAAACTCAGCTGCTCCTGCAAGTCCTGCAAGCATTCCTGAAAGCTGTTTTGAGGTAATATATGGTAAAAATTCAGGAGCAGATACCGCTGTAACACCTGCGGCTACCGGAACCCTGGTTCTTCCATTACCGTAAACAATCCATTCTTTTATACCGCCAGAACCAGATGAAAGCGTGAAAACAAGGTCAATATCCCTTAAAGTATCAATACCTTCAGTAATAGGAAATTCCCCTATATTACGTCCTTCAACAGAGTCTGTCCTCAAAGCATTTTTAAAATCTGCAACAAGGTCAATAATAACAATTGCTGCACCTACCTGATATCCAGCCGCAAGATAATTTTCACCATATTTAATATGGTCTTCTGGAAATAAGTTTTTTACTCCCCGGACATAATAAATATCATCTTCACGTAGAACACTAACATCATCCTCATCATCTTCGGCCTCTCTGACAATAACAACATTACCATCTCTAATATCAAGATACTGTTCTGTTCCAGCATCAGTTTTTGTTGTAACATATACTTTATTACCCATCTGCATAAGCTCAACAGCCTTATCTTTGGTTATCCTTATTCGATCTGATTCAAGAGAATCTTCAACAAGCGAAGGGCCAAGCGGCCATAAACCCATAGATATTACTTTTAAATCATTTTCAAATGCATAAGTTAAAAAAGCTGTAAGCATTGGCTGAAGTTCCGCCTGCGAACCTGGATCATAATCTGCAGATAGCAGCACCGTGCTTCCAGGTTCAAGACCATCAAGGGCATCTATAACAGCATCTGTCATAGGAGTTGGAAGTACTGGAAGCTGAACTCCAAATATAACTGGAATTACAACAGATAATAAAATAACAACATAAATAATCCGTCTGTCTAAATTTTTTATATACTCAAAAAATGCATTACCCATTAATCATCACCTCCCAGATATGTTCTCTCAATTCCAAGAATAATCTTGAGAGAAACTGATACAGCACCTAATGCCGCACCAATCATTATAGCTGTCTGAGCACCGGCGGTTGGATAAGTCATTATCCAGTTTGCAATAACAGGAATCTTTTCATGAATCATTGCACCAATAGGAACTCTTCCAAGCATAACAATAAATGCTGAAATCAATAAAAAAGTTGCCTCTTTAGTTTTTGCTCTGAAAGCTCTGAAAGCAGCAGAAGCAACATAAAAGGCAAGAAGTGAAAACATTGTAGCATTCAGCGGTCTCAGCATGTTTGAAAACATCCAGTCAAAAACATTGAATGCTCCTTTCATAAAACCCTCTGAATCAGCTGCACCATAACCTATTAATCCAGATATTGTAATTATAAAAAAAGAGATTATCAGTATATAAGAGTATATTATCTGAGTTCCTCCTCTTTTAATTTTACTGAAATGAATCATTAATAAGTTTAAAATACCTATTAATAAAGCAAAGGCCGTTATAATTCTTGTCCAGTCGTATATACCAGACTGAGCCTTTGAAACGTCAACACTGTAAACAAGTAGATTTATATCCTGTCCTTCGCTTATAAAGTAAAAAATTATCATAAGCATTGAAATACAGAA
The DNA here is from genome assembly GCA_051747805.1 of Candidatus Muiribacteriota bacterium. GTDB lineage: Bacteria > Muiribacteriota > Muiribacteriia > Muiribacteriales > Muiribacteriaceae > JBNJGP01. Next base: position 12,290 of record JBNJGP010000024.1, read on the forward strand.
TGTTATAAGCAGTGGAATTTGTCTTTTCATACTTCTCCTCCAGTTTTATTAAAAATCCATTATATTTCTAAAAAAGAAATAAACTCTTTGAATCCAGTTTTCAGGTTCAATATTACCCATCTGCATCTTAGTCACTTCGGTAATTTCCTGCCCTGATAAGGTAAAAGAATATACAATTGTAATAAGTGTAAATAGTATAATAATTGTCATAACAGCAGCTTTACCCATATCCTGACCTTTTAGCGACCCTCTGGATTTTCCATCATCTGAAAGATAAGCACCAGCTGCATAAAGCTCTTCACCTATAAGAGTATAATCACAGGCAGTAATAAAAAATGGTATTTGAGATGGATTTGCCGTACCGGCTACCTGAATTGCCCCAATTGAGTTGCCGGTTTCGGCAAGAAGAAGTGATTCTGCATAAAAACAACCAAGAAAAAAGGTTGCCGCAGGCTTTTCTCTAACCATATATCCGCTTATTCCGGCAACGTAACCAAACTGCTCAGATGTAAGAAATTCTACCATATTATCCTTATAAGCGTCCGGTCTTCCGGCTGAAAGAAAAGATTCCTTAATTACCTCCTGCGCTGTAGAATAAACTAGCGGGTCTCTTACAGGAACTTTTAAATCTGACTCATAGTTGGCAATTTTTTTAGAAATATGACCAAGAATCGATACAGAAGCCAGAGTTTCCAGATGTTCAATACCCATAATACCAGGTACATAAAGTGCTGGTTTTCCCATCTCAGTGGAACGCCCGAGTGCATCATCAATGGCATTTAACCCAGCAATCTTTCTAATAAAGATTTTCTGGCCTTTTTTTGCCTTTTCAATAAAATAAACAATCATCCCTCCAAGGAAAAGAAGACCAAATAAAACAGGAAGATTTTTAACAGCAAAAAACCTTTCTGTGGTTTCTTCTGCCGTAGTTATATCTGCCTCAACAGCAAAAACAACCCCGGTAGAAAAAAGAAGAAAACATAGCAACAAAAAAATTTTTTTCTTCATACTCACCCCTATTTAAAATTTTTGTAGTTAAAAAAAAAATAACAGATTTAATGAAATTTAACAACATTTTATTATAATAGCTTTATGAAAAATATTGTTTTGAAAATATCATATAATGGTTTTCCTTATTTCGGCTCTCAAAAACAGAAGGGGTTTCCAACAGTACAGGGAGAGCTTGAGAAAAAAATTTCGGCAATGCTTAAAGAAAATATTAAAACAGTTTTTGCCTCCCGCACAGACCGCGGAGTACATGCTTTCGGGAATTTTTTGAACTTTCATACAAATTCTAATATTCCTGCTCAAAAATTATATAGAATAAATAAGTATGTTGAAAATATTAAAATTAGAAAAGTTTATACTGCAGATAAAGAATTTTCCACAAGACATAACGCAGAGGGAAAAAAATATATGTACCTGATAAATACTAACCCACATATTTCTCCTTTTTTCATTAACAATTTTTGGCATATAAATAAAAAAATGGATGTTAATAAAATAAAAGAAGCTTGTTCATATTTTATAGGAAGACATGATTTCAGAAACTTTTCTAGAAAAATCCCCACCGACCGTAATACAGTACGTGAAATTGATAAAATTAAGTTGGTTACCGGTTCAAACTTTTTAAAATTTTATATTACTGGAAAGTCCTTTCTTTACAATCAAATACGTTTTATGATATACTCACTTCACGAAGTTGGGCTTTTTAGACGAAGTCCTGCCTCAATTAAGGATTTACTTGAGGATGAATATAAAAAACTCTCAGGAAAAGCCGTCCCCGGTGGCTTATATCTGATAGATGTTTTTTATGACTGCAAGTTGAATTATTTACAGGAGGAAAAGAAATGAACACAAGAACTTTTCAGCTTAGAAAAGAAGATGTTAACAGAAAGTGGCACATTATTGACGCTGAAAATAAAACTCTCGGCAGAATTATTCCAGCTATTGCCAAAGTTCTGATTGGAAAACATAAAGTTACATATACACCTCATATTGATGATGGTGATTTTGTAGTTGTACTTAACGCAGATAAAGCTAAGCTTTCCGGAAAAAAAGAGTTAAGTAAAACCTACTTTTCTCATTCAATGTATCCGGGTGGCGGAAAATATACTTCATATGAAGATATGAAAAAAAAGCATCCTGATAGAATTATCAGACATGCAGTTAGAGGAATGCTTCCAAAAAACAAACTTAATAAACGCAGATTAACGAGACTTAAAGTTTATACTGGTTCAGAGCATAAACATACTGCTCAAAAACCCGAAGTACTTGAAATCAATTAAGGAGGAATTAAAACATGGCTGAACTGCTTGGCATGGGAACAGGTAGAAGGAAAACCTCCACCGCAAGAGTAAGATTATTCAGAGGTACCGGCAATATAACTATAAACGGAAGAAAATTCGATGAATTTTTTCCAAGAGAGCTTGTTAGAAGAACAATTATTGAGCCTTTAAATATTGTTAAAAACGCCGGAAACTATGATATTACCGTAACTGTACGTGGTGGTGGCTTAACAGGTCAATCTGGCGCGGTAAGACATGGTATTGCAAGAGCTCTTTTAGAGGTGGATAAAGATTTCAGAGCCCCTCTTAAAAAAGAAGGTATGCTTACCCGTGACGCTAGAATGGTTGAAAGAAAGAAACCTGGTCAACCAAAAGCAAGAAAGAAGTTTCAATTTTCAAAAAGATAATTTTTATTTTTCACAAAATAAAAAAGAGGGCTTTTTTAAAGCCCTCTTTTTATATCTGGAGATTTATTGCTTTTAACTTAACTTTTTAAGATTTAAAAAACTTTCTGAGTATATTCCCCATAGATTTCTTTCAGCTCGTTACATATTTCACCTAAAGTAGCATACGCTTCTACAGACTCTATTACATAAGGAAACATATTTTCATCACCTTTTCTTGCAGCTTCTTTAAGATTTTTGAGGGTTTCTTTAACTTTCTTATCATCTCTTTTTTCTTTTAGTTTTTTGAGACTTTTTAGCTGCCTGTTTTGGACCTCAATATCTACTTTTAAAAGATTTTTAGGAGGTTCTTCTTCAGATTGATGTTTATTAACTCCAACAAGCGTAATATCATTAGATTCAATTGATTTTTGATAATCATAGGCACTTTTTTGTATTTCGTTTTGAATAAAACCGTTTTCTATAGCTTTGGGTGCCCCTCCAAGTTCATCTATTTTTTTAATATAATCTAAAGCCTGTTTTTCAATTTCATCTGTTATTTTCTCAACATAATAACTGCCTCCAAGAGGGTCTGGAGTATCTGTTACACCTGATTCTTCTGCTATAATCTGTTGAGTTCTTAAAGCAATACGTACAGCCTCCTCAGTTGGAAGCGCTAGAGCTTCATCTCTTGAGTTTGTATGAAGAGATTGTGTTCCTCCAAGTACAGCAGATAAAGCCTGGAGTGCAACGCGCACTATATTATTATCTGGCTGCTGGGCAGTTAGTGTTGAACCACCCGTCTGTGTATGAAATCTTAACATCATCGATTTAGGTTTTTTAGCCTTAAACCGTTCTTTCATAACTTTAGCCCAAATTCTTCTGGCTGCACGATATTTCGCGATTTCTTCAAAAAAGCCATTATGCGCATTAAAAAAGAAAGAAAGTCTGCGCGCAAAAGAATCAACATCAAGACCAGTTTTTATTGCCGCCTCTACATACGCTATGCCGTTTGCAAGAGTAAAAGCCACTTCCTGAGCCGCATTAGATCCTGCTTCTCTAATATGATAACCAGAAATAGAAATAGTATTCCAGTTTGGGATATTATCTTTACAATAACTGAAAATATCTGTTATTAACTTCATCGAAGGTTCTGGCGGAAATATATATGTTCCGCGGGCTACATATTCTTTTAAAATATCGTTTTGTATAGTTCCGCTTAACTCTTGAAGACCGACTCCCTGTTTTTTTGCAACCGCCGCATACATAGCAAGAAGAACCATTGAGGGTGCATTTATAGTCATTGAAGTTGATACTTTATTAAGCGGAATACCGTCAAAAAGCACCTCCATATCTGCAAGCGAATCAATGGCAACTCCAACTTTACCAACTTCTCCCTCTGAAATAGGATTGTCAGAATCAAATCCAATTTGTGTAGGAAGGTCAAAAGCAACAGAAAGTCCTGAAGTGCCGTTGTCAAGAAGATATTTATATCTTTCATTAGTTTCCTTTGCACTGCCAAAACCAGCATACTGACGCATTGTCCAGAACCGTCCCCTGTACATTGTCGGCTGCACACCTCGTGTATAAGGGTATTCGCCTGGAAAACCAAGTTTATCATAGTCCATTTCTTCGTCTGGTGTATAAATATTTTTAACTTCCATCCCAAAATTATTTTTAAACTTTTCTTTTCTTTCAGGAAATCTATCAGTAACCTTTTTCAAAGTTGTTTCTTTCCATTCTTTTTCCTGTTTTTTAATTTTTTCAACTTTTTCTTTTTTAAAATCAGCCATAATTACTCTCCTTCACATAGTTCCATTAATACACCATTTGTAGATTTAGGGTGTATAAACGCTATTTTTTTACCGTGAGCTCCTTCACGTGGTGTTTTATCAATTAATCTATAACCCTTATCTTCCATACTTTTGAGCTTCTGTGTTAGATTTTTAACATTAAAGGCTATATGATGTATACCTTCACCTTTTTTAGAAATAAATTTGCCTATTGGTGAATCTTCATCAACTGGTTGAAGCAGTTCAATACTTGATTCCCCGGCCGGTAAAAATCCTACTTTCATTCCATCAATTTCTTCTTTGTGCTCCAGCTTTAACCCGGCAGCCTCATATACTTTTTTTGCCTCTTCAATATCCTTAACAGCAATTCCGACGTGATCAATTTTCATTTTAACACTCCCTTAACAATTTTTTCAGCCTCAATAAGAGCCTGAGTTTTTTTATCAACAATATCAGCTATCACCTTTTTAAAAAAATCCGGATTTTTTTGATTTAATTTTTCTTCAATCATCAAATATATTTTCTGCATAAGTTCATGTCTTGCCTTTAATTCATAACGATTTTTATTTACTTCCGGATTTTTAAGAACAAATTCCTTATGAGTTTTTATTTTTAAACAAAGCTCTTTTACCCCCTCGCCCTTAACTGCCTGAGTTTTCAAAATAGGAGGGGTCCATAATTTTTCATTCATCCTGATAAAATGCTCAATAATATTAAAAGTTCTTTCGGCCTCACTAATTAAATCAGCCTTGTTAACAACAAAAATATCAGCAATTTCCATTATTCCAGCCTTCATTGCCTGCATATCATCGCCGCCGGCAGGATTAAGAACAAGCACTACCGTATCTGAAAATTTAACTATATCTATTTCATCCTGGCCCACACCAACAGTTTCAATAAGAATATAGTCAAAGCCCCATTGAACAAAAGTATCTATAATATCAGAAGTCGCCGCTGAAAGTCCTCCCAGACAGTTTCTATTTGATAAACTTCTTATAAAAACGTCAGGATTTTCAGCATGCTTCTGCATACGTATTCTATCCCCGAGAATCGCGCCTGATGAAAAGAGTGATGCTGGATCAACAGCAATAACTGCAACCTTTCCAGTATGGGAATAAAATTCGATCAGTCTATTTACTAATGTACTTTTTCCGGCGCCCGGAGGACCGGTTATTCCGATAATAGAAGGTTTTTTAAGGCTTTTCGGTCTCATTTTTCTGAGTTTTTTTAAAGTAGGTATATGTTGTGATTCAACTTTAGTTATAAATTTTGAAAGCTTTCTAACATCTTTTGTTTCCATTAATTTGTATTTTCCTTAACAAAATCTATTATTTTTTTAAGTGGTGTACCGGGAGTAAAAATTTCTGCAATTCCATGTTTTTTAAGAAATTCAATATCTTCAGAAGGAATAACTCCACCGCCAAAAACTTTAATATCATCAACTTCATTTTCTTTAAGCAGCCCCATTATTTTTGGAAACAAAGTATTATGCGCCCCTGATAAAATTGACAACCCTATAAACTGAACATCTTCCTGAACAGCGGCATTTACAATCTGCTGTGGAGTCTGTCTTAAACCCGTATAAATTACTTCCATTCCAGCGTCTTTAAGTGCCTGTGCAACTACTTTAGCTCCTCTGTCATGTCCATCAAGACCGGGTTTTGCAATTAATATTCTAATTTTCTGACTCACTTGAAGCCTCCTTTATAAACAACTGCGGATTTTTTTGCTATGGTTACAATAAAGGATTATATCAATTTGAAAAAATTTTAACAAGAGTTGTTTGATTTTGAAAAAAAACGGGGTCAGTATAAGCCTGACCCCGTATTTTATTTATTTATTCTGATTGAGTTACTTCGGCCTCTTCTACTTCTCTTTTTTCGTCTTTATGAGTAACTTTTAAATTATTAAACTTTCTCAAGCCTGTTCCACAAGGTATTAGTTTACCAATAATCAGGTTTTCTTTAAGACCTTTCAGTCTGTCAACTTTACCTTCAATAGCTGCTTTAGTTAAAACTCTGGTTGTTTCCTGGAAGGAAGCAGCAGAAATAAAGGAATCTGTAGTTAGGGCAGCCTTAGTTATACCCTGAATAATTCTATTTCCTTCTGCCGGTTGACCGCCACGCTTTATAACTTTTTCATTTTCTTCCTCTAAATCAGTAACAGTTATAACTTCTCCGGCCATAAACCTTGTGTCTCCAGGGGTTTTAATTTTAACTTTTTTAGACATTTGAGAAACAATAATCTCAATATGTTTGTCATTTATATTAACACCCTGTTCACGATAAATCTGCTGAACTTCATCAACAAGATAACGCTGAGTAGGATTAAGACCAGCTACTTTAAGTACTTTTTTAGGGGAAATACTTCCTTCAGAAATAAAATCACCCGTCTGAACTATTTCTCCATCAGAAAGCATAATGGAAGCTGAACCCAACTGAGCTTTAGTCTGTTTTTTTTCACCGATTGAATTCTCGATAAAGAAGTTTGCTCCAGAGGCTCTTACCACACCGTCTTCATGTACCATAATTGCCTCTTTTTTTGGTTTTCTAATTTCAAGGACTTCAGTAACTCTAGGCAGACCCTGAACAATGTCCAGAGTTTTTCTTCCAGTCTGCTCAAAACGGGCAAGAATTGTTCCTTTTTTAACTTTATCAGAAACTTTAAAATACCTGTCTTTAATTTCTGATTTATTTTTATTAATAAATTCAGCTAGCTTTTTGGTTATTTTTTCGCCTTCTTTAACTATAACTTTATCCTTTTTATCCTTAAGCTCGTTAAGCGCAATCTTACCGGAAATTCTATGAATTATAGAGTTTTTTTTGTTCAAATCAACAGTATTACAGTCAACATTAAGGTTGGCCCCCTCAAAAATCTGATGAGCCTCACCAGATTGAACTCTTATAGCCTCAACAACATTTCTTCTTTTACCTTTTTTAGTATATGAATGTATAAGTCTTACAACTGATTCTTTTTCGTATTTATAGCTTATGAGGTTTTTTGCATCACCAACCTTTTTAAGGATTTTAACTTCCCCGTTATTATAGTTAATTTTGTAGTCTTTATCTTTTTTAAGTTTTTTGCCATCAGATTTAATTGTTTCGCTTCCTTCATAAACTGGATGATAATTAGTTACATAAACATCGTTTGAGTCAAGTATAAGTTTTTCTTCTACTTCTTCAATAAGTTTAATTTTATTATTTTTCAAAATCGCTATTACATCACCAGCAGAGACTTCCTGTCCGTTTTTAACAAGAATGTCAATATCTTCAGAAACCTTATATTTCTTTTCCATTTTTTCTACACTGGTAATAACTGTTTCGTCCTTTTTCTCTTTTTTGGAAACATAAGGAATAAAATCAGTAATTTCTTGATTTTTCTCTACAAAATCATCCTTGCTTACTTTTAAATTAAATCCAAATGGAATTACAAATTCTTTACCGGCAAATATAGATATTTTTTTAACAAGTTCTAACCCTGTTTCCTGGTCATATTCAGTAATATAGTTAACTTTACCTTCAATACCAGATATAAGAGCCGGAAGGGGTTTAATAATATCTGTATCTGTTTTTACTTTTTCACCATCTTCAACAAGTATTTCAACATTTTCAGGAATATAATGAAACTCTTCTTCGCTTACAATTACTATAGAATCAAGATGAGTTGGCATTATAAGTTCCTGGCCAACTTTGGAAGCAGCCCCGCTTTTTACTTTAGGAGCAGCTCCGTAAGGAACGTTATACTCTCTTTCCTCAAAAAACTTAAGATTTTTAATATTAAGTTTTTCTTTTTCGATTCTTTCTGCAATATCTTCACTAATTTCCTGTCCTTTTTCAGCAATACATTCACCGGTTTTGGTATTGATAACAGGTTCAATAAGTTTTCTATTAGTAATTCTGTTCTTAAACTGTTCTTTACGATTTACTGAGAATTCAACTTTGGATTGTATTTTAATTGAAGGAACGTCAATTTTAATCTGCTTAATTTTCTCAGCATTCTTTTGAATATTTTCAAGAAGTTTTTTCTCGATAATATCACCTTTACGTCCAAGTTCTTTTTTATTAACAATAATTTTTGAATAAAGCGGTTTATTTTTAGCATATTCAAGACCGCTTTTTTCTCTTACATCAACAAGTTTAAAATCCTGTACCTCAACAGTTCCTTCTTCAATTGCAACAAGAAGTTCTCTTTTAAGAAAATCATCATTAATTCTACTACCTTTTTCAAGAACAAGCTTGCCTTCATTATCATATATATCTTCATAAACTTCCTTGCCTTTAATTTTATCAGCAAGAATCGACTTCTGATTAAGCTTCAGATTCTTAATATTTTTAACTCTTACAACATTAAACTTATTATCCTTACTTCTTTCAACAATACCTTCAATAGAAGGCTGAAGTCTAATAGGTTTAGTGATTTTCTTATCTTTTTCAATATGTTCTCCTGGTTTAGCAACAACCTTATCTATTGGGAACTTAATGAATTTTGGAATTTCATGCTCTTCTTCTCTTGTAATAAGAATTCTTCTTACATTTTCTGTGAATTTTGAGCTTGTTGTTTTAGTCGGTGCTATAGTCACTTTACCAGAAACATCAGAAACAAAGCCAACCTCTTTTTTCTTTTCATCAAACTTAAGAGGCATATCTTTTGAGATATGATATTCACGTTTTGTATCTTTTTTTACAGTTATATTACTTGCGCCTTCTTTATATTTTATTTTTCCATCAATTTCAGATGTTATTTCAAGAAGCTTATCCCCGGACTTTATGTTCGCCCCGTTAACAACTTTAAGTTGAGCACCAGATGTACTTACAGTGCCTGTAATATATTCTTTAACATTCTTTGGAAGCTTATAATCCACAGTTTTATAACCGGTATCAGGAGCTATAAATATAATACCACCGCTTGAAATAACCTTCTGATTTTTAACTTTTATATCAAAAAAGTCAACTACTCCATCAACACCGGATATAGCAGCGCCCTGATCTGAAACTGTTTCTGCAAGAATATCTCCTTCCTGAACTTCATCACCTTCAGAAATTGTAAGATACGAACCCTGCTCAATAAAGTAAACCTCTTTTACATCTTTATTTTTTATAATTAAACGGCCTTTTTCTGATACAACAACATTATCTTTAACATCAAGGCTCTCAAATATTGCTTTACCGCTGATAGATGCCACGAGTTTTCCAGGATCATATTCAACAAGAACATCTCCAACTGCAATATGGTCATCTTCTTCAACTTTAAGAACAGAACCTGAAGGAAGATAATATTTATGACTTTTACCATCATTTGTTTTAATAGTTAAATATCCTCGTAATGCAATTCTTTTAACATCATCAACTTCTTTATTATCTTCATTATCAATAAAAGTATTTTCGCCAACAATATTCCTTTCTGATTTCCTTGTCCAGCTGAGATGATCAAAATTAACAATTCCATCATTTTTAGAAGTAACAACAACCCTCTGAGCTTCGGCAATTCCACCGGTATGGAAAGTTCTCATTGTCAACTGAGTTCCAGGCTCTCCGATAGACTGTGCAGCTACAATACCAACAGCCTCTCCAACCGAAACAAGTCTATTAAGCGACAAATCTTTACCATAACATAAAGCACAGCTACCATTTTTAACTTTACAAGTTAAGGCAGATCGTAGATAAACAAGAGGTTTTACTTTAATTTCAGGTATTTTAGCCTCTTTTAATTTTTGAACTACAAACTCGTCTATAACCTTATCTGGAGAAATAATTATTTTATTGTTTTTCAAATCAACAACCTGTTCTGCAGTCGCAAGTCCAATAAGATTCTCATTAATAGGAAGCTCTACTTCGGTTTTTTCAATCTGCTTAGCCATTTCAGGTTCAACAATTGTATTTCTAGTGAATAAAACATCTTTTGTTTTTGGATGAATAATATCTTTAGCAAGCACTCTTCCTTCAAGTCTCTGAGAAATAGGAACAATAATTTCATCAATCATATTATTACTTGCAGTTCTTTTCTTTCTTAATGGAAATACCAGAAGACCCTCTTCTGTTTCACAGTCATACTCTTTTACAACAACTTCCTGTGCTACATCAGCCAGTTTTCTTGTAAGATATCCTGAATCGGCTGTACGAAGCGCTGTATCAACAATACCTTTTCTGGCACCAAAAGTTGATATAAAGTATTCTGTTACAGACAGCCCCTCTCTGAAATTCGATGTTATTGGAAAGTCCATAATATCACCCTGAGGATTTGACATTAACCCCCTCATAGCGGCAAGCTGTTTCATCTGCTGGAAACTTCCCCGTGCACCAGATATTGCCATCATATATACAGAATTAAAAATGCCGGCATTAACCTGTTTTGAAAAACTATTCTGAAGATCATCATTTAATTCCTGATCGGCATTCATCCATACGTCAATAGTTGCCTGTCTTTTTTCGTCATAAGTCATCTGCTTATTATTGTATCTTTTATTAAAGTTTTCTACTTTATTTTTTGCTTTATTTAAAACATCCTGTTTTCTTGGTGGAACCAGACATTCAGATATTGAAATAGAAACACCTGACCTTGTTGCAAACTTAAACCCGAGCTCTTTCATTCTATCAAGCATCAATGCCGTTTCAGTCTGCCCTATAGTATTATAGGCTCTGGATATTAATTTTGAAAGAACACCTTTATTAATCTGTTTATTAACAAACCTGAGTTCTTTTGGAAGCATCACATTAAAAATAATTCTTCCAATTGTAGTTTCAATCATCTCGCCTTCATAATAAAGAAAAACTTTTGTTTTAAGCTCTACTTTACCAGATTCATAAGCCATTACAGCCTCTTCACAGTTAGCAAAAACCTGATATTTTAAGACTTTAAGCTCTTTTAACTTTATTTTTTCGATTTTATCAATTAGTTCAGGTGTTATTTTTTCAAGTGAATCAGCCACTTCTTCCCCTGTTTTTGGGTCTTTAACGACCTGAAATGTTTTTACTGGATTTAATATTGTTCTTAGTTTTTCAGCAACCTTACCATTAGAATCTTCTTTAACTGTAACATAATCATTTGATTCAACTTCCCAGGTAAGATAATAAGTTCCAATCGTCATATCATGTGTTGGAACAGTAATTGGTTTACCACTTGATGGTGCTATAATATTTCCGGTTGACATAAGAAGTAGTTTAGCCTCCGCCTGTGCTTCTGCAAGCAGCGGAACGTGAACTGCCATCTGGTCACCATCAAAATCTGCATTAAATGCCGAACAAACAAGAGGATGGATTCTAATAGCTTTACCCTCAACAAGTACTGGCTCAAATGCCTGAATTCCGAGTCTATGAAGAGTTGGAGCACGATTTAAAATCACAGGCTGGTTGGAAATAACCTCTTCTAAAACATCCCAGACTTCATCACTTTTATTTTCAATTATTTTTTTTGCCGACTTTATATTAAAAGCCTTTCCTTTTGCCACAAGTTTATGCATAATAAAAGGCTTAAATAGTTCAAGAGCCATATCTTTTGGAAGACCACATTGATGAAGCTTAAGTTTTGGACCAACAACAATAACAGATCTTCCAGAATAATCTACCCTTTTACCAAGAAGATTCTGTCTGAATCTTCCCTGTTTACCTTTAAGCATATCATTTAAACTTTTTAACGGCCGTTTACCTGAAGAAACAATTGCTTTTCCATGCTTCCCATTATCAATCAGAGCATTAACCGCTTCCTGAAGCATTCTTTTTTCGTTTTTAATGATAATATCTGGCGCATCAATTGAAAGAAGTTTTTTTAAACGATTGTTTCTGTTAATAACTCTTCTATATAAATCATTTAAATCTGAAGTTGCAAATCTGCCACCATCCAATTGGACCATAGGCCTTAAATCAGGTGGTATAACTGGTAAAGTATCTAAAATCATCCATTCTGGTCTATTTTTTGAGTCCTTGAACATTTTAGCTATTTCAAGTCTTTTTATTATATTTTTCTTCTGCGCAGAAGTTTCAGTTGAAAGTTTATTCTGCAACTCACCAATAAGATGGTCAAGATTCAGCTCTGAAAATAGCTCTTTTATCGCTTCTGCTCCCATGCCAGCTCTGAAAATATCTTTATATTTATCATGATATTCACGATATTCTACCTCTGTAAGCAGTTGCTTCTTAGCCAGAGGAAGTTTTCCAGGGTCAAGTACAATATACGAGTTAAAGTATAAAACTTTTTCAAGATCCCTTGGAGATATATCCAGCAGAACTGCCATATAATTAGGAGTTCCTTTTGAAAACCATATATGAGCTACAGGTGCGGCAAGTTCTATACTTCCCATTCTCTCTCTACGAACCTTAGCACGTGTTATTTCTACTCCACATCTTTCGCAAATTATTCCTTTATATCTTATACTTTTATATTTACCGCATGTACACTGATAATCTTTAGTAGGACCAAATATTTTTTCACAGAACAAACCATCTTTTTCCGGTTTATGAGTTCTGTAATTAATTGTTTCAGGGTTTTTTACTTCCCCATATGTCCATTTTTGAACATCATCAGGTGACGCGACACTTATTTTAATAGCATTAAATTTTTCAATATCCCACATTATAAAATCTCCTTTTAAGCAATAGTTTTTGATTCAGAAGCAGTTTCTGCCCCTTCTTTTTCGCTGGTCTTTTCTGTTGAATCTTCTTCTTTAATCAACTCAACTTTAAGACACAAACTCTGCAGTTCAGAGACAAGTACTTTAAAAGATTCAGGCACAGAGGCTTTAATTGCATTTCCGCCTTTTATAATTGTTTCATAAACCTGAACTCTTCCCTCAACATCATCTGATTTTACAGTTAGAAGTTCCTGCAGTATATGGGCAGCTCCATATGCTTCCAGAGCCCATACCTCCATTTCACCAAATCTCTGACCACCAAACTGCGCTTTACCGCCTAATGGTTGTTGAGTTACAAGTGAATATGGACCGGTTGCTCTTGCATGAATTTTATCATCTACAAGATGGGCTAGTTTAAGCATATAGATATTTCCAATCATTACTGGATTTTCAAATTTCCTTCCGCTTCTTCCATCACTAACATACTGTTTACCAGTCTCATAGGTAAATATATCAGCCTCTTTTAAAGCATTATAAATTTTATCAAGATTTTCAATTTCAAGAATTTCTGGAGAATATTTTTTTAATGCTTTTTCAGTTATTTTTTTGCCTTTTCTCTGAATTTCAAAAACAGGCTCAAGATTATGCTCCAGATAAGAAGCTCCTTTAGCTTTTTTATAAATAGAAGTTAAATCTCCAGACTCCAGGGCTTTTAAAATTGTTTTTTCAGACTTTGAAGAAAGTGTTGCAATCATCACATTCTCATCTTTATCAATAATTCTGGAGTTTTTTTTCAGAATTAAATGAGCAATTGAACTTTTTGGACCATTCTCAACCGCGTTTTCAAAAAGCATTTTTCTTTCTTCATCTGTAACCATATCTATAGCAAGCCTTGCAATTTTAACTCCTTCTTTGTTATATACTGGTATTTCAATATTTCTTACAAGATTAGCCAATACAAGGTATTTAAAAAGTTCTTTTTCTTCAATTGCATCAAAAACAGGTGTTTCACAATATGTATCAAATACATAGCCTACATAGCCAAGATATCCCTCATAAACCTGTCCAAGGTTCATCCTCGAGGGAACACCCAGCGGATTCAAAATAATATCAACAGGAGTTCCGTCCTGAAAATATGGCATATCTGCCTCAGGCAGAATATTTGCAATAACACCTTTATTACCATGTCTTCCAGCCATTTTATCCCCTACAAGAATTTTTCTTTTCTGGGCAATATATATTCTAACCAGTTTATTTATATCATGTGGAAGCTCATCGTTATTTTCTCTAGAGAATACGTTTACCCCTATAACTGTGCCAGTCTCTCCATGCGGAACTGTATAAGAGGTGTTTCTAACGTCTCTCGCTTTTTCCCCGAAAATAGCCCTTAGAAGCTTATCCTCAACGGTTAAATCTGTTTCTCCTTTAGGGGTGATTTTTCCAACAAGAATATCACCAGCCTCTACTTCGGCCCCAACCCGAATAATGCCATCATCATCCAGATTACTTAATAAATCCTGACTTACATTTGGAATATCACGGGTAATTTCTTCGGCTCCCAGCTTTGTATCTCTGGTTTCAATCTCATACTCTTCAACATGCATTGAAGTATATGAATCATCTTTTACAAGACGTTGTGAAAGTATAATTGCGTCCTCAAAGTTATATCCTTCCCAGGACATGAAGGCGACTGTAATATTACGACCAAGAGCAACCTCTGAAAAAGCGGTTGCAGCTCCATCAGCAATAGGTTGACCAGTTTTCAGAATATCACCTTCTTTTACAATAGGACGTTGATTTATACAGGTAGATTGATTAGAACGCTGAAATTTATTAAGCAAATACTTATGATAAAGATATAGCTTAACACTTTCAATATTATTTTTATATAGTTTATCGGCTATACCAGGAGTAATTAACTCCTCTTTTTTTACTATGACTTTTTTCCCTTTTTTTATATCTTCAGCCGCTTTTCTATTTCTGATAACTTTTCTTGCGGTAGTATCGGAAAGATTAATGTCTTCAGTTTTGTCAAGCCTTCGAACTTTAACATAATCAGCCGCAACCTGCTCAACCACACAGTCATGATTTGCAACAATACCTGTTCCGGAATCAACAGCAACCCTTTTCTCAATACCTGTTCCAACATAAGGAAGCTCTGTATTCAGCAGAGGCACTGCCTGACGCTGCATATTAGTTCCCATAAGCGCTCTGTTTGCATCATCATGTTCAAGAAACGGTATGAGTGAAGCCGCAACTGAAATCATCTGCATTGAAGAAAGCATACAGAAATCTACTTTATCCGATTCCATAAGAGAAAATTCATGTCCAATATCTGATAAATACTTAACAGGAACCAGATTGTTTTCAAACTTGTTGTTTCTGTTTATATCAACATCAGGAGGAACAATAATAAAATCATCCTCTTCGTAGGCATCCATATATAAAATATTTTCTGTAACTTTATCATCAACAATTTCTCTATAAGGAGTTTCAAGAAATCCATATTTATTAATTCTTGTATATACCGCAAGCGAACTTATTAAGCCGGCATTAGGTCCTTCAGGTGTTTCAATAGGACAAAGTTTGCCAAAATGTGTTGGATGAACATCTCTAACCTCATAACCTGCCCTCTCTCTTTTAACACCACCTGGGCCAAGAGCTGAAATTCTTCTTTTATGAGTAAGTTCTGCAATTGGATTCGTCTGATCCATAAACTGCGAAAGCTGACTAGTACCAAAAAAATCATCAAGCATTGATTTAATCGGTCTATTGTTGATAAAGTTCTGAGCAGTTACTCCCTGATTATCCTGAAGCGTCATTTTTTCTTTAATTTCTCTTTCCATTTTGGTCAAAGAAATTCTGAACTGATTCTGCAACATTTCACCACATCTTCTGACCCTTCTATTACCAAGATGGTCAATATCATCAAGATGACCAATACCCGAAGATAGATCAATCATATATCTTATCATAGCAATAATATCACTTTCAGCAAGCACGCGTCCTTTAGTTACCTCAATTTTATCCAGACCGCTGTTAATTATCACCTCAACAAGACCAATAGTTATTTCCTGCTCAGGGGTAATTTTAATTTTTTCACCCTCATATTCAAACATATGAGTTTTGGTAAGATGTCTACCAAGAATATATTTTTCAACTTCAATAGAATGTTCAATAACATTCTGCTCAATTTCCCCATTATAATGTCTAAGCTCAACTATCGATTTATCAGGATAAATTACATTTTTACGCATAATATCAACTTTTTGAATTTTATGCTCTTCAAGTGCTTCAATTGCCGCGTCTGTAATTTTAGCTCCTTTTTTAAAAAGAACTTTATCAGAGCCGATTTTTATATCTTCAGCAAAAGTCATATAATCATTTAAGAATATTGTCTCAGCATCTTTTTCAATAATTGTACTAATAACGTCGCCTTCATTATTTTTTATTTTTATTGTTTCAAGTTCCATTTCCTCAAGTTTATGTGCAGTTCTCAAATTAATATGATCGCCTTTTCTCGCTACTATTTTACCTTTTGAATCTTTTATATCTTCAGCTAGATATTTTTTAATAATTCTATCTCTTAAACGAATTTTTCTATTTAATTTATAACGACCTACATAAGAAAAATCATATCTTTTTCTGTCAAAAAATAGATTTCTCAAAAGTTGAATTGCATTTTCTGCAGCAAATGGTTCACCAGGTCGGAGTTTATGAAAAATTTCTTTTAAAGCATCTTTATAATCTTCGGCCTTATCAATTTCAAAAGTTTTATTAATATAATGATTATCTTTAAATATTTTAATTATTTCATCTTTTTTATATCCTAAAGCTTTCAGAAAAGTGGTCACCGGTATCTTTCTTTTTCTGTCGAGCCTCACATTCATTAAATCTTTTATTACATCTAACTCTAGCTCAAGCCAGGCCCCACGATATGGAATTACTTTTGATGTATATGATTTTTTAGCTTTATCATATTCAAAATAAACACCAGGTGAACGGTGAAGCTGAGATACTATAACCCTTTCTGTACCATTATATATAAACGTTCCCCTTTTTGTCATAATTGGTAAATCACATAAATAAAGTGTCTGTCTTTTAATTTCGCCGGTAGATTTGTTTATAAGTTCTACAACTAATTCTAACCTGACAGCATATGTAAGTGATTTTTTCTTACTCTCAACTTCCGAGTGCTTAATCCTAAGTGGGATATCGCCGATAAATGCTATTTCACATTCTCTTTCATCATAGGTACAATCCTCAAAACGACAGACTTTACCTGCCTGTTTATTAGGACATTTTTTACACATAGGCAGCCCGAGATTATAACCTTTATACTCAAGCATTAAATTTCCAGAAAAATCTTTTATAGGAAATATTTCCAGAAAAACCTCATGTAATCCCCTTCTTTTTCTTTCTTCATGCTTCAGTTCAGGCTGAATAAACCAGTTATAAGAGCTAGTCTGTGCTTTAATAAGCTCATAAATATCCATGATTTGTCGTCTAGAACCGAAGTTTACTTTTGTGCGATCCGCCGTTTTTTTTAATTCAGGCATTAAGAACATCCCCCTTGAATTATTGAGATTATGTAAATACAGGACACAGGTATCCCAAAGTTAGAAAATTATATCAATATGTTTTTTGAATGTCAAATTTAATTTAGAAAAAATTTACTGCCCGACAAAAAAGTCTGCCGGACAGTATAGAAAAAATATTATAGAAATTACTTAAGTTCGATTTTTCCACCAACGTCTTCAAGTTTTTTCTTAACTTCTTCAGCTTCTTCTTTTGTAACAGCTTCTTTTACTGTTTTTGGTGCAGTATCAACAACTTCTTTTGCCTCTTTAAGACCAAGACCAGTGATTTCTCTTAAAGTTTTGATAACTTTAAGTTTTTTTGGTGCGTCAAATCCTGCAAGAACTACATCAAACTCGGTTTTTTCTTCTTCAGCCGGGCCAGCGCCAGCGCCAGGCATAGCTGCCATTGCAACAGGTGCTGCAGCAGAAACTCCAAATTTGTCTTCAGCTTCTTTTACAAGCTCAACTAAGTCTAAAACACTCATTTCTTCAATTGCCTTTAAAATTTCTTCATTTTTCATTACTTAATTCCTCCTGATTTAATTATCTTCTTTTTCGTTTTTAATTGAATTTAAAACGTTTACAAAGTTTTTCAGCGGTCCCGCAAGAACATTTACAAATCCCTGAACTGGTGAATTCAAGGCTCTTATAAATCTAGTAACAAGCTCTTCTCTTGAAGGAATTTCCGCGAGAGTTTTAATTTCTTCTTCGGTTAAAACTCTACCTTCCATAACACTAGTTTTAATTTTTAAAAATTTCCTTGGCTTAGGCAGATCTTTTATAAATTCAGTTGCAACTTTAACTGGTGCAACCGGATCATCATAAGATATTGCTACCGCAGTAGGCCCTTTTAAAAATTCATCAACTTCAGGAAACTCAACAGAATTAATTGCTTTTTTCAGCAAAGTATTTTTTGCCACAAAATATTCAACATTGTTTTCTCTGAATTTTTTTCTAAGATCGGTAACTTCCTCAACATTGAGCCCTTTATAATCTGTAATCATTACGTTTACTGATTTCTGGAGCTTTTCGCCTATTGATTTTACCTCTTTAACTTTTTCAGGTGTTGGCACTTTCTCACCTCCTTTAAATAAAAAAACTTTCCGCCAGCCTCAGACGGAAAGTTTTATTAATCTATTCCTGTCTAGGCTGGTTTTAAATTTAAGACTTATGTCACCAGCTGTCTCTGACACAATTTAATTTTTAATTTCGTATATTATACACCTTCTACAAATTTTCTGCAAGCAGAAATATCAAGTTTTATTCCCGGGTTCATACTTGGAGCAATTGCAACAGATTTCACATATTGACCCTTGGCTGCAGAAGGTCTCACTTTCAATAATGTAGAAAACATTTTCTTGAAATTTTGAGCAATTTTTTCATTATCAAAACTTTCTTTACCTATAATTGTGTGCACAATGGCATTTTTATCAAGTCTATATTCCAGTCTTCCTGCTTTAATTTCCTTAATAGCAGAAGCCGGATCTGGAGTAACTGTTCCGTTTTTTGGACTAGGCATCATTCCTCTTGGACCAAGGATTTTTCCCAGTCGACCTACAACCTTCATCATATCTGGAGTAGCAACAACAGCATCAAACTCAAGCCAGCCCTTCTGAATTTTTGCGGCCAATTCCTGATTACCTATAATATCAGCACCAGCTTCCTGAGCCTCTTTTTCCTTGTCAGCAGCAACAAAAGCAACAACTTTTTTTGTTTTACCTGTTCCATGAGGAAGCATTAAAGTTCCTCTAATCTGCTGATCTGCTTTTCTTGGATCAAGACCAAGAATACAATGAAATTCAATGGTCTGATCAAATTTTGTCTGAGGAAATTTTTTAATCAGTTCTATAGCTTCCTGAACCGAATAATTTTTTTCCCTATCAACAAGCTTTAAAGCTTCTTGATATCTTTTACTTCTTTTTTTCATTTTTTCTCCTTCCGGTGCAAGCGAAACTTAAAAAGTCTCTCCCGTAAAAATTTTTAAACTACTTCAATGCCCATGTTTTTAGCTGTTCCAGCAACAATTTTCATCGCTGCCTCAACAGTGTTTGCATTTAAATCAGGCATTTTAATTTTTGCAATTTCTTCCAGCTGTTTTTTTGTAACCTTGCCAACTTTTTCAGTTAGTGGATTACCAGCACCTTTAGGAACTTTCGCAGCTTTTTTTAACAAATCAGATGCAGGCGGTGTTTTCATAATAAAACTAAAAGTTCTATCTTTATAAACAGTAATAACAACCGGAACTATTGAGCCTGCCTTCTTCTGGGTTTTAGAGTTAAACTCTTTACAAAAACCCATAATATTAACGCCATGCTGACCTAAAGCAGGTCCAATCGGCGGAGCAGGATTAGCTTTTCCAGCTGGTATCTGCAGCTTGATTTGAGCCATTATTTTTTTAGCCATTTTTCCTCCTTACTATTACGCTTCTTCTACCTGATTAAATCCAAGTTCAACCAGTGTTTCACGCCCAAATATTTTAAGCTTTACTTTAACAACCTGTTTTTCCATATTTATATCATTAATTTCACCAATAAAGTCTTCAAAAGGTCCATCAGTAATTTTAGCCTTATCACCAACTGAAAGCTCAAAGTCAACTTTCTTTGTTTTAACACCATGACCAATCTGTTCAAAAATATTCTGAACCTCTTTATCACTTATAGGAGTTGGCTTATTACCAATTCCAATAAAACCGGTTACCCCCGGCGTATTCCTTACAACAAACCAGGAATCATCAGTAACAATCATTTCTACCATGACATACCCAGGATATATTCTCTTTTCTACTTCTTTTCTTTTTTTATTTTTATATTCATAAACCTTTTTTTTCGGAATGATTATATCATGAATAAAATCACCCATCTGCATTTTTTCAATTCTCTGTTCAAGATTTAATTTTACTTTATCTTCCTGCCCTGCATAAGTGTGCACGACATACCATTTCTTTTCCATACAGGCTCCTTACTTACATTATTATCAGATTAATCAGATAATTAAAAATCGAATCTACCACAAATATATATAAACCAGCTATTACAGATAAAGTAATCACAATATTTGTAGAAATCATTATATCCTTTTTAGAAGGCCATGATACCTTCTTCAATTCCGCCATGACTTCTGATAAAAACTTCTTAATCTTTTTCATAACTATAAAAACTCCCGGTATCAAATATGGCGGGGTAGGGAGGACTCGAACCCCCAACTTTCGGTTTTGGAGACCGACGCTCTACCAGTTCGAGCTACTACCCCCGCCTTAAATGTTTTTATTACTTTGTTTCTTTGTGTACTGTGTGTTTTCTATCATGAGGACAGTATTTTTTAAACTCAACTCTGCCCTGATGAAGCCTCTTATTCTTTTTAGTACTGTAGTTTCTGTTTTTGCATTCTGTACATTCAAGTGTAATTATTTCTCGCATTTTATTCCTCTCTTAGTCAAGTATTTCTGTAACAACACCAGCACCAACAGTTCTTCCGCCTTCTCTGATTGCGAATCTTAGTTCTTTTTCCATTGCTATTGGTGTAATA
>JBNJGP010000025.1:0-32771 GCA_051747805.1 Candidatus Muiribacteriota bacterium
GAATTCCGGAGACCTGACCCCTTAATAACACAAAAAGGTCTGGAGAAATCCAGACCTTTTTTAATATTAGTCCCGGCGGCGACCTACTCTCCCACGCGCTTGACGCAGTACCATCGGCTCTGTTAGGCTTAACTACTGAGTTCGAGATGGGTTCAGGTGTTTCCCCAACGATTTGCCACCGGAAAATCTTTTCGGGTCTCCCCTGTTCTGAAAAGCTCTCGGGGTCTGCACCGCCATGAAATTCTTTTGAATTTCTGGAGGTCTGACCACTTTCTCTGTTTTTAGCTTTTAAGCTTTTCAGACCAGGGGAGGTCTCTGCATAATTGATTCCTTTACCTTAAACAACTTTTTAATACTGTTGCCAAACTTTCGCCGACGAGTTTAGTTAAATCCTCGGTCTATTAGTACTGGTCAGCTCAATATATTGCTATACTTACACTCCCAGCCTATCTACCTCGTAGTCTCCAAGGTACCTTACCTCTATAAATAGAGTGGGAAAACTTATCTTAGAGCCGGTTTCGTGCTTAGATGCCTTCAGCACTTATCCGTCAGTGACTTAGCTACCCAGCTGTGCCGTTGGCACGACAACTGGTACACCAGGGGTCACCCCATCCCGGTCCTCTCGTACTAGGGACAGCCCTCTTCAATTTTCCTCCGCCTGCAATGGATAGGGACCGAACTGTCTCACGACGTTCTGAACCCAGCTCGCGTACCGCTTTAATGGGCGAACAGCCCAACCCTTGGAACCTGCTTCAGCTCCAGGATGCGATGAGCCGACATCGAGGTGCCAAACCTCCCCGTCGATGTGGACTCTTGGGGGAGATTAGCCTGTTATCCCCGGGGTAGCTTTTATCCGTTGAGCGATGGCCCTTCCATTCGGAACCACCGGATCACTAAGTCCTGCTTTCGCACCTGCTCGACATGTCTGTCTCGCAGTTAAGCTCTCTTATGCCTTTGCACTCGTCTCGCGATTGCCGACCGCGATGAGAGAACCTTTGAGCGCCTCCGTTACTCTTTAGGAGGCGACCGCCCCAGTCAAACTGCCCGCCTAACACTGTCCCCATACCGGATTACGGTACAAGGTTAGATTTTCAATATAACAAGGTTGGTATCCCACCAACGACTCTGTGCATGCTGACGCCCACACTTCTTCGTCTCCCAACTATCCTGTACATGTTATACCCAAAACCAATGTTAAGCTACAGTAAAGCTCCACGGGGTCTTTCCGTCCTATTGCAGGTAGTCTGCATCTGTACAAACTCTACAAATTCGCCGAACATGCCATCGAGACAGCGTCCCCATCGTTGTACCATTCGTGCAGGTCGGAACTTACCCGACAAGGAATTTCGCTACCTTAGGACCGTTATAGTTACGGCCGCCGTTTACTGGGGCTTCAATTCAGAGCTTCTCCTTACGGATGACTCCTCCTTTTAACCTTCCAGCACCGGGCAGGTATCAAACCCTATACTTCCACTTACGTGTTAGCAGAGTCCTGTGTTTTTGTTAAACAGTCGTAGGGACCTTTTCACTGCGGCTTTCTCGCGCATTAATTGGTTTAACCCTCTTAATACACTAGCAAAGCACCCCTTCTCCCGAAGTTACGGGGCCATTTTGCCGAGTTCCTTGACAGCATATCATTCGCGCATCTTAGGTTACTCACCTCACCTACCTGTGTCGGTTTACGGTACGATCACATAATTATCTCACAGTTCGAAGCTTTTCCTGTCAGTGTAGAATCAACCAGTCCACCGGCATTTGCCAGCTACCCGTCACACTTCCGCGTTACGATAAGACGTTTTCTTCCTGCCTTATCCGCCTTCGTGCTTGGCCCTGAATCCTTTAACAGAGCTGGTCTATCTTCCTGTGTTCCTCCTCTGTTCAAACAATAATTACATGGTACAGGATTATTAACCTGTTTCCCATTACCTACGCCTTTCGGCCTCGGCTTAGGGGTCGACTAACCCTGGGAGGACGAACCTTCCCCAGGAACCCTTAGGTTTTCGATGAGAAGGATTCTCACC
The DNA here is from genome assembly GCA_051747805.1 of Candidatus Muiribacteriota bacterium. Classification (GTDB taxonomy): domain Bacteria; phylum Muiribacteriota; class Muiribacteriia; order Muiribacteriales; family Muiribacteriaceae; genus JBNJGP01. Next base: position 2,022 of record JBNJGP010000025.1, read on the forward strand.
TTCTTTTTCGCTACTTATCCCAGCATTCTCACTTCTGATTCATCCAGGCTCCCTTCCGGTCACCCTTCTTCTTACTACAGAACGCTCCCCTACCAATCAAAATAACAAGTTACTTCAATTTCAAAGCTTCGGTATATGACTTAGCCCCGGTAATTTTCGGCGCAAAAGCACTTGACCAGTGAGCTGTTACGCACTCTTTCAAGGATGGCTGCTTCTAAGCCAACCTCCTGGTTGTCTGTGTATTTTCACTTCCTTTTATGCACTTAGTCATAATTTGAGGACCTTAGCTGTTGATCTGGGCTGTTTCCCTCTTGACTACGGCTCTTTTAGTCGCAGTCTGACTGCTATGATTACAGTTATGGTATTCGGAGTTTATAAGGGTTCGGTAAGCGGTCAAGCCCCCGAAGATCCGAATAGTGCTCTACCCCCATAACTTACTTCATAACGCTAGCCCTAAAGCTATTTCGGGGAGAACCAGCTATCACCGAGTTCGATTAGCTTTTCACTCCTAAACGCAGCTCATCCACGGAATTTTCAACTTCCTCTGGTTCGGTCCTCCATCTCGTGTTACCGAGACTTCAACCTGGCCACGCCTAGATCACCCGGTTTCGGGTCTACTGCATGCAACTCTTTCGCCCTGTTAAGACTCGCTTTCGCTTCGGCTTCAAGCCTCTCAGCTTTTAACCTTGCTTCATACAGTAAGTCGCTGGGTCATTCTCCAAAAGGCACGCCATTACGGAATTAATCCGCTCTGACAGCTTGTAAGCATACGGTTTCAGGTTCTTTTTCACTCCCCTCCCGGGGTCCTTTTCACCTTTCCCTCACGGTACTGCTTCACTATCGGTCGTTGAGTAGTATTTAGTCTTGGATGATGGTCCACCCTGATTCAAACCGGATTTCTCGTGTCCGGTCCTACTCGGGTTGTTACCCCAATCAGTTCTTTATATTTCGAATACAGGACTTTCACCTTCTATGGTTAACCTTCCCAGGTTATTCTTCTATATAAAGAATTTCTTACTGATCGAAGAGCTTGCAGACTCTTCCAGGTAAAACCCTCTACCCCACAATGACAACGACTGCAATCTTGACATCATTGTGGTTTGGACTACTCCGGGTTCGCTCGCCGCTACTTCCGGAATCTCTTTTGATTTATTTTCCTCTGGTTACTGAGATGTTTCACTTCACCAGGTTAGCTCTTTTACATCTATGTGTTCAATGCAAAGTGACAGATTCTTCATCTGCCGGGTTCCCCCATTCGGACATCTACGGATCAAGGGTTGCTTGCGCCTCCCCGTAGCTTTTCGCAGCTTACCACGTCCTTCTTCGCCTCTCAACGCCAAGGCATCCACCGTACGCTCTTAATAATTTAACTAAACTCTTCTTACGCTTTGTATGCTGAACTCTTTTTTAAAAGTTCGCATGTTCGGCTACAATATTTCTTGTTGCCTTCGGCTTTGTTATCAATTATGCAGTTGTCAATGACCTTCCTGTTTCTATTACAATTCTCGCTAAGGATTTTCCCCGTTTTTATCAAGAATTGTGCTATTTCTATCATTTATCTGAATCAGTCTGAAGGATAGAGCTTTTTTAAGTTACAACCCTTCCTTTTTTACAATCATATATTCCTATATGACCGACCTGGAGTCTCTGGCTCACTTTCTTCTAGGTTCTCACCCTTCCGAATGTGTGCCTTCTTTACTCCTTGAAAGGAGGTGATCCAGCCGCACCTTCCGATACGGCTACCTTGTTACGACTTCACCCCAATTATTAGTCATACCGTGGGCGTCTCCTTCCTTGCGGTTAGGCCGACGACTTCAGGTACAACCAACTTTCGTGGTGTGACGGGCGGTGTGTACAAGGCCCGAGAACGTATTCACCGCTGCCTGCTGATCAGCGATTACTAGCGATTCCTCCTTCATGCAGGCGAATTGCAGCCTACAATCCGAACTGGGGGATGCTTTTTGGGATTTGCTCCACCTCGCGGCTTCGCGCCCCTCTGTACACCCCATTGTAACACGTGTGTAGCCCTGGACATAAAGGCCATGATGACTTGACGTCGTCCCCGCCTTCCTCCGGTTTATCACCGGCAGTTCCATTAGAGTGCCCGGCATTACCCGCTGGTAACTAATAGTAGGGGTTGCGCTCGTTACGGGACTTAACCCAACATCTCACGACACGAGCTGACGACAGCCATGCAGCACCTGTCTCTCTGTCCCCGAAGGGAAGTCACTATCTCTAATGATGCCAGAGGATGTCAAGTCCAGGTAAGGTTCTTCGCGTTGCATCGAATTAAACCACATGTTCCACCGCTTGTGCGGGCCCCCGTCAATTCCTTTGAGTTTTACCCTTGCGAGCGTACTCCCCAGGCGAGATACTTAATGCGTTAGCTGCGGCACGGAAGGGGTCGGTACCTCCCACACCTAGTATCCAACGTTTACGGCTTGGACTACCAGGGTATCTAATCCTGTTCGCTCCCCAAGCTTTCGAGCCTCAGCGTCAGTTATCGTCCAGAAAGCTGCCTTCGCCATTGGTGTTCCTCCTGATATCTGCGCATTTCACCGCTACACCAGGAATTCCGCTTTCCTCTCCGATACTCTAGTAACGCAGTATCAAATGCAATTTTACGGTTGAGCCGCAAACTTTCACATCTGACTTACATTACCGCCTACGCTCCCTTTACGCCCAGTGATTCCGGACAACGCTTGCCCCTTACGTGTTACCGCGGCTGCTGGCACGTAATTAGCCGGGGCTTCCTCTGCAGGTACCGTCAAATAATACAGATTATTCACCTATACTACCTTCTTCCCTGCTGACAGAACTTTACGACCCGAAGGCCTTCATCGTTCACGCGGCGTCGCTGCGTCAGGCTCATCGCCCATTGCGCAATATTCCCTACTGCTGCCTCCCGTAGGAGTCTGGACCGTGTCTCAGTTCCAATGTGGCCGTTCACCCTCTCAGGCCGGCTACCCATCATCGCTTTGGTGAGCCTTTACCTCACCAACTAGCTAATGGGACGCAAACTCATCTCTGGACCTAGCTAATGCCCTGTTTCATACTTAGATAATGCTACCTTAGTATTATATCCGGTGTTAGCACCAGTTTCCCGATGTTATCCCGAATCCAGAGGCAGATTGTTTACGCGTTACTCACCCGTTCGCCGCTAAAGAATATCCAAAAGCAAGCTTTCGGATACCTTTCGCTCGACTTGCATGTATTAGACACGCCGCCAGCGTTCGTCCTGAGCCAGGATCAAACCCTCCGTTGTAATTCTATGCTAACAATTAACACTTGCGTATTAATCGTTATTTTCTTACTTCAGAGTCGGTTTGATTTCCTAACTTTCTACTGTTTATAAAAATCAAATTGACGGGTTGTTTCCTTGTTTAACCCTATCTTCTTCAGACTATTCAGTTTTCAATGATCTTTTGCTGTTTCCAGCGTTCATGATTTTACTACGGTCACCCGGTCTTTGTCAACTTTTTTTTGTAAAAAGTTTTTCGTCCCGGTTTCCCTTCGCTCATTTTGAGTTATACCTCGTTTGAGCGTTCCACAAATCTACTCTATATAATCCTGCATGTCAAGGATTTTTTTGACCTTTTTTTTTGCGTACCACTTTCCTCTTTCAGTAAAACGAGTGGTCAGGTCGAGAAGAGCCGTGAGAAGTTAGAAGTGAGAGGTGAGACGATAGAGGCCGATAGGAGCGCGAGTGGAAAAAAAAGACACTCTATTCTTTATACAAACGAATTATATCATCAACCATTCTAGTATGAGGGTAACGCTTTTTTACAATTTCATAGCCATTAAGAGCCATTTTATGCGCTTTTTTAGGATTTTCAAAAACATCTATCATTGCCACTGAAAGTTTTTTTACACTTTTAGGTAGTACCAGATACCCAGTTTTATTATTTTGAACCAGTTCCCAGGCACCATCCACATCAAAACTTATAACTGGTTTTTTCATTAAATAACCCTGGGGTATAACCCTTGCCAGCCCCTCTCTTAAAGACGCATGCACTACACAATCAGATATTTCAATATAATCCGGAACTTTATCTGGCGGAACAAGTCCGGCAAAAATAATACTGTTTTTTATACCATAATCCGAAGCCATTTTCTCAAGTTTTTCTTTTAAAATTCCATCCCCTACAAAAAGAACCTTTATATTTTTATATCCTTTTTGATGAATTTTTTTTAATGCTTTTATAACAAACTCATGTCCTTTCAACTCAAATAACCTGGCAACTTTTACAAAAACAAAGTCTTTTTCTTTTATCCCGAAATATTTTCTTCTCTCTTTTATTTGAACAATATTTTTTTCTTTATCATATCGCCTTAAATTCATCCCGCTGTAGATTGTTACATACTGCCTTTTTCTTCCTATTTTTTCTTTTAAAGCTTTTATAGTCATTGTTTTACATACAGAAATAATTTTTGTGCTTATGAGAGCCCCTAATTTTTCTGAAATAATATAAATAAAATTTTTATATTTTTTTTCAAAGGGATGAAATGGTAATCCGTGAATTGTATGATATATAGAGGGAACCCCGGCCATAAATGCGGCAACCCTTCCAATTATTCCTGCTTTTGAGCTATGGGTATGAACAATATCGAATTTATGTTTTTTGAAATATCTGTACAGGTTAATTATTGCCCTTATATCATTAATCGGTTCTATTTCCCGCGTCAAATAAGGACATACATATAGTTTGTTTATTTTAAACTCGCCGGTTTCATATAGCTTTCCTTCCGGCCCAAGCGTTTCACCACTGATTAGGTGTACATCAAAATCCTTTGAGCGTTGCAGAGCATCAACTGTGTAAAGAGTATTTTCCTGAGCACCACCTATTATTAAACGTGTAATTATATGTGCTATTTTAATTTTTTTTCCCAACATGAACCAGAATAGTAAAAAATATATAAATTATAAAAACCTGCCCCAATAGAAGCAGTGCCGACCATAAATATAAATCTCTGAGCATTATAGCACTTATCCCCGTGATTATGGAAATTAAAAAAATCATCAGAACTGCATTGAAATTTGTAAATCCCATTTTTACAAGTCTGTGCGAAATATGATTATTATCCGGCCTGAAAATTGAATAACCTTTTAATTTACGAATTATAATTACAGATAAAGTATCATATATAGGAACAGATAATATTAAAAGAGGTGCTATAACAGGTAGCCTGGTTAAACGGGTTGTAATAATATAAGTTCCTGTAACAGAAACAGCCGCAAGTAAAAAACCGTTAAAATTCGCACCGGCGTCCCCTAAAAATATTTTACCTTTTGGAAAATTAAAAATAAAAAAACCCGCTACTGCCGGAATAAGTAAAATCATCAAACCAGATAATTCATAAATATTCTGATAGTAAAAAACTACAGCAAAAAAAACGGCAGCAATAATAGTTATTCCAGAAGATAATCCGTTCATATTATCCAGAAGATTAAAAGAATTTGTTATTCCTGTTACCCATAAAACAGTTAAAAGGATCATTAGCCATTCTGTCCGCAGAAATAAAGTAACCCTGAGCCCATGAGAATACATAATAAGAGCTATAACTACAGTAATTAACAGTTTAATTTTATTGTTTATTCCCTTTTCTTTTATATCATCAAATAAATTTATAATAAAAATTAAAAAACTACCTGTATAGATTAAGAGAAGACGGGGGTTCTGATATAATCCTGATAAAAAAAAGCCCGCTGAAAAAGCAATAAAAACTCCAATACCCCCTAACCTGGAAACTGGTTTTTTATGTATTTTCCTTTCGCCCGGCATATCATACAGATTATATTTTCTTGATATTTTCATTATTACAACCTGACTAAATACAGATATTAAAAAAATTATTATTATAATTACCGGGTCCATAAGTACTCCTCTTTAAAAGTTTTACAGATTACTTTTTTTGCTTCTGCCAAAATTCCAGTTATTAAAAAAATTTTTTTTAGAATTAATATAATGTTTATCATCAATAAATTGCTCTATAAATGAATTATCATAGTTTTGCACGTTATTTATTTTTTGGGCCAGCTCTTCGGTATTTTTATATACATACCTGCCGGGAATATAATCTGCAAGACCACAGTTGCTTTTTACAAAAACCTTTACTCCGGCCGAAGCAGCCTCTATTCCGATTTTACCAAAACCCTCATAATGGGAACATATTATCATTATCTGGCTTTTATAAAACTCATATTTAAGCTGCTCTTTTGATAAAAAATCTTTAAATAATATTTTACTGTTACTTTTTCTGCTGCAAGCGTATTTTTCGAGTGCATCTTTATAAGGACCTTCTCCTGCAATCACAAGACTATATCCTTTTTTTGCCATATACTTATCAAAAAAATTAATTATCTCCTCAATATTTTTAACTTTATTCAGGGCCCCGGCAAAAAGAATCTGCTTTCTTCTGTCTACTTCAAGAGGTTTGATAAAATAGTTAATATTCATATCTTCCGGGAACATTACATCTGTATTTTTCCTTTTTATACCACATTTTGTTGACACGGTTCTGATTTTATCAGATAGCTGAATTGATTTTTTTGTCCATAAAAGAGCTATTTTCTGTTTCAATTTATTCATCTGATAATACCTGCAGGATTCAAACATATTTCCGTGAAATTCTAAAACTATTTGCAGTTTTTTCCCATAAAGCAGTCTTAAAAAAAACATAACAGGATAATCATATGCGTTTTGAAAAATAATATATTTAATATGGTTTTTTGAAATAATTCCAGGAAGAAAAAAAAGGGCCGCCATATAAAGAACAATTTTATCTAATATTCTGTTTCTGAAGTTTTTTATCAGAAAAAAAGAGGCGTATAAATAAATTCTAGTGTATAAAATTTCATAATTTCTTCCAAAAACAAAAATATTAAAATGTCTGCTTAAGGCTTTAAACTTTGAAATTGTAACCCTGTCAAAAGGAAGAGAATATATAATATTTGTGAAAATCAGAATATTTTTTTTATTTTTCATTTAATTTTTCCAGCTCGTCTTCTATTCCCGATTTAACAGGTATTTCAATAGCTCTTGAAATAAAATTCTCACGTCTGTCGCGATTTTCTGCATTAAGAGCACAATGATAAAGTATAAACTTTTTAACACCAAGCAGTTCCGTATCATCTGATGAAAAATCAAGAGCTTTTCTTACATAAAAAAGGGCAAGCTCATAATTTTCAAAATCAAAAGCTCTCTGGGCGAATTTTTTTAAAAAATTAACTTTATTTAATTTATAAACTGTTGTGTTAACTTTCATTTTATCCCCTTTAACATGGAGCCATTTCCAGGAGTTTGCATTTCCCTCTGATGGCAGACAGGGATAGCTGACTATATATTCAGAAGAAAATACTTCGACAGGCTCAAGTATATTTGGCCAGGAAATATACTCAACAAACTTCCAGTCAGAAAGTATAAAATAAATACTTTCCTGTTTATCAATTAATTCAATAATTTCTTCGAATTCTTCAAAAAATATGTAGTTTATTTCATCATTAAAAAAAGGCAGAATATCTTCCTGATTAGTAATCACAAAATCATGTTCAAGTTCTGAAATATATTCTCCCACCGCCGGCAAATCAGATAGGGCCTGTCTTGTTTCTATTATACGGTTTAAAGAGGTTTCATATACATTGTAAACAGTAAAAAAAGCAAAGAGTATTATTAAGATTAAAAGAATTTTATGAATTTTTTTAACTTCGTCTATTAAATAATGAAAAAACACTCCTGCAAAAACGTATGAAATCCATATAAACGGTATCCAATGCCTGTATTGAACATATATCCAAAACACGTTCATCAGAAAATATACGCCAAACACATAAAAAATAATATAATAAGAAGACTGAAGTTTTTTTAATTTAATTAAAAAAAACAGCCCGCCAAGACAAATAACAAGAACAGGAAGGCTATAAACATATTCAAAAGAAAAAAGATGGTTTTTAAAATTATTAATTAAATCCAGCTCTGAAAAATTAGCAAGGGCTATTGCAAAATTTACTCCTCCCCCGGATTTAAGCACAAAAACTTTAATATAAAAAAGAATTATAAACAAAATTGTATATATGAAAGATTTTTTTTTGTTTTCTTTAAATAAAAGAATAAAAAAGGGCAGTAATAAAAAAACTCCCTCAGTTCTTGTAAAAACTGATATTAAAAAAATAATAAAAGCAATATTGTATTTTTTTATTATTAAATAATAGGAAAAAACAATTGTCAGCGTCATAAATAATATATCCGGCATAATTCTAAGAGCCCAGAACATGGTAACCGGATTTGTTATCATAAAAAGCGTTGCAAGAAAGGAAGCGTAAATATTACGGGTAAAGTATTTTATTAATTTAAAAAAATAAAAAGCCCCTGCAAAAAAGGCTAAAAAATTAACAAAAAGAGCAGCATAATTATTTGATGTGAAAAAAGAAAAAATATTTATTAAAAAAGGATAAACTGGGTTTTCATTAAATACTCCAGAACCTTTTTCTGAAAAAAAAAGTCTGAAATTTTCTGAAATTCTAAAATTCACATAACTATCACTGAAATATCCCGTATTTATATTTCCATAAAAAATAAAAAAAACCGAAATTAATAAAAATAGTATTAAAAGCAGAGTATTTTCTGTTTTTTTATTTAAATAATTTTTTTCTGTCAAATACATAAATTAATATCATAACTGCTACAGCGGCAGGTCCTATATAAGAAATATTGTATATTGCTGAATATATATATGCACTTTGTCCTTTTGGGGCATAATGTCCAAAAAATATAACTCCTGAAGTAAAATGAAATAAAAATTTAAAAATAAAGGCAAAAAACAAGAGAAATTCTTTTACATAAAGATCTTTATCCTTTCCAAGACCGCATATTGCAATTGAGAGGGCCGGAAAAATATAATCAAAAAAGGGCTGAAAAAAATGAACAATGGGATTTTCCATAAACATAAGAGAAACAAGTCCATAAAGAAGCCCTGAAAAAAGTGCCCTGGAAAACCCCCTGCGATAGGCAAAAAAAGCAAGTGGTAGTACTTCAAGGGTAATTGAGCCTCCCTGAGGCATTTTCCAGATTCGTATTTTACTTAAAATCAGGGCTATTGCAACGGTAAGCGCAATTTCTATTAAAATAACTAATTTTTTATTCTTCATATATTTATTCTACCTCTTATTGCCTGCCCCAGCGTTACAGTATCTGCAAATTCAAGAGAAGCTCCAGCAGGAATACCGGAGGCAATTCGTGAAACTTTTATACCAAGAGGTTTTAAAAGTCTGGATAAATAAATAGTTGTTGCGTCAGCCTCAACTGAAAAATCCAGTGCTATTATTACCTCTTTAATATTATCTGCTTCAATGCGGGCAATTAACTCTTTAATTTTCAAATCTTCGGGAGTCACTCCCTTGAGCGGCGCAATAACCCCGTGAAGCACATGATATTTACCGCTGAATTCATGTGTTGATTCAATCACCTCTATTTCTTTTGGAGTTTCAGTTACACAAACAACCTCACCGTTTCTACTTTTGCTTAAACAGTAAGGACAATATTTCTGATGAGTGTAATTAAAACATTTTTCACAGAAAGAAAGCTCTTTTTTAGCCTCAATTATAGAATTAGCAAGTCCAAGTGCTTTTTCTTCCGGCTCGCTCATAATAAAATAGGCAAGTCTCTGTGCAGTTTTTTTTCCAATTGAAGGTAATCTTGAAAATTCACTTACCAGCTTATTTAATAAATCTTTTTCTGCCATTTTAATATTTAAAACATTCCGGGAATATTTGCCCCGCCTGTTACCTTAGACATTTGACTTTCACTTGTTTCTTTTACTTTGTTTAAAGCATCATTAAATGCCGCCGTAATTAAGTCCTGAAGCATATCTTTATCATCAGGGTCTATAACTTCCTGTTCAATATCAACATTTTTCACTTCATAATCACAGGTAATTCTGACTTTTACCATACCACCGCCAGCAGAACCTTCAACCTCTTTATCCTTAAGGTCTTCCTGTGCTTTTGCCATTTCTTTTTGCATTTTCTGCGCCTGTTTCATCAGTTGATTCATATTTCCACCACCAAAATTTGGAAATTTACCTTTACCCATTATAAAGTCCTCCTCTATACTTTTTTTATGTTTTTAATTTTAAACTTTGAATTCAATTTTTCAACAAAAGGAGAATTCAAGGCTTTTTCTTCCTCTGTTTTTTCTTTTTCTATAATATTATTATCAGGTTTATTTTTTAAAATTTCAATATTAATTTTAAATTTTTTGCAGAGTATATTATTAAACTCTTCGTTTAATAAGTCATGCACTCTTTTTAATATATTTACATGAAACTGAAATTCTGCAGGAAATATAAGCATTAATTCATGTTTTTCCATATTAATTTTTTTTCTGGCAAAACTCAGACAGGTTGAGATAAATAGATTTTTTTGGGCTATATTTTCTACCAGTAGATGCCATGCATTTAAAACAGTTGTTTTATTAAACTTATTTTCTTTTTCAGCAAAATTGTTTTCATCAGTAGATTTTTTTTCGAAAATTGTTTTTTTAGCAACCTTTATTTTTTCAGGAACAGTTTCTTTTTTATCACTTTCTTTTTGAGAGTCTTTTTCATTTTTTAAAAATCTGAAAATAAGAAGCTCAAAACCAAGCTTAATATCCTCGCTTTTTTTCAGACTATAATACTCTTTATTCACAGAATCCAGCATTTGATAAATAAAATCATCGGGTATTTTATTTATTTTTTCTAAATTATTTTTTATATAAGGTAAAAAATCAGTTTTTTGTGGATTCCATTTAAAATATATTAAATCCTTTAATATTCTTAAAATATCTTCTAAAAATATATTAAAATCAGTTCCTTCTTCATATAATCTAGTAGTATAATCCAGTATTTCAGTATATTTCCTTCCAGAGGCAGTATAGATAAATTCAAGTACAGAATCGTATCCTGAAGTTGAAAAAACTGAATTTATTACATCCATATTTACTTCTGAGTCAGAAAAAGCCCAAAGCTGGTCTAAAATACTAAGAGCATCTCTCAATCCTCCCTCAGCATAATGAGATATATAATCAAGCGCCTCATCTGAAATTTTAATTTTTTCTTTTTTACAGATTAATTTAAGTCTTTCTCTGATTTTTTTGACACCAAGCCGGTGAAAATCAAAAAACTGACATCTTGACTTAATAGTATTTAATATTTTATGAGGTTCAGTAGTGGCTAGAATAAAAATAACATGAGAGGGTGGCTCTTCAAGAGTTTTAAGAAAGGCGTTAGAAGCCTCACGTGTAAGCATATGAGCCTCATCAATAACATACACCTTATATTGACCCTGAACCGGCATATATTTAACTTTTTCAATTAAATCTCTCATCTCTTCAACTTTGCGATTTGAGGCTGCATCTATTTCAAAATAGTCTATAAAAGTGTTTTTATTAAAATCCTCACAATTTTTACATTTATTACAGGGTTCAAATGATTTTTCATCAAGACAGTTTAAAGCTTTTGCATAAATTTTTGCAAGCGAAGTTTTTCCCGTGCCCCTTGGACCCGCAAATAAATATGCATGTGCAATTCGATTAGAAATTATTGAATTTTTCAAAGTTCCAACAGCAAAATCCTGCTGTACCATGTCTGAAAAATTATTGGGCCTGTATTTTCGATATAAATTCATATTTTATATTAGGGCCGTGCACCCTTCCTCGCCTCCCTGCCCTGAACGGTACTTTATCAGTTAGCTCCTGACAGGCACCCTTATGGCACACAGATTTTCCTGCTTATCGCTGCTTCCTTCCGGACCTGACGAAATTCACAGGCATCTGTTGCATAAGACCCGTCAATCAACACCACTTAATAAAGCCTGCCTCAAAGCACAGTTGGCTCAGTCGGGAATTAACCCCTGCTATAGCGGATTGCAGGTACAGGGCACCGCTGGTTCCCCGGCTAGCACGGCTGATTTTGATTATAATTCTGGCGGAGAGAGAGAGATTCGAACTCTCGAGGCGGCTTGTGGCCGCCTACTCGATTTCGAGTCGAGCGCCTTCGACCATCTCGGCCATCTCTCCAGTAAAAAATTTAAGATTAAAAACTTAATTTTATGGCGGAGAGGGAGGGATTCGAACCCTCGAAACGAGTGTCCCCGTTTACACGCTTTCCAGGCGTGCTCCTTCAGCCAACTCGGACACCTCTCCGTATATTTATAATAATATTTTTTGGTTACCCAAAAAAATTTTATTCTGGTACGCCTGAGTGGAGTCGAACCACCGACCTACGGATCCGCAATCCGGCGCTCTATCCAGCTGAGCTACAGGCGCATCATTATCTGGAATTACAGGTGGCGGAGAGAGAGGGATTCGAACCCTCGATACGAATTTTGGTCCGTATACTCGCTTAGCAGGCGAGCGCCTTCAGCCAGCTCGGCCATCTCTCCATAGTACCAGTAAAACAAAATAATATAGTGTAAATGGCGGAGAGACAGGGATTCGAACCCTGACTGCGCTTACGCGCGTACCGGATTTCAAGTCCGGCTCCTTAGCCAGTTCGGACATCTCTCCGTTAAAACGATATAAATTATAATATTCTGTATGCTGTTTGTCAAGATTTACATTCTTTATTTTTACAATAAGTTTTTTCAGCCTTCATAGACTTTTTAAACTTGGTTTTTCCACACTTTTTACATTTTTCTTCTGTCGGAACATCAAAAGAGGCGAACTTACATTTTGGATAATTAGAACAGGAATAAAAACGTTTTCCTCTTTTGGATTTTTTAATAACAACTTTGCCTCCGCATCCATCTGGACAATCAACTCCTATATCCTCTAATATCGGCTTTGTATTTTTGCATTTTGGATATCCGGAACAGGCTTTGAATTTACCAAACCTTCCGCTTTTAATAACCATTTTTGAGCCGCATTTTTCACATTCTTCATCTGTTTCTATTGACTGTTTAGCTTTTTCTGCCTCTTTTTTAAACTCCTCTTTTCTATCAGATAGTTTTAATTTTGTTTCCTTTTGATAATCTGCGGGAATCAGTTTTTCATCGGGAGGCAGCGACATGGTATTTTTACAGTCAGGATACTTTGGGCAGGCTAAAAATGCCTGCTTTCCATGAAACTTCAAGGTCATATTTGATTTACATTTTTCGCATTTAATATCTGTTTCTATAGCTGTTTTTGCAACTTTATCCTTTGCTTTTTCCAGCTCTTTTTCAAAATCAAAGAAAAAATCCTTTATAACTTTCTGATATTTCTGTTTTCCTGATTCAATTAAATCAAGATTCTCTTCCATTCCTGCGGTAAATTTTATATTGATAATTTTTTTAAAAGTGCTACTTATTATATGATTAACAACAATTCCCAGATTTGTCGGGAAAAGCTGTTTTTTTATTCTGTTTACATACTTTCTTTCAACAATTGTGTTTACAATTGTAGCATAGGTTGATGGACGTCCTATCCCTTCTTTTTCAAGTTTTCTTATAAGTGAGGCTTCAGAATATCTTGCGGGAGGCTGGGTGAATTTTGACTCCCATTTCACTTTCTCAAGCTCAGTTTTATCACCTTTTTTAATTTTTATAAGTTCTTTCTGTTTAATTGTATCATCTTCTTTTTTATATATAATCTGATACCCGGGAAAATCAATTTTTTCATATTTTACGTTAAATACAAAATCACCGTCCCATATATAAATATCTTCAACATCATAAATCGCGGGTTTCATAAGAGAGGCAATAAATCTATTCCATATAAGCTTATATAACTTCTTTTCATCTGGTTTTAAAAATGATTCAATTTCTTCGGGAGAAAATTTGGTTTGAACATAAGCGGGCCTGATAGCCTCATGGGCGTCCTGCACAGTTTTTTTATTTTTAGCTGTTTTTTTTACTTTTGGACCTCCATAAAATTCCTTACCATAATTTGACTCAATAAATTTTTTACCCATTGAAATCCCTTCAGAAGAAATACGGGTTGAATCAGTTCTCATATAAGTTATTAAACCATAATTTTCGCCTTTTATTGACTTACCCTCGTATAAAGACTGTGCAACCATCATTGTTTTTTTGGCCGAAAAACCTATGATGCGGGAAGCCTCCTGCTGAAGTGTTGACGTTATAAACGGTTTAGGCGAAGACACTCTTTTCTTTTTATTTTTGACATCTTTTATTTCAAACTTATTTTTTGAGGCCTCAATTTTCTTTTTAAATTCTTCTGCCTTTTCTTTATTTAAATCAATTTTAGGAAGTTTTACATTATCAACCTCTATAAGTTTTGTGTCTTTCAGTTTTATTTTTTCTGCATTAAAATCTGCTGTAAAAATAAAATATTCTTCAGGCTCGAATTTTTCAATTTCCTTTTCGCGCTCTACTACAAGTAAAAGTGCAACTGACTGAACACGTCCGGCAGATAATCCTCTATCAACCTTTCTCCACAAGAAAGGGGAAAGTTTATATCCAACTATTCTATCAAGTATTCTCCTAGACTGCTGGGCGTCCACTTTATTTTTATCAAGATAGGACGGGTTTTCTATTCCGCGGTTTACCTCAGAAGGGGTTATTGCATTAAATACTACCCGGCATTTATCTTTTTCAGACCCTCCGAGTATTTTCAGCAAATGCCATGCAATTGCCTCCCCCTCTCTATCAGGGTCAGGAGCATATAATATATCATAGCCTTTATTGCTGAATTTTGTAAGTTCCTCTACAACTTTCTTTTTATCGGGCATTATCTGATATTCAGCCTCAAAATTCTTTTTATCAATTTTTATGCCGAATTTTTTTTTTGGCAAATCTCTTATATGGCCCTTAGATGCTTTAACCACATAATCTTTACCTAAAATTTTTTCAAGCGTTTTTATTTTTCCAGGAGATTCCACTATCAACAATTTTTTTGGCATATGCTAAACCCCGTATTTAATTTTTGTTTTTTTAAAGGTAAAATAGAAAATTAATATTGTCAAACTTAAAAAAACATATTTTTAAAATTTATAACCGTATATACTTTGAGCCACTTATTTTTTTTATATATCCTTTAAGTTCTAACTTGGTTAGAATCCGGGCTGTTTTACTTACCTTAAACCGTGTAATTTCACAAAGTTCGTCAAACAAAACTGGTTCATAACCAATATTTTGAATTATTTCTTCTTCATCCTTAAGGAGAACCGGTTTTTTTTCTTCCTCAAGTTCCAGCTTCTGCTGTTTTTGATTTAAATATTTATTTTCTTCATATGCCCCATAATATTCTGCAACTTCTTCAAATGAACTTACTGGAATTGCTCCCTGCCTTATAAGATGATTAGACCCTTTTGATAAATTTTCATATACGTTACCGGGAAGTGCAAAAACATCTCTATTATAATCAAGAGCAAAATTCGCGGTAGAAAGAGAACCGCTTTTAAGAGTGGCCCTTACTATTATTACACCTTTAGATAAGCCGGCAATTATTCTATTTCTTGCAAGAAACATAGAACCACCCACATAATAATCTGTGGGAAATTCTGAAATTATCAATCCTTTTTTCTCAATATTATCATAAAGCTTTTTATTTCTTTTTGGAAAAATACCATCGGCCGCCAGTACCGCAATAGTTGAGCCGTTTTCTTCTTTAAGCGCTCCCTCATGTGCAAACCCGTCTATTCCATAGGCAAGTCCGCTTACAACACAGAAATCATTTCCGGCAAGGTTTTGTGAAAGTTCCAGACTGGCTTTCTTACCATATAAATCTGTTTTTCTGGCACCCACAACGGCTATTTTCATTCTTTTACTTAGCAATTCCGGGTTTCCCCGGCAGTAAAGTATTACAGGAGCATCACAAATATTTTTTAATTCCTCCGGATATAGTTTATCCTCTACGGTAAGAACCTTTAGAGAGCCTGTTTTAACTTCAGAAATTATATTTTCTATTTGTTTTTCATTCTCTTCAATTGTATTAAATAATCCAGCGGTTTGATTTGAACCAAAACAGAAGTTCAGACTAGTTTTTTTCAAAAGAGAAGTTCTATTATTTTTAAAATATGCTAATTTTTTTAAAAAATCGCCAGTAAAATATGAAAAACAAATTAAATCTTTGAGATTATTCATTAAAATCTGGTGCAAGTCTTCTTGCCTCTTCTTCCCCTTTTATATTTTTTAATGAGCGGAAAGAATATTTTCTAACCCATTCATTTCCGTCTTTTGTAGAAGCCACAAGCTGATTAACAGCCTCGTCAATTTTTAATTCTCCAACTACAAAAGCGGCTGATATTTTTTGAGTATCATTTCCCTCTTTAAGAAGGTTAATAATAAATGGTTTTAAACGCATAATATTTTTTTTAATTATATTTAAAATTATCTGTCCGCTTCCTGAAACACTTGTTCCTAATATTTCCATAAGCGAGCTGAAGTTTTCAGTTCTCATATTTTCTATTATATCTACGCCAACTTCCCGCTCAAAAAAGTCGGTACTTCTTAACATATCTGTATATAGATTCATTGCATTTGAGGGAGCAGTATGTGCAATTACATATTTAAGCATCTTTCTAAGCTCATCTTCCTCGGAAAAATTATATACCTCATTAATAATTGTCTGATTAATTTCTTCATTGGAGATAAACCCAGCTAAAATAACAGCTTTAACATTTTTATCTTCCACCTCGTAAAGTTTTTTATAATATAAGGCTGAAGCCTGTTCGCCAAATGCAGAAAGTGCCTTTGCAATTTCCAGTTTTGTTCCAACTGAAACAGAGGATATAAGTTCAATCAGTCTCTCTACATTCTCTTCTGTATAATCAATATTACTGGCGATATTTTGAACCAGATACTCTTTATCAGGATTTAGCTTTTTTAAAACATCGGAGAGAACACTCTGACCACGTTGACCAAATTTTGCAAGCACTTCAGGAATATATTTCATATAATTTCTGCTTATATCATTTTTTAAAAGCTCTCCTCCTAAAAACTCTGAAATTGATTCGCCTATTACAAATAAGCCATCGGCTGCAGCATCTGAAATCGAGGAATTATAATTATTTAAATACTTAAGAAGCTCAAAAACATTTTCTTTTGTTCTTATTGTTCCCATAACTTCTAAAACCGCCCCTGAAAGGTCCGGATTTTCGTTATCAATTAAAGAATAAAGAAGGTCTGCTTTAACATTTTCGATTCTTTTTAAAGTTTCTTTCAGATAGTATAATTTCTGTCCCTTTGCCTCTTTAAGCATATCAATTAAGGGTTTGAATTTATTTATCGCTTTTAAAGAAAGCATTGCCTTCTGGCATAGTACAAAATCGTTTCTGTCAAAAAGTGAAACAAGATGATTTATAATTTTTTCATTTCCTGATTTTCCTAACGCAACAGATATTAAAAATTTTAAATCTTCATTCTTTTCAGATTGAAAAGCATCAATTAAAAGCTGGCAATACTGCTGATCGGGGTTTAAAATAAATATTTCCATAACATTCTGCTTGAAACCATATTCACTGCTTTGAATATAATAATCTATAAGCTGTTTAGCATTTGTTGTTGACAGGATTTTAATTATTTCTTTCTGTCCCCGTCTGACAACATTAAAGTCTGAGCTTTTTAAATCCTCTATTAATTCACCAATAGTCATTATTCCTCCCCGTCTTCTTTTCTTAAAATAATTGTAACCTCTACTTCATCTTCAGATATTAAAATATAATCAGAGTTTTCTTCTATTCTTACTCTTTTTGTTAAACTACTTTCTATACCCGAAATATTCACAGGTTCAGTTTTTACAGCCTCTATATTTTTTAATAAATCTGGATGAGCTTTAATATCTGCCGCAGAAGGTTTTACATCAATGCCATAAACAACATTTCCAGATGCAGGTTCCCCTTCTAATACAGGATTAATCAACTTTTTTTCACTCGGATATTCATTTATTTTAAATAATAGTTCTATTCTGTCAGGTTCAGTTTTAACATTATCTATAACAGTGTAATCAGAGGATAAAATATTGACTTCCTCATTTATAGAGTGTTCTCCTCTTGATAAACGCATTAAATCAAAATTAACTCTTGCCATATAACATTTTTTAACATCCTCAACATTTCCTGAAACCTCAACAGTTTCGGGCTTATTGTTTAAAATTTCATAATAATAGCCCTGGCGATTAATTATCTGATAATCAATATCTAAAACTGTTTCATATATCTGTCTTATATTCAGCTCCAGGCCGGAAGGGTTAATACCAACTATTTCAAACTCGTCGGAGTTTGATATTTCAACTGGAATATTTCTAACACCGGGTTCATCTATATTTGACATGTCAACAAAAGCCTTTATAGAGTCGGCAAAAGAAATAATATCCCGCCTTCTTCCTCTTATACTTAAGTTTACAGTTTGAGGTTTATCTTTTATAATAAGTCTTTCATTTAAATTATTAATATTAACAGGAACTTCTTTTTTTCTTACAACATATGGATCTGTTATTGTAATCACATATACCCACAGAAAAAAAGCAATTATTAATGATATAAGCTTTAATCCTATGTTTTTTGTAAGAACTTCTTTTGTAACATCAAAAGACATTATTTTTCATCCCCTATCAACTCTTTCTTTAAGAGTTTTTTAAGAATCATCTCATTTACCTCAATTAAACTTCCTTCTTTTACAAAAGATATTGTCTGTCTTTCCTCTGATACAGTAATTACACATGCATCTGAAATTTCAGTAAGTCCAATTGCCGCACGATGTCTGGAACCATATTTTTTATCAAGTCTGCGGTCCTCAACAAGCGGAAAAAAACAGCTGGCAGCTTCAATAATATTTCCGTTTACAATTACAGCTCCATCATGAAGTGCAGATTTTTTTTGAAAAATAGTTAATACAAGTTCTTTTGAGAATATTGCCTGAATCTTAACACCTGAATCAATGTATTCTTTCAGACCTGTTTCCTTCTGAAGAACTATTAAACCGCCGAGCTTATTTTTAGCAAGCAGTTTAGCGCTTCCAACTATCATCTCTATTAATTTACTTTTTTCTTCAACATTAAGAATTTTTTTTCCAAATGCAGTTCGACGACCAATATTTTCAAAAACTTTTCTAAGCTCAGGCTGAAAAATGATTATAAAGCCTAAAATTCCTATCATTATAATATTAGAAACTATCCATTTCAAAGTATTAAGCTCAAGTATTGTAGCAAGAACCGATGGAATAATTATATAAAGCATTCCCAAAAATATCTGAAATGCTCTTGTACCTTTTATAAACAACAGAAAATAATATACAAAGAAAGCAACAAGAAAAATATCAACAAAATCATTCCACTGCAGATCGGTGAGCAAATCCAAAATCATTATAATTTAATCCATCCAAATAAATTCTTTTTCAAACTCTTTGAGCATATTATTTTCTACCAAATTGCGTAAAACAAAATAATTATTTAAAAAGTCATCATTATCAGGCATTTCTTTAATTACTTTTCTAAAATATTCCAGCCCTTTGTCATATTCTTCAAGTTTTGTATAAAGAAATGCCTTATGAATCAATATTTCAGCATCATCATAAGACTGAATTTTTTCTAAAATACCCCGTGCTTTGTCATATTCTCCCTTTTTATAAAGAATCCAGCCCCAGGTATCATAATATACGTTGTCTGGCTCTGAGGCATTTTCTATTACTTCGGTTATGAGTTCAAGCGCATAATCCAGCTCTTTATCAAGTATCGCAAGCAGATATGCTAGATTATTCATTGCAGGAAAATCTGCCGGTTCAAGCTTTATATATTTTTTTAAATATTTTTTTGCAATTTCTCTCTGATCTAAAACAAGATAGAAATCTGAGATATGTTTTAAAACCTTCTTATTATCAGGCTCAACTGAATAGGCCTTTTCAAAAAACTTGCGCGCTTTATCAAAATCCCCGTTGGCAAAATAAGCATATGCAAGGGTATCCAGTATATTTGCATCCCCTTTTCTCATTTCATAAGCATCTTTTGCAAGCTCAAGTCCTTCCTTTGTTTTATCGGTTCGGGTTATGTATAAAAACGCCAGATTATTATAGGCATAGGGATCATTAGGGTCAACTTTTATTGTGTACTGATAAATTAATTCCTCAAGCCATACAGGCACTTCGGCAAAAGAAGTTTTATAAATTTCCATAATTGAAATAAATTTTTTTAAGGCAACAATTTTTAATACTGTATCATCCGAGGCAAAGTGAACCGCTTTCTGAAATTGTATAACGGCAAGTTTATGTGCAGAAGGATTATTTCTGGCCGTCTTTTTAAAAAAATTTCCTATTGCAAAACTGACTTTAGCATCCTGATGATCACTTTGAACAACATACTCAATATTTTCATAATAGTCTATTTCATAATCCTCCATAGCACTTGTGCGTGAATAAAAATACTGTATCATGCTTGAAATTATATATATCCAGGGATCATTTGAATGAACTCTTTTTATAAGAGATATTTCTCTTAAAGAATCTATATAATACGTAAGTTTATTATCATCATTGAAATATAAATATAAAAAATTTGTGAAAGTAAATAAAAAGTCTGAATTAGCAAAAGCTTCGCCTTCAAGGTAACTTCTTGCAATATCTTCTTCAAGTATATCAAGAGCTTCCAGAGGAGTTTTTTCTGAATAAAAAATATAATTGACTATTAACTCAGCCTGAACATCTATTTTTTCATTATTTTTTATAAGGGATGCAAAATCATCATAATCAAGCTCGTTTAATGAAAAACTGTAGGTAAATATGTTTATTCCAAAATCAAAAAACTCTTTCAGACGTGTTTTAGCTGATACATTAATAGAAAAAACAAAAATTAATATAAAGATATATAGATAAACTTTTTTATTAAAATTTAACATTTTATTCCAATCATTATTTTCTTATTTAACTTGAGTTTGACATATTTTTATCAAAAACATATATATAATACATCATTATTTTAACTTTGTGAAGTTTATTGACTTTATTATTCTTTCACAAGCCAGTCCATCCCCATAAGGATTATTTGCCTTCCCCATTGAATAATAAATTTGGGGATTATCAAAAATATTACAGAAAGTTGATATAATCTTTTCTTTACTGGTTCCAACAAGTTTAACTGTTCCTGCCTCTACCGCCTCAGGCCTTTCGGTATGACCTCTTGTTACAAGCACGGGTTTGCCAAAAGCCGGCGCTTCTTCCTGAATACCGCCGGAATCAGTTATAATTATATGAGATTTAAGCATTAAGTTAACAAAACTTAAATAATCCACAGGTGCAATTAAATGAAAGTTTGAAATATTATTTAACATTTTTTGAGCCATTTCTTTAACGTTGGGATTTAGATGAACAGGATATAAAAAATTTATCTGCTGCATATATTTTTTTGCCAGCTCTGAATACGCATTAAAAACATTTTTAAACCCCTGCCCGAAATTCTCTCGCCTGTGTCCCGTAATTAAGACAAGTTTTTTGTTAAATATATCACTATTTGTCTGTTTTATAACTTCCTTATCAAGTTTTTTTTCAAGTTTCTGCTTTTTTATAAAATTCTTTGCAATATTTAAAGCATCAATAATTGTGTTTCCTGTTACAAATATATTTTCAATTTTTTTATTTTCTTTAATTAAATTTTCTCTGGCCCTGTTTGTTGGAGCAAAATGAATATCTGAAATTACCCCGGTAACCTGTCTGTTAATCTCTTCCGGAAATGGTGAATATTTGTCGTTTGTTCTAAGACCGGCCTCAACATGCCCCACCGGAATTTTAAGGTAATACGCGGCTATAGAGGCCGCCATAGTAGTTGAAGTGTCACCATGAACTAAAACTAAATCAGGTTTCTCCTTGTTAAAAACGTCTTTTAATGAGCTTAAAACGTTTACCGTAACATCAAAAATATCCTGACCAGGTTTCATAATATTTAAATCATAGTCAGGAGTTACATTGAAAATATTTAAAACCTGATCAAGCATCTCGCGATGTTGTGCTGTAACTATTACTTTATTTTCTATTTTTTTCTCATTCAACTTCAAAACCAGAGGCGCCATTTTAATAGCTTCTGGACGTGTCCCAAATACTGTAATTATTTTCATTCATTTATACCTTTTTTTAATATATCAAAACACTGAAATGTTTTTTTAAAGGTGAAATTTGTCCTAGACTGAGTTTCTGAAATATCAAGTCCACCTTTTAAGGGTCTGGCCGCCTTCTGATTCAGCTCGGAAGTTTTAACAGGAAGTATCAGCTTTTTACTGAATCCCATAGTTTCTGCAAAACTACAGGCAAATTCATACCTGGATAAATAATCCTGACTTCCAGAATGAAAAACCCCTTTAAAATTATTTTCCATTAAAAAAATAGTAAAATCTGCTAAATCTTCCACAAAACATGGGTTTGAATATTGATCATCCACTATTCTGACAAGTTTTTCTTCTTTCAACTGTTTATAAAGCCAGTTTAAAAAATCCGCCCTGCCAGCCCCGCCATAGACAACATTAGTTCTAATTAATGAACTTGAAAGATTATTTCTTTTTAACATTTCAACTTCAGATATAAGCTTTGATAATCCATAATAATTAACAGGATTAGGAATATCATTTATTGAATAAGGACCCTTTTTGCCATCAAAAATATAATCTGTTGAATAGTGAATAAAATGAGCATTAATTTCCCCGCAGAATTCTGCCATTTTTGCAACAGCCTGGGAGTTGACTTCAAAAGCATCCTCTTTAAACAAATCACAGTTATCAACACTTGTCATAGCAGCACAGTTAATTAAAATATCAGGGCGCACTTCATCTAAAATATTTAAAAAAGAACGTTTTGTAATATCTATATCAGGAAGGTCTACCTCAAACACAGAGTAGTGCCCGGTAATTTTTTTGATAATCGTCTGTCCAAGCAAACCACGCGCACCGGTAATAACTAAATTTTTCATAGATAAATTTTAACATAAAGAAAAAACTCTGTCCAAAATTTTAATTATCAAAAGATAACAATTAAAAAACTTTAATTAACATCTGTTTTTTAAATCAATTTTCATCTTAGAAGTTGAAATACCATAAGTCCTTTTAAGATAAATTACCTTACAAAAATCTTTCAAATAATTAAATTTCCCCTTCCAGTCATCACCCATAACAAAAATATCAATGTTATTAATTTTAATATCTTCTTCTTTCTGTTCCCAATTATTTTCGGGAATAATTTCATCAACAAATCGTACAGCCTCAAGAATTTCTTTTCTACTTTCGTAATTTTGATAAGCTGTTTTACACTTGATTTCATTAAATTCATCTGTTGATAGCCCAACTACAAGATAATCCCCAAGTTCTTTGGCCCTTTTTAAAAGTCTTATATGCCCTACATGAAGCAGATCATAGGTTCCATATGTAATAACTTTTTTCATTTTCACCTCATTAGAAAAGAAAAAATTCTTTTAGAAGCGTTTCCGTCATAAAATTTAAACGCAACCTTCTTAACTTTTTCTCTTTCTTTTAAATAATATTTTTCTTTTTTTAAAATATTCAAAACTTCAAACTCAAACTCAATTTTACTTTTAACTTTAGGTCCACAACCAAAAAAGTTATAATCAAATTTAATATCCCTATCTTTACCAGTATATTTTTCAAAATCATAACAAAAAAACAATACCGGTTTATGACTTAACAAATAATCAATATAAATTGAAGAATAATCTGTAATTAATAAATCACATAATCGCATAAACGGATAAACGTCTTTTGAATTATCATAAAAAAAGATATTGTTTGAATTATATGATAAATATTTGAATTTAGGATGTGGATGAAATTTAAAAACAAAAATTAAATTATTTTTGTCTGCAAATTCACTTAATCTGTTAAATGAAACCGCTCCATCACTTAAAGGATCCCCGCCAGTATCTCTAAAAGTAGGGGCCCATAAAACTATCCTTTTACCTTCTTTTTTTAATTTTTGGCATTTTAAATAGGTTTTTAAATCAACATTTATTAAATTTTTGTCTCGCATATTAAAAAAAATATCATTTCTCGGAAAACCAGTTACTTCCATTTTCCAGTAATTAAATGCTTTTTTAAAATAATTTTTGGCAAAAAATTCTGAACTTGCTGTAATCAAATTATAATCAGCAAACCTGCCGGTAATTTTTCTCCATTTTCTAAATGGCCGGGATTTTGGGTTATCAAGCTCAATCCTTTTTAAACCACTTCCATGCCAGAGCTGAACTTTAAAAACTTTCCATAAAATCTGATATTTAAAAATATCAGTCCACTGATCACTGTCAACTATAACTTTATCGCAAGTTAATAATTTATAAAAACTTTTAAGGGTAGGATGAAAAATAACCCTTATATTATTTTTTTTAAGATAAACATAATGCTCAAAATTTTGGGTTAAAAAATAATAATCAATTTCTTTTTTATTTTCTGATACATAAAGATAAAAATATTTTACATTATCTAAAAACCTGCCATCATCACGCCCTATAAAAATCCATCTATTTTTTTTCCTTTTAAATATTAATCCAAGTGGGAAAAAAAATCCCCAGCCTAAAACGAATTTAAAAAAAGTATTTAATCCAGAAACTATATATTTACTTGCAACAAGTCCAATCATATAAAAATATTATCATAGACAAGAAAAAAAAAATATAGTAAATTATAACTTGAGTTTAACAAAAAACAGAAAAATTAACCTGTAAACATTTATAAAAAGTAAAGTTGACTAAAGTCAACAGTAAACGACCAAAGGTCGAGTAAAGTCGAGTTCATCGACAGTAAAGACAGGTAAAAAGCTGTCATGCCGGGCTTGCCCAGGCATCTAGTGACTTTGCTTTTGATTGCTGAAGTTAAAAATAATTATGAAAAAAATTCTGATAATTAACCTTTTTAAAAATAAAGAAAAAAATTTCAAATTAATTTTAAATACATTTCCACCTGAAAAATACTCCCATATAATATATACAGAAATCCCTGACATAAATTTAAAACAATTTGAAAATATAATTTTTATTCAACCAACCCAGTATGACAAGGATTTTTTAAAAGAATATCTCATGCTGAAACAAAAAAATGTAAAAAAATTAATTATTTTAAAACAAAATAAATTAAAAATTAAAAATCTGAAAAATATTTATTATCAGGATTATTTAATTATTAAAACACTTAAATTTTTAAAATTAATAAGATGAAAAAAAATATACTTTTTATTATTCCAACATTAAACGGCGGCGGTTCAGAGAGAATTGTAAGTTATCTTTTAAAATATCTTGATCGAAATAAATTCTCTCTTTCAATTGCCCTTTTTGAAAAAGAAGGCGTATATTTAAAATATATACCAAAAGATGTGAAAATTTTTAACCTTAAAAAAAAATTAAAACTTGATGTAATAAAATACATGTACAAATTAAATTTAAAAGTAATTCCAGAAATTAACCCCGATATAATAATCAGTTTTTTAGATCACACAAATATACTAACTATAATATCTAAACTATTTCACTTTAATAATTTCAAAGTAATTGTAAGCCAGAGACATAATATAAATAAAAATTTCAAAGCAAACTATTTAATATATAATCTAGTTAAAATGTTTTATCCATTTGCAGATATTATAACCTGTTTATCAAGTGGTATCGTAGCTGATCTTAAAAAATTAAACATTCCCGCTAAAAAATTAAAAATTCTTCATAATGGTGTTAACACAAATCTTATAAAAGCTAACTTAAAAAATAAAATTGACTTTAAAACACCAACAATTATATCATGTGGCAGACTGACAAAAGTTAAAAACTTTCCACTTCTTTTAAATGCTTTCAAACTTGTCCTGAAAAACAAAAAATGCCAGTTAATAATTTTAGGAAAAGGGCCAGATGAAAAAGTCTTAAAAGAATATACTCACAAACTGAAAATTCAAAAACAAGTAAATTTTCTTGGTTTTAAAGAAAATCCTTTTAAATTTTTAAATGCTGCTGATATTTTTGTGTTAAGTTCAGAATATGAAGGATTTGGTAATGTTATACTTGAAGCTATGACATGTAAAACACCTGTTATTTCAACAAAAACCTCGGGCGCAAAAGATATAATTATTAATGATTTTAACGGGATAATACTTCAAAAAAACACAGCCTCTGAACTTGCCAAAAAAATTAATTATCTACTCGAAAATAAAAAAGTCGGAGAAAAACTTATTCAAAATTCACAGAAAACCTTAAAACAATTTTCTCTTCAAAAAATGATTAAAAACTATGAAAGTTTATTTTTTTCAATATAATTTTTTAAACGATTTAAATCCTCTATATCATCAACTTCCATGCACAGCTTATTTTCGTAAAATTCAGGAAGTAGTTCTAAATTTTCTAATATTTCATTTAAAGCATTTTCAGCATATACTTTTAAATTATTATTTTTTTCAAAGTTTTCCATCTCTTTTATCCATTCTTTAATAAATTCTTTTGAAAGTTTATAAAATGGAATCATAAAAAAACAATCCTTGCCAAGTAAATCTATTCCAATTTTTAAAATTCTATTATTTTTAATTTCAGCTTTAAAATCTTTTTGAGGCAAATTTAGATTATCTTTATCAACTAAAACTGCATTCTTTTTTTCAGAGCTTAAAAGCTGTTTTAATACTTTCTGCTCAAAAACAAGATCTCCATGTAAAAGCAAAATATCTTGTTTAATTTTTTCTTTTGCAAGCAGTATAGAATAAATATAATTTGTATTTTCATAATCTGGATTATTTACATATTCAATATTTATATTATTAAATTCTTTTAAATGTTTTTTTATTTTTTCTTCAAAAGGCCCAGTTGTAATTAAAAAATCTTTTATACCAGCATTTTCAAGCATTTTTATCTGTCTTAAAAGAATTGTTTCTTTATCTTTAATATTAACAAGGCATTTAGGTTTATCCTCGGTAAGTTTCCCCATTCTTTTGCCTAGTCCTGAATTTAAAATAACTGCTTTCATAAAAGTTGCCTCATAAAATTTTGTTTATTTTCCTGCGGGGTGGTTGTCGGTCTGCCTAAATCTTTTCTTGCACCTTTGTTAACAAAAATTTCAATAAAATCACATTCAGCTTTTAACGCCTCTATAATTTCTTTTGCACTTTTAACCTGAATTACTTTTTTATATCCAGACCCTTGTGCAATTTTTTTAAAATTAACGTTTAACCCTTCGGTATTTTGCCCACCCACAGAATCATGAGCACCATTATTTATTAAAATATGACAAAAATTTGCGGGCTTTTTATTGCTGTTTATAGTCAAAGCCCCCATATGCATCAAAGCCGCACCATCACCATCAAAACAGTAAACTTTTTTTAATGGTTTTTCTAAAGCTATCGCAAAAGCTATAGAAGAAGAATGCCCCATTGAACCAACTGTTAAAAAATCCTTTGAATGTCCCTGTTTTTTTGCTTCTCTATATTCAAAAAGCTCTCTTGAAGTTTTGCCTGTTGTTGAAACAACAACACTTTCTGCTTCAATATTATCAATAATTACTTTAACCGCTTCTTCTCTGCTCATTAAAAAATCTGTTTTTACTGTATTTTGTAGTTTATAACTCTCAAAAGAATTCTTTTTTACAACAACTGCAACAGGTTTTAGACTTTTTTTAGAATATTCAATTAAATTATGTAATTTATTTTTATAATTTTTTTCATCTAAAATAATATAATCTATTCCCATTGTTTCCAGTAATTTTAAAGTGATTTTCCCTTGTTTTTTATGCTGAGGTTCATCTTTAATACCAGGCTCACCCCGCCAGCCAATAATAAATATAACCGGTATTTTATAAACATCCTCATCAAGCAGGGAAATAATTGGATTAACCGCATTACCTATACCAGAGTTCTGCATATAAACAACAGCTGGATTTGCTGTCGCTAGATAATGCCCACAGGCTAAAGCAACTGCGTTTCCTTCATTTGGAGCAATAATATGATTTTTTTCATCTGTATTATCACTAATATAAGCACAAAAATCTTTTAAAAGAGAATCCGGCACTCCGCTAAAAAAATTTATATTATTTTTTTTAAAAACATTATAAAAATCTTTTACATTTATCATTTATTTACCGCCAGGAATTAAATTTAATATTTCTTTTATAGGCATACAGTATTTATCACTTGCCTCACAGGCTCGCCCGTTTTCTAAAATACATTTTGCAGTATTTACCATCGCCGGATATGCACTTCTGATTAAATGATTTGCATAAATTATTATATTAACACCTTTTTCTTTTAACTGGTTTTCTGTTATATGGCAATAAGATGTTGGAACAACAACAAGTGTAACTATTTTTTCAAAATTCTGATATTTTTCACAGAAATCAAAAATCTCATCCGGTTCTTTTTCTTTACTGTGAATCATAATTCCATCAGCACCCGCTTCTATATAAGCTTTTGCTCTTTTTAATGCATCATCTACACCATTTTTTAAAATCAGGCTTTCAATACGTGCAATTATCATAAAATCATCAGTAATCTGCGCTTTTTTACCCGCCCTTATTTTATCTTGAAAATTTTCAATACTATCCTGAGTCTGCTTTACATCTGTTCCAAAAAGAGAGTTTTTTTTCAACCCCTTTTTATCTTCAATAATAATTGCAGAAACCCCTAATCTTTCAAGACTTTTTACAGTATATATAAAATGTTCTATCTGACCACCAGTATCCCCATCTAAAATAATCGGTTTTGTAGTAACTTCTAAAATATCATGGATTGTATTCATTCTAGAGGTAAAATCAACAAGCTCTATATCAGGTTTCCCCTTAGCGGTGGAATCACATAAAGAGCTTATCCACATACCATCAAACTCTTTAATTTTTCCCTCTTTTTCTATTTTTGTTTTCTCGGCTATAAGACCAGTTAAACCATTATGAGCTTCAAGTATTCTGACAACAGGTTTTAACTTAATCAACTGTTTTAATTTTGCCATTCTAACATTTGGAGTAGTTCCTATTTTTTGAATAGCCTCATCAAGTTTACTAATTGAAACCCCCTTTGTATAACTAGTTTCAACAAGCTCACCATTCCACTCTTTAAGCAAATTAATTACTTTTTGTCGGATTTTACTTTGAACACCCTCTTTCCAGTCATCACCGTGAACTACATAATCTGGTTTTATTTTCCTTAAATTTTCTTCATAATCAAGAGTATTCTGAGCCACCACTTTGCTTACACCTTTTATATTTTCAATAATTGTTTTTCTCTGCTCAAATGGAAGAAGTGGAAGCCGTTTATAGTCTGCAATAACTTCATCAGTTAAAACTCCTACAATAACCTCACCAAGCTCTGCTGCCTTTTTAATTATATTAATATGACCGTTATGAATTATATCTGCACTCATTGCAACATAAACTTTTTTCATAAAATATCCTTTAAATACTTTTTTTAAAATATCAATGTTTCACTTCCTGAAAAGAAAGTTTATCAAAAAGTTTCTTTCACTACAAAGAAACTTTGCTAAAAAGGATTTTCTCTTTTTTCATTGAGAATTGCTATGGTCGCATGCTTTAATAAATATTTTTTAGTACTTTTAAAACCATTTCTTTTGAAATCTCAACCGGATTATTATTCATTCTCTCAGGAGTAAAACATTCATCTGCAAGAGTTTCAAGCTCTTCAAACTTTACCCCATAATCTTTTAATTTATAAGAAATATCCACTTTATTAAAAATAAATTTAATAAAATTATCAATATGCTTATCCTCTTTGGCATTAAAAGCTTTTATAAAATTATCAAGTTCCAGCATTTTATCTTTATTAATTTTAAATAATTCAAATAAAGTCATACTAGTTGCAACACCATGAGCAATATTATACTTCATTGAAAGCGGATAAGAAATTGAATGACAAGCTGTTGTTTTAGTCTGAGAAAAAGCAAGCCCCGCATTTAAACTAGTCTCCAGAATCTTTTCCCTTAAACTTAAATTAGATAAATCATCAAGAAGCTCCGGTAAATATACTGTTATTGCCTTAATTGCTTTAATTGCATTATCCCGGACAACAGGGTTTGATTTTTTAGCCCAGTAAGCCTCAACAGCATGAGATAAAGCATCAAGAGCAGTTGTGGCAGTAAGTTTTTCCGGCATAGTTAAGGTAAGTTTTGGAGCCATAACAGCAAGCGCCGGATATAAAAATTCAGCTTCTATAGAATATTTTTTTAGATTTTTCTTATCCCAGATAGTTGCCCAGCGAGTAACCTCTGACCCTGTTCCCGCAGTTGTTGGAATCGCAACTATCGGTAAATAGTTTTTATTTTCTATATATTTTTTTTCTATAATATTTTCTCTTAATTGCTCTTCTTTTTTAAATTCATATCCGTTAAAACAGCTTATAGCTTTTGCTGTATCAATAATACTGCCACCACCAATTGCAAGGATTAAATCAAACTCTTTATCATCAAGCTCTTTTTTTAGCTTATAAATATCCTCAATATCGGGATTTGAAATATTCAGACTTTTTTTATAAACATTAAACTGTTTAAGACCTTGTGATATTTCATTGCAAAAAATATTTTCCTCTAAAAAAAAACAATTTCCGATTAATAAAATATTTTGTTTAAAAGCTAAATTATTTATTATTACATTACCAATATTTTCTAAAGAATTTAAGTAAATTACTGTTAACTTATTTGTCAGAGCATTATCTTTAAAATTTTTTAAATCATCAAAACTTAAATTTTTACGGACAACTTTCCAATCACCATAAAGCACTTTTAAATAATCTTTGAATTGATACGGAACTCTTATTTTTTTATTCTTATACTCAATATATTCATGTTTTTTAAAAAACTTTTCATCGCTGTCGGTAATATAGGATTTTGC
>JBNJGP010000026.1:0-32354 GCA_051747805.1 Candidatus Muiribacteriota bacterium
AATGTTTAGAAACAGAACGGGGTCTGTGCCGAGCCTGAATTTAAGCTTACAGAGGTCGGCCTGACCACTCGCTTTATTTTGTTTCGTAATAAATTTTAATCTCTTGCTCTAATCTGCTTCTATCGGCTCCTTACTTCTCACTTCTCACTTTTCACCGCTCTAATACGCTTTATGAATTTGTTGGGATAAATTTTATTTCTTCATTTTTTATAAAAAAATGGCCGTTAAATTCATCTTTTTTCTCGGGAAAATCCCCTCTTTTATGCACACCACGACTTTCTTCTCTATAAAGTGCGCTTTTTGATATAATAATAGAAATATCTAAAAGATTTTGAACTTTATAATCTTTTTCTTTTTCTTTTAAATTTTTTAAAAAATCCAGATGTTCAAGAAGCTCCTTTTTATTTCTTACAATATTCAGAGACTTTTCATTTGCCTTCCTGATTTTATTAATTAACTCCTGATTATCATTTGTAATTATATTTTCCCTTTTTATTTCAGGTATTTTTTTATTTTCTGTTTTTTTATTTTTAATTACTTCATGGGCCATATTCAAGCCATAAACAAAACACTCTAAAAGCGAATTGCTGGCCAACCGATTAGCACCATGAACAAAAGAGGCAGCGCATTCACCTCCTGCATACAAATCCTTTATAGAAGTTCTTCCCTTTTTATCAACTTTAATACCGCCTATAAAATAATGTGCTGCGGGTTTTACAGGAATTTTATCTTTTGTCATATCAATACCGCATTCACGACAGTACTCCATAATATTTGGAAAACGTTTTTTTAAAAATTCGGCAGAAAAATGGCTTACATCAAGATATACATTTTTTAAATTATTTTCTTTAATATATTCAGTTATCGCAAAAGAGACTACATCTCTGGGAGCCAGCTCCCCATCTTTATGATACTTAAATAAAAATCTTTTTCCATTTTCATCAACTATTTTACCTCCTTCGCCTCTTATGGCTTCAGAAAGCAACACTCTTCTATGAGGAACATATAAAACAGTTGGATGAAACTGTATAAACTCCATATCTGCAAGTTCAACCCCCCTGCGCCAGGCTACTGCAATACCCTCGCCCATTATATAGGGAGAATTTGAGGTTGTTTCAAATATAGCGCCCACTCCTCCAGTTGCCATAATAACTGAATCGGCATAAAGATTTTTTATACAATTATCCTCCATTTTATAGCTTAAACCATATACTTTGTTATTTTTTGTTAAAATATCTACTAACTCGGCTTTTAAAAGTTTTATTGAAATATTTTTTTCTTTAATGTACTTAATAAGTTTTTCAAAAATTTCTCTTCCTGTAATATCACCTATATGAAGAATGCGATTTACACTGTGAGCAGCCTCTTTAGCAGGAGCACCTTCAAAAAAAACTCCTTTTTTTTGAAGCCAGTCTTTTACTTTTAAAGTTTCCTTTATCAACGACATAGTATTTTCAGGGTCATTTAAGAATTTGCCGGCTTTAAGTGTATCTTCGTAATGTCTTTCAAAAGAATCACGTCTACTTACCGGTATGGCAACCCCACCCTGTGCTTTATATGAGTTGTTTTCAGTTTTGTCATTTTTAAATAAAACCGTTACCTCAACTCCGTTTTCTGCAAGTTCAACAGCAGATGTAATTCCTGTTAAACCTGACCCTGCAATTATAACTTTCTTCATTTTCCACCTTACATTTCAGCGTCTGCTTCGCTAATATATTCGGATACATTGACAATATCCCGGTTAATTTTTTCAAGCGCTTTTTTAATTTTATCTACAAGCTGTTCATCTTCGGCAAAAACCCTTTTAATCTGTTGCAGTAAATCAATTACCTGTCTGAAAAGTCTTATTATATCACCTTCTGAAAGATGTGTTAAGGTAAGCAGATATTTAAAATCAGCCCCTCTGCTCCAGCTCCATGCAAGTTTTATTACATCAAGGTAAATTGTTTTAGATGGTTCAAGGCCACATCTTATTTCCTGTCTTTTTATATGTTCAAAAACTTTTTTTGCCTGTTTAATCTTATAATAAATTTCGTTTCTCTTTATTCTTCCCTCAAAATCCTTTTTAGGATTTATTTCATAAACCATACATGCACAAAGTACATTAAGCTCATCAGGGTCAAATTCCTTGAAGAATCCGGCAATCGCAAGTTCTGCCACAATTAATTCATAACCATAGATTCTTGAGGCTATTCTACCACGATAAGTAAGTTTTGTATCCTCAATATACCCTGCTTTTTTAAGAAAATCATACTTTTTAATAAACATATCATAATGGTCAGGCTGATTTCCCTTAACAGCATTTTCAAGTTCATATATTCTTTTAGAATAATTCCTGATTTGATTTCCAATTTTTTTACATCTGTTTTTATTTTCACATTTCTGACAGGAAATATTAGAAAGGGTTTTGTTTATTTTATTTAATTTCTGCTTATAATTAACCTCTTCTGCCTTAAGCTTTTTTTTACGGCCGGCTCCTAATTTGCCGGAGCGAATTTTACTTTGAACAGTTTTAAGTTTCATTGTAAATCTGTATTTTTTCTTTATTGCCTTAGAGTATTTTTTAAACTCGCCGTAATCATCACATTCTATTTTACTTTTAGTTTCGTCCACAATATTATGCTTCTGCTCAATTTTATCTTTAAGTTCGCCTTCTTTTTCTCCCGCAAGAAACTGCGCAAAACTCATTTCAAGAATTTCTCTTATTTGCGGTATATTATACTGATCAACCAGGTTTAACACAGTGTTATACGATAGTTTAAACTGACTTTCAAGCGGTTCAAGCTTGCTTTCATCAAGCACCCTTTCAACTTCATCTATTTTCAAAAATGGGGTATTAATTACAGATATTACATTTCCTTTTTCATCTATACCTCTTCTTCCTGCCCTGCCGGCCATCTGGAAGTACTCATTGTTTTTAAGATATCTAAACTCTATGCCATCATATTTTTCAAGCGATGAAAAAATTGCCGCTT
Source organism: Candidatus Muiribacteriota bacterium (assembly GCA_051747805.1). Lineage (GTDB taxonomy): Bacteria > Muiribacteriota > Muiribacteriia > Muiribacteriales > Muiribacteriaceae > JBNJGP01. The sequence continues at coordinate 2,976 of JBNJGP010000026.1, forward strand.
TTGCCGGCATGTTAACTCCAACAGCAAAAGTTTCTGTAACAAAAATAACTTTAATTAATCCTTTACCGAATAAAACCTCAATAACTTCCTTCAAAACAGGTAAAATTCCAGCATTATGAATTCCAAATCCTTTAAGAGCATATTTTTTTATCATATCAACAGACTTCATCTTATCAATATCATATTTCCCCGTCATTTCATTAAAAGTCCGGGCAACTTCTTTTCTCTCTTCGGAAGTTAAAAGATTAAATTCTTTTGAGGCTTCTTTAGCATATCTTAAACAGCCGTCCCTTGAAAAAACAAAACAAATTGAGGGAAATAAATTCGTTTTTTTAAGCCTGTGTATAATATCTACAATATCTTTAGGCTGAAATTTTTTCCTGTATTTAGAAAGATTACCTGGTTTTTTTAAAAATCTGTCAACAGGAATAATCCCCTTATGTTTAGAGTATATACTATGAAAAAGCGGAACCGGACGTTCTTTTTTTTCAATAAGAACAACGTTATGTTTTTTTATTTTTGTTATCCAGTCGGCCAAATCACATGCGTTTGGAATTGTGGCCGACAAACATAAAAATCTCATATGCGAAAGAGCAAAAATTATACTTTCCTCCCAGATAACTCCTCTTTGAATGTCATTAATATAATGTATTTCATCAAAAATAATATATTTCACATCAGAAAGAGCTTCTTTTTGTGCAAATAGCATATTTCTAAATATCTCTGTAGTCATTATGAGAATCTGAGCATTAGGATTAATACTTACATCACCAGTTAAAATTCCAACTTTATCTCCATAATATTCAGAAAAATCGCGATACTTCTGATTGCTTAAAGCTTTTATAGGAGCGGTATAAATTGCCCTTTCATGTTTTTGAAGGAAATGATCAAGAAGATATTCCGCAATCAGAGTTTTTCCGCAACCCGTTGGCGCCGCAACCACAACACTGTTTCCAGCTTCCAGTTCTTCCACCGATTTTTGCTGAAAATCATCTAATACTTTATTTTTATATTCTATCATTATTAAACCTCATGCTTATTATTAATTTTTTAATATATTCTAACTATCTCTACTCCAGAATAATAAAAAGGGATTATTTCTCTAAAAGTAAGGCCTTTCTCCGCAAGCCCCTTTGAACCCCATTGACAAAGACCAACACCGTGCCCGGAACCACTGCCGTCAATTGTATAACCATCATAATGTATATTCTCTTGTCTTTCTTCAGACTCTAATATTATATTTTTTATAAAATCGCTTCTTTCTGTTTCTAAAATATTTCCCAGCTTATCAATCCGTTTGCTTGTAGCTGCTGAATTTCCTCCATAACCTTTAAGAGAAAACATGGTATTCCACATCTTCATTGACCCGACAAGCAGCCTGAATCTATTGGCCTGCATTAAATATTCTCCAGATTTTCCTGTAATTTTAATCTCTTTTGCTCTTCCAAAAGAATCACTTTCACTTACTCCCACTCTTTTTATTTTTCCAATATTAACACCATCAAGCTTATTTTCAAGCTCAGAAAGCTTAAGGTCAAAACTCCAGGAAGATCTGGGAGAATGAGAACAGAAATCACACCACCGTCCCCTTAAATATTCAATAGGACTTCCGTTCCACACATCTTCGTTATTAGCTGTTCCTCCCCCGCAGGCTGAATGATGATAGGCTGATATAAGCTCACCGTTATATTTTATTACAATACCTCGTGTAGAATCAACAGCCTCTCTTATAATATCACATTCTGTATTATATCCCCTGTAAACCTGACAGTGTGTAGTGTTACAAACATCAAAATTTTGTCCGGAGTGTCTATCTTTATTTTTAAGCCCATAAGTTCTTACAACAATCGAGAGTGTTTTTAAAGCTTCTTCGGGGGCTGTTCGAAGCATTTCATTAGCCAGAACTCCATAAACATAATGTTCAAGATTAACCTTATTGATTACATTAAATCCTCTGTCTGAGAATATAAGTTTTATACTTCCCCTGTATCTTAAATTATTATACTCAATCAAATGTTTCTTGTTTCTGGGAGTTAATATTATTTTTCTGCCGCTGTAATTACGGTTATTTATCTGAAAATTACTTCCCGCTCTTCTTACATTAACAGTTTTATCTAAAATATTTTCTTTTCTGCTTTCAGAATAATTTATTATAAACCCGCTCTGCGAAAAAAAACGTGCCTGATTCTGATTAGTATTAAGCCCTACTTTAATATCAGGTACATCCGCCAACAAATAAACATTACTGAATACAAGTATAAAAATAAATAAAAGTAAAAGATTTATTTTATTTGTTTTTTGCAAAACGTCTTTCTTCACTGAATATACATCCACAATAGTTTTGAGTATAAAAACCTCTTTTTTTTAAAATATTTTTATCATAACAGTCTCTAATATCGTAAAATAAAAACTGCAGATTATTTTTAGCCGCAACTTTATTACCATAATGCTGCATGAAATTACTATCCTGTTTTGGGGAACAAAGCAGGGTAGTTGTAAAAACTTTAAATCCATTTTTTAATGCGTATTCCGCAGTTTTATGAAGACGCCATTTATAACATTGAATACAGCGTGAGCTGTTATTATCATCGGTATTCTGGATAAATTTTGAAACACTGTAGGTATTATCTTCAATCAGTTTAAGTCCTTTTTTAAAAACAAGTTTTTTTAATACCTCTTTTCTTTTTCTATACTCCTTAATACCATGTATATTAGGATTAAACCAGAGAACGGTGAGATTTGTGCTACTTCCAAAAATATCATAAAAGTTTTCAAAACATACCCCACAGCAGGCATGAACTAATATTTTAATATTTTCCTGTTTATATTCACCTTTCAATTCCGAAATATTCGTAAGCTGCATCTGTTGCAAGCCTCCCTCTTGGTGTCCGGCATAAAAATCCAAGCTGAAGAAGAAACGGTTCATAAACTTCATAAATACTTCTTGATTCTTCTCCTATGCTCATTGCTATTGTATCAAGTCCTACAGGCCCTCCCGAGAACTTTTTAATAATAGTGTCCATTATTTTCCTATCCATAAAATCAAGCCCGTTTTTATCAATTTCAAGAATTTTAAGAGTTTTATTAACAATATCTGAGGTAACTTTTTCTTTATTTCTAGTCTGAGCATAATCCCTTGCCCTTCGTAAAATCCGAAGTGCAATTCTGGGAGTTCCTCTTGAACATTCTGCCAGTTTCAGGCAGGCCTCTGATTTAATATTTATCTGCAATTTTTGAGAATACCCATAAACAATCTCGGCCAGCTCTTCCTTTTTATAATAATCCAGTCTGATATGCATTCCAAATCTATCCCTTAAAGGAGAGCTCAACAATCCTGACATCGTTGTTGCCCCAATAAGGGTGAAATGTTTCAAAGGAAGTCTCAGAGCTTTTGCAGAAGCGCTTTTCCCAATCATAATATCCAGTTTATAATCTTCCATTGCCGAGTATAAAACTTCTTCTACAGTTCTTGATAATCTATGAATTTCATCAATAAACAAAACATCTTTATGATTTAAATCAGTCAGCAGCTTTGCAATATCACCAGTTTTCGTTAATGTTGGTCCACTTGTGATTTTGAACTGAGACCCCAATTCTTTGGAAACTATAGTGGCTAAAGTTGTTTTGCCAAGACCTGGCGGACCAGAAAGCAGTATGTGGTCGCAAGCCTCATCTCTTGCTTTAGCTGCTTCAAGTATCATTGAAATTTTTGTTTTATTTGCATCCTGACCTATAAAATCATTAATTTTAACTGGCCTCAGGTTTTTCTCCTCAACACCTTCATCCTGAGAGGCCGGACTTACTACTCTTTCATAATTTTCTTTAATCATAACACCTAATCAACCTAGTTAATTTTTTTTAAGGCAAATCTAATAACTTCCTCAAGAGGAGAATTTTCATCAAAATTCTTCTCTACCGATTTTATTACTTTTTTAATCTGCTCGGGACTGTACCCGAAATTTCTTAAAGCTTCGGCAGTATCTCCAACTATACCCTGATAGTTTTCTGTTGTACTATCGTCATCAAAGTCATCAAAATTTATTTTACCCTTCATTTCCAGTATAATTCTGCCTGCTCCCTTTTTTCCAATACCCGATACTTTTGCAAGAGCCTCTACATCTCCAGAATGTACTATTCTTGTAAAATCAGGGGTAGAATAAAGTGAAAGTATATTTAAGGCGATTTTCGGACCTATTTTAGATATTGAAATTAATTTTTTAAAAAGAGTAAGGTTCTCTTCGTTTGAAAAACCATAAAGCTCTATTTCAGTATCTCTGACTGCCTGATAAACGAAAAATTTCTTATTATCATTTATATTAATTTTCTGTAAACAGGTCAGGGGCATATTAAGAATATATCCAATTCCATTAGCCTCACAAACTGCAGTATTAAGTTTTTTTTCAGTAACTGTTCCAATAATATATTTATACATAATCAGCCTCATTAAAAAAATTCAGATGACATATTCCAACAGCAATAGCATCGGCAACATCATCAGGTTTCGGCACTTCCGACAAATTCAATATTTTTTTAACCATCTGCTGAACATCACGTTTTGGAGCTCTGCCATGTCCTGTCACGGCCTGTTTTATCTGCAGTGGAGTATATTCTGATACTCTAAGTCTATTTAAAACTCCCGCCAGAAGAAGCACCCCTCTTGCCTCTGATACAGCCATAGCAGTTGTAATATTTTTATTGAAATAAAGTTTTTCAATTGCCAGCTCCTCTGGCGAATATCTTGAAATAACCTCTGAAATATTATCATAAATCTCAAGCAGACGTTCTTCACCAGATTTATTTTTATGGGTAACTATCTGGCCATAACTTAAGGGGTTAATATTGTTATCTTTTTTTTCTAAAACTGAAAAACCAACAATAGCTGTGCCAGGATCAATTCCTAAAACACGCATTAATTTTCCATTCCCTCCATAATATCATCATCTATATCAAAATTAGCATAAACTTCCTGCACATCATCATCATCTTCTAATGCGTCCATCAGTTTCAGCATGGAAGAAGCTCCTTTCTCATCAAGTTTAACATAGTTTTCAGGTATCATTGTAACCGAGGCATTTTCTGTTTTAAGACCCGTTTTTTCAATGTTGTTTTTCACCTCTTCAAAATCCCCGGGCAATGTAATAATCTCATAAACATTATCATCATCAGTTTTAATATCTTCGGCACCGGACTCAATAGCAGTTTCCATAAGTTTTTCTTCATCAATTTGACTTTTTAATACAGATATATAACCCTTTTTATTAAACATCCAGGAAACACAGCCGTTTTCACCGAGATTTCCGCCGTATTTACTAAATAAATGTCTTATATTAGCAGCCGTGCGATTTTTATTATCTGTCAGACATTCAACGATCATTGCAACGCCAGCCGGACCATATCCTTCATAAACAATTGATATATACTCATCACCTTCTGTATTTCCTGCTCCTTTCTGAATCGCCCTTTTAATATTATCATTGGGCATACTTGCAGATTTTGCCTTCAGTATAGCCGTTCTCAACTTTGGGTTCTTATCTTCGTCGGGCCCGCCCTCTTTTACAGCGACAGTTATAAATTTTGCCAGTTTAGAAAAGATTTTTCCTCTCTTTGCATCTTTTGCACCTTTTTTGTGCTTAATTGAACTCCATTTATTATGTCCTGACATTTTTTCAGTTCTCCTTTTCTGATAAGTTAAAAATCGTCTTCCCAAATTAATTTGTTATAATTATACACCTTTATAGTAATTAAAATCAAATTATGATATGTTTAATTTATGAAACTTGGAGTTCTCGGATATATACAAAAAAATAATAATGTTCTAATGCTTTATCGTAATAAAAAGAAAAATGACTTTCACGAGGGAAAATGGGTTCCTCCAGGCGGCAGAATAGAGCCCGGTGAATCCCCTCTTGAAGCCTTATATCGTGAAATTTTTGAAGAAACCGGGTTTAAAGTAAAAAAAGCCTGTTTAAAAGCTATTCTAACTTTTCCTGAAGATGAAAATAAAACTTTTGGTGGGTTATGGTATGGTTTCTGCTATCGTATAGATAAATGGTCCGGAAGCCTTATTAGCTGTAATGAGGGAGAGCTGGAATGGATTCCTATTTCAAAACTGAATAATATATCTGTATGGGAAGGAGATAAAATTTTTAACCCTCTTATTTTAGAAAAAAACAATAAATCATATGATATAAAGCTTGTTTATAAAAACGGCATGTTACAATCACACATAATTAATTTAACAAGCTGAGAACTCTTTTTATTTATTGAATAAAATAATTAAAACAACCCCCGCAAACATTAAAAGGGCCCCTGTTGTTCTTTTTAAAATTGATGTTTCCTTAAAAATTATAAACCCCGCAATAACGCTCATTAAGACACTTGTTCTTTTAATTGCAATCACATAAGGAACAATTGTTAATGTCAGGGCCTGCATTTGAAAAACTATTGTCATTCCATTAAATAATCCAGCAGAAATAAGATGTTTACGATATTTATTTTGTCTATTTAATTTTAAAAATCTTGGTCTGAAAAGAAAAACTGCCATAAAAAGATAAACTGAAAAACCCCAGAAAACCGGTGTTGAATTATTTAATCCAATTTTATCCAGATTTGCCGTAATACTCCAGATAAAAGCCACTCCAAGCATTAATCTTGTGCCAGTATTTGTAAAAAGAGATTTAAATGGGTCAAAAATCTTCATTCCTTTCTTTAAATTTGCGATATAGCTTCCAATTACAATTAAAACAATTCCAGAAGCTCCTGCTATATTTGGGAATTCATTTAGAATCAGAGGTGATGTTAAAAGTAAAAGCAGAGGCGAAAAGGCCACCATCGGAATTGACTGAGAAATATCACTCTGCTTTAAGGCTCCTGCATAAAAGATAGAAACAAGCGAGTTTAATAAACCGCTTAAAACAAGTATAATAAAAAAGTTGCTGTTTAACTGCGGAACTCCCTCTTTTAACACAAGAAAAAAAAGAGGAGGAAGTGCAAAGAAGTTTGTTGCCCAGGCCACTTTTAAAAAATCATAATTTTCACCAGATTTTTTGGTGAAAATATCAGTAAGTGAACGGCATAATGCAGTTAAAAAAGATAATAATATCCAGTTCACTCTGTATTAATGGATTTTCTAAACTCATTTAAAAATATAAAAACAATTCCCACAAAAAAACCAGCAAAAATAGAGGCTATTATAATAAGTAAAACTTTTTTATTAAATGAAAAATAAAAATTATTATCAATTTCTTTATAAAGCTCCAGATTTCTACGTTGAAGCTCAAATTTTTCTTTTTCAGCAATGAGGTCATCAATTTTTATATTTAACTCCTCGAGGTCATTTGTAACAAGCTTTCTTTTATTAATTTTTTCGTTCTCGATTTTTTTTAAAAACTCAAAATTTTCTCTTTGAAGACCATTAATCTCTTTTTCTGCAAGATTTAATTTAGATTTAAGGCTAATATTTTCATTTATATTTTCCTGAACCATATTTGAATACATTAAATATGAAAGAGAGTTCTCTTCTCCGGCTGTTTTTACTTTCATCTCCTGAAGTTTTTCTCTCATTAGTTTATTCTCTTCCAGAATATCATTATAATATTTAATTAAGTCCTTATTCTCTTTTATTTCATCTTTATTAACCTGCCTTGAATCCTGCATAAACTTAATATTATTATTTATTAGATTAACTCTGTTATCAATATCATATATTTGAATATTAAGATTATTGATTCTGTTTTTAACTTTTTTTATCTGTTCTTCAAGAACTACCCTGTTAAACTCAAGCCTTTCAAGAAAAACCGGGCTTTCATTTATAATCTGAAGTACATTCTGAATATAAAGATTAACCTCCTTCGTATCTGAGGCTTGGGTCGAAAATTCAATTAAATTAGTATTACCCGGATTTTCGGCTTTCAACGAATAATTGTTTTCAAACTTCTCAAGGCTTGAACTATTTCTGTATAATCTGGCCTCAAGCCATTCTTTAAGCTCTGATATTTTCAGACCAGGCAGAGGGTCCCCATCATCATAACCGCCAATGCCATTCATAACATAATATTTAACCTCGTATGGAGCCACCCTAATACCTGTATACGCTATACCAAGTATCAAAAACACAATTGTTGTTATTAAAAGAATTTTTTTATTTTTAATTATTGTGAGGGCTAATTCCCTTAAATCTATTTCATCTTCTTCAATATATTTTTTCTCTGACATATCGCTCTCCTCTGGTATTTCTAAATTTTATTAATTTGAGTTTAGCAAATTTTTTTAAAGTATTTTATAATTCTATATCATATTTTTTCAATTTGTAAAGTAAAGTAGTTCTTTTTAGCCCAAGTTTTTTGGCCAGCTCTGTTTTATTTTTACTTTCTTTTAAAAATTTTAAAATTGTTTCTTTTTCATTTTTTTCAAGCACATCTCCGTTACTTTCCTTTTTAAAATCCTTTTTCAAAAAAGAGAAATCATCCTCATCTAAAAAATTTTTTTCTCCAAAAACAATAGCCCTTTCTATAGCGTTTTTAAGTTCACGAATATTTCCCGGCCATTCTACCTGTTTAAGAATCAAAAAAGCTTCTTCTGTAATTTTTAGAAAATCTTTTTTTGTTTTACGGGCAATTTCTTTTGAAAATTTCTCGGCAAGAAGTTTTATATCTTCTTTTCTATCTTTTAAATCAGGCATATGAATATTTATTACATTTAATCTATAATATAAATCTTGACGGAACTCTCTGTTTTTAACCATTTTTTCAAGAGAACGGTTTGTGGCGGCAATAACTCTTACATCAACTTTCTGAGGAATATTTTTTCCAATAGTTTCAACCTCTCCCTCCTGTAGAACTCGCAGCAGCTTTGACTGTGATTCAAGGTCAATTTCGCCAATTTCATCAAGAAAAACAGTTCCTTTATGGGCCGATTTGAACTTCCCCTCTTTATTATCTACGGCTCCTGTAAACGACCCTTTAACATGTCCAAATAACTCCGAGGCCATAAGTTCTTTAGATAAAGTGGCACAGTTAACGGCAATAAAAGGTTTATCTTTTCTATCTGAGTTTTTATGAATATATCTTGCGGCCATTTCTTTTCCTGTACCACTGTTTCCGCTGATTAAAACAACACTGTTAACCTTGGAAACTTTATCAAGCATTTTTTTAGTTTCCATAAAAGCTGGCGAAGTTCCAATAAAATCTTCTTTTTCTGCGGATTTTGTACTTACAATATTCTGTTTTAAATCAAAGGATAATTTTTTTATTTTTGTATAAAGCTCCTCAAGACCGAAAGGTTTAACTATAAAATCCTCGGCCCCGATTTTCATAGCATCAACTGCCATTTCAATAGTGCCATGGGCCGATATCATTAAAACCCTTGTTTCCGGAGCTTTTTTTAATATATATTTTAAAAGCTGCATTCCATCAAGCTTAGGCATTTTAATATCTAAAACAACAAGAGAGGGTTCATATAAATCAAAAATCTGCTGAGCTTTTTTTCCGTCCTCTGCAAAAAAAGGTTCTAATCCGCCTCTTTCTTTAAAATCATATTCTATAGCTTTTCTGATAGAAAAATCATCATCAGCAACCAGAATTTTCATATATAAATTTTACTTTATATTTAATTAAAATGCAAAAAAAATTAGAGGAACTAAAGTTCCGTAAAGAGTCGCTTATGCTCCATGAATAGAACAAACAAAGTTTGCGTCTAAACAAAAACAAAAAATGATATGCAGAAATACCAAAGTTAAAATTAATTACGGAACAAAATCGCAAAAAAATATAAGAGCGTATATTCGGCATATTGAAAGTACTTCAATATATAAAATAAACCCAATAAAAGAAAAAAACCCTCTTTATAAAGCGGTTTTTTGTGATTTTTGGAGTAATTCAATTTTAACTTCAAATATGACTTTTGTTTCAAGAACTTTTTTATCAAAAGCGAGTGGTCAATAGAACTCTTAAGAATTCGACCACCCGCTTTTACATTAATGTTTAGTCAATTTTTATTTTTTTCACTTCATTTTTCTTTATTTCTGGTCTTTTAAATTTCAAAGTCAGAATTCCATTTGAATAATCTGCCTTGATTTCATCCTGATCAATACCTTCTCCTACCTCAAAAGTTCTGGAAAAAACACCGCATTTTCTTTCTTTATAAAAATAGTTCCTTTCTCTGTCAATTCCAGGCTCTTTTGTTTCTGATTCAGCTTCTTTTTTATTTTCCTTATGACAGGAATCTTCAGTTTCATCAAAGTTTTTTGCAGCTATTGTTAAATACCCGTTTTCAAGTGTGATTTCAATATCATCCTTGTCAACACCGGGAAGCTCTGCTTCAAGGAAAATTTCATTATTTGTTTCATAAACATCTACCGGAAACTTCCAGGTTCTTTCCCATTCCTTTTTTATAGGATTAGCCACTTTTTCATCAAAAATATCTCTAACAAAATTTGTTAAATCATAAAACTCTTTTGTTGGATCCCATCTTTCAAATTTCATAATCAGCCTCCTAAAAAATTTTTTTACAATATTCTAAATTTAAATATACAAAATCTGTTCCAAAACAAAAAAACTTATTGGGGACATAGCTATTACGAGGCGAAATATATAAAATTTTTAAAAAAGTGTACTTATTTTCTACAATAAAGGGTAGAAATACTCAATAAAAATTAAAATTACTATTACTGACCAATAATTTTTATTAAAATATTCTTGGGCCTCTGTCCGTCATATTCTGCATAATAAACAGTCTGCCATTTCCCCATATAAAGATTGCCCTCAGAAACAGGCAGTGTAATATGATGACCGGCAAGAAGCTGCCGGATATGCCCATCTGCATTTTCCTCGTCAGGTCCGTTATGCCTGTATTCCCCCTGACGGGGCACCAGTTTTTTCATAAAATCTTTTATATCTTCAACAAGCGAAGAATCTATATCATTTATAAAAATGCCACTTGTGGTATGCAGCGGGTATACAAGGCAGAATCCTTCTTTTATATCTGAGTTTTTAACCTCTTGTTTAACGTTTTCTGTAATATTTAAAATGTCATAACGTTCATCTGTATTAAATTCTATTTCTTTCTGATAGCTTTTCATTTACTCCTCCTCTTTTTCAAATCTAAGCTGAATATTATCTATCCCAATAAGTTCTTCAAGTTCTTCTAAAAGAATTTCATTTATTTCTATCATATGTTCTGTCTGTAGCATTACCTTTCCCTCAGGAGTATCTGCAAGCATTAAAACTTCATTTTTTCCCTGGTAAAGGTCAAATATATTTCTTAACTCCTCAATTATATCAAGGTCATTAATTTTTAAAATAATTTTTAAATCCGGGTTATCAAACACTTCCTGAACTTTATTAATATGAACAAGCTCTGGAACTTGTGCTTCATTATCTATAAGGGCTAAAACAACATCATCTATATTTAAATCAAAATTCTTATGATTGTTATAATAAACTTTCATTGAATCCCTGTGGTCTTCAAGTATAAAATAAGATTTAAAGCTTTTATCATCGATATATTCTCTATCTATTTTCTGAATAATACCTGCAACTTTAATTTTTTTATATTTAATTCTTTTTGCTTCCATTAATGGTTCTTCAGAAAGCAGCTTAATAGTAATCATATAATCATCTAAAACTGTTCTTGTAAATGAAAGCCCCATATATTCCTTTTCTTTTTCTCTAAGATAATTTTCATCGTACTCGAGGCTAGTTGATGATTTAGAGCTGGTATTTTCACCAAAAAGACTTTCATAATTAATATTCTGATGAATATTTTCAATCATATACTTCCTTGACACTTTAAGAAAATCACAGGCACCGCTGAATATAAGGGCCTTTAAAACGTGTTCAGAAATTTTATAACTTTTAGCTTTTAATATAAATTCATCAAAATCTCTTAATTTGTTTTTGCTGAATTTAACGAATTTTTCAACGGATTTTGCATTTGTTACCCCAATCCCCTTTATGCCTGAAAAAGAAAATCTAATTCCTTTTGTAGAAGCACTGAATTTTGTTTTGGATTTAAGGAGATGTGGAGGAAGCACTTTTATATTTTCTTCTCTCATCTCTCTTATAGTATGATTGATTTTATCAATATTATCGATTTCTGAGTTAAGAAGCTGAGAATAAAACGCTATAGGATATTTCTTTTTAAACCAGGCACATTTGTATGTTAAAGCTGAATAGGCTACTGCATGAGCTTTGTTAAAACCATATCCTGCAAATCTTAAAATATGATTATATATTGTTTTAGCAAGCTCCTTATCTGTTTTTTTTGCTACAGCCCTTTCAACAAAATCCTCCATAAGTTTATCCATAATAAAACTGTTTTTTAAAGAAATTGCTTTTCTGAATTTATCTGCTTCTTCAAGTGAAAAACCCGCAATTTCTTTTGCAAGCTCCATTATCTGTTCCTGATAAATTATAACCCCGTTTGTTGATTTTAAAATTTTCCATACTCTTTTATCATTTTTAAGCTTATTAATCTGTTCATTTTCATTATGATTAAGATAAATATTCATGTTTTCTCTGGCTCCGGGTCTTGTAAGCGCAGTTAAAATACAGAGTTTTTCAAAACAATCGGGCTTTATAAGCATGGCGCTTCTTGTCATATGAGGGGTATCCAGCTGAAAAAGTCCAGACGTTAAGCCACGCGAAATCATTTTATATACTTCAGCATCTTCATAATTTATATTAAAATCTTTTTTTGCATTTTTAGTTTTTTTTATTTTTAAAATAATATTATCAATTGTTGTCAGTGTTTTAAGGGATAGCAGGTCAATTTTTAATATTCCTAGTTTTTCAAGACTATATTTATCCCATTGTGTAATTAATTTATGCTCTTCTTTTATACAGGGAACTGCCCTCTCCATATTGTCAGGATAAATAACAATACCAGCTGCATGCTGGGAAATATGTTTAATAATTCCCTCAAGTTTCTGGGCTCCAATTAAAACTTTTTTTACATCCTTATTGTTTTTCATCATATTTCTAAGCTCGACTTTCTGCTTTATGTTTCTTTCCAGTGAAAGTCTTTTATCTATATACATCATTATACTTTCAATAATTCCATCTGAAACCTCAAGAGATTTTCCTGTTTCTCTTACAGCCATTGCACTCTTAAAAGTTCCAAAAGATATAATTGAGGCCACCTTTTCTTTTTTAAATCTTTTTCTTATATAATTATTTAAAATATCCCTTTTCTGTGAGCATACATCTATATCTATATCAGGCAACTCTGCCCTTTTCATGGTTAAAAATCTTTCAAATATCAGATTATGCTTTAAGGGGTCCACCTCGGTTATATCAAGAAGATAGGCTACTATGCTCCCAACGGCGGAACCGCGTCCAGGTCCTACTGTTATACCTTTTTTTCTGGCATATTTTACTATATCCCATACAATAAGAAAATAATCCGAAAAATTCAGCCGGCTAATAATTTTAAGCTCTTTATCCAGCCTTTTTCTGGCCTGGTTATTATCTTCTGAATACTTTTTTGAAAGTTCTCTACTTGTGAGATATAATAAATATTCAGCTGAGCTACCAAACTCCTGCGGGAAATCATAGTTTGGTAATTTCTGATTTTCATCCAGAATTAAATTACATTTTCTTGCTATTTCATTTGCATTCTCATACGCTTTTTTAAAACCATAGGATTTCATTTCTGTGGGAAGCTTATAGTAGGCCTGATTAGAATTAACTTTTTCTCTATCAACAGAATAATATTTTTCCCCGTTTAATATACATTTATAAGCATCCAGCAGTTTATAATGGGGGGCAATAAGGTAATTAACGGTGTTTGTAAGAACTGTTTTAATACCAAAATTTTCGGCAATACCTTCAAGTAAATGCATATAAGAATGGTTCTGTTCATATGTGCAAGTGTTTATTTCAACAAAAAAATCTGCTCCAAACCATTCTTTCATACTCAGTAACCAACTTTCAAGTTCCTCAAGTTTATCATACTTTAAATATTTTACTACCCTTGAATTCTCGTATCCAGAAAGAACTATAAGCCCCTGAGAATTTTCTTTTAAAATATTTATATTGATTTCTTCTTTTATATTTTTCTGATTAACAATATATACTAAATTAGAAAAACCTGTATAATTTTTACAGAGAAGGACTAAATTTCCTTCTTTAAAAGAAATCTCGGCACCTATAACTGGCTTTATTCCATGATTTAAGGCCTGAAAATAGAAGTCAACCGCACCGTATAAATTATTTAAATCAGTTAAGGCAGCATAATAAAAACCATTTTTTTTACATGTTGCAAGAACATCTGGTATTTTTAGTACACTTTCCCCCAGGCTGTAAGCGCTATGAACATGTAAGTGAGTAAAATCTGCTTTTTTCACGTTTAAATCGCTTTCGTCAACTCTTCTTTAATTTTACTGTATTCATCATTAACTCTTCTAAGTCTTCTGTTAACATCCTTTATCACAGTAAGATAGAATTTGACAAGTAATTTTTTTTCAAATTTTTTCATCATCTCAAGCTTTTTAACTGGAATTTTAAACATCTGTACATCAGTAACAGCAATCGCGCTTATTTCACGAGGTCCCTCGTCAAGGACAGATATCTCGCCCAAAAACGAACCTCTTCCAATTTTAGTAAGCTCTGTATCAGAGCCAGTATCACTTATTTTCACAAGGGTTATCTGCCCTTTTTTTATTAAGTAAATTGAATCAGGAGACTCATCCTGCTTAAATACAATATCACCGGGTTTATAAGCTATATTTTCACTTACAGCAAGAATCTTTGTAAGCTCTTCTTCGTTTAATTTTGAAAAAATCGAACCTGTCATAAATACCTCTTTAATTTTTTATATTGCCAAGTGTCTGACGGGAGGATATTAATCTTTCAGTAGTCATACGACTTCTCTGGGCACCAATTTTAATAATATTCAGCATAAATTTACATACTATATCAAGCTCACTCTCGGCCATTGACTCAATATACCCTCTTGAAAATACAACCATTTTAACAGTCGAATCGCCGGCTTTAGCCATTGCCGAACGTGGAGTTTTATCAACTAGAGACATCTCTCCTAAAAAAGCCCCGTCAGATAAGGTAACCAGCAGCTTAGGCTCATCAAGCTCCAGCTCTTTATAAATACTGATTTCACCACTTAAAATAATAAACATTTCTGTGCCAGTCTCACCTTCGTGAAATAAAATTTCATCTGATCGAAGCTCGTATTCAACAGCATTTTTCAAAAAAGTTTCGAGTTCTTCCTGGCTGAAATTTCTAAAAATTTCTATATCATTTAAAGCTGCTACATTAATCATATAAACTCCCGGGAATTTTTTCTAACCCAACTCTTTTTCAATTATTTCTGTAATTTTATTCAGATGCGGGGCCGCCTTTTCAAGATCTTCTGCCTCAATCATAACACGTACAAGCGGCTCTGTTCCGCTTGGCCTTATAAGTATTCTTCCTTTATTACCAAATTCTTTCTCAAATAGTTTCATACTTGGCTTCAAATCGGATATCTGCCATAGTTTATCTTTTGTTTTAACTTTAATATTATTCATTACCTGAGGAAATCTTTTAAATCCAGATTCCTTAATTATTTTTGAAAATGGTTTGTTTTCCTTTATTCTAATTTTAAGCATTTCAACTGCCGACAGAGGACCGTCACCGGTTGTGTTTTTTTCAAGATAAATAATATGTCCTGACTGTTCCCCGCCAATTGAAGAATTTTGTCTCAGCATTTCTTCAAGAACATATTTATCCCCTACTTTTGTTTCAATAAAAACACCCTGATTTTCTTTTATAAGATTTTTCAAGCCCATATTCGCCATTACTGTACCTGTTATTTTTTTATTAAAGCTCTTATCGTTTTTAACTTTATGCAAAAAAGCCAGCGACAGCATTATATCACCATCAATAACCTCGCCCTCATCATCTACCATTAAACAGCGGTCTCCGTCGCCGTCAAAAGCTATACCGCAATCATAATTTTCTTTTTTAACAAGAGAGGCTATTTTATTCAGGTTAGTTGAGCCGCATTCATTATTAATATTATCACCAGTTGGATTATTATCTATAACATCATAATTTATTTTCAGCCTGTCCATTATTTCAGGAATACATTTGGAAGTTGCTCCGTTTGCGCAATCTATAAGAACTTTAAGCGTTCCAAAATCTGTGTTCCCAGCCGCCTCTTCTATTAACTCAATATATTCATCAGTATAATTATGTTTATCATAAATTCTACCAATATTTTTATGAGTAATTACTTCAGGATTTTTTTCGGGGTCAAAAAAGGCCTTTTCAATTTTAAGCTCTTTTTTATCTGAAAGTTTAAATCCATTACTTCCAATAAATTTTATTCCATTATCATAAAAAGGATTGTGCGAGGCAGAAATCATTATTCCACATAAAGCCTTTTTCTTTTTAGTTATATAGGCCAGACCAGGGGTTGGAATTATACCTAATTTATAAACATGAACCCCAACAGAAGTTAATCCGGCAGAAATAGCAGCCTCAAGCATATCACACGATAAACGGGTATCTTTGCCAAGGAAAACAAAATCGCTTTTGTTTTCTTTTTTTAAAATTCTACCAGCCACTGCGGCTATTTTATATAAAACATCCCCCTGAAGAGGATATATATTTGCAACACCTCTTATACCGTCGGTTCCAAAAAGTTTTTTTTCCATTTTAATACTCCAAAATTCAAATTATTTATATAATTTTTATCATATTCAGGCATCATATAATGCGGAACGTAAAAAACATTTTCTTTTAATTCTGCGATAATTTTATCTAATTTATTATCTTTTAATCTTTTTTCAATATATTTATAAAAATTTTCAAGCAGTTTATCACAATAAACACTTTCACAATTAGGTATTATACCAATATTTTTCATATAATCCAAACTTTCAGAATTAATCATATTTCCTGCAGCTTTTAAAATTTTCACTTTATCAGAACTATACTTATTAACAAGCATGGAAAGTGCCGTTGATACGGCCGCTTTAGCTTTAAGAAAATCCCTTATAAGATTATTATTTATATTTAACTTCTCAATTTGTATATCTCTTTTTAAAGGTCCCCCGCGACTTAATAACTCAATATCTAATAAAATATTTAAAAGTTTTATTAGCCCGGCAGGATAAATTGAATACACATCCCCCGGGCCACTTTTTTTCAGCCGAAAACTACCATTAAAATCAATTTCTTTAATATAGGATTTTTCTTTTTCAACAGACATTTCAAAAGCAGAGCCGGCCGGAGTTGTAGTTAAAAAAAACTTATTTTTATTTTTTAAAATAATTTCACAGTTTGTACCAAAATCCACCCCTAACATGTTATCTTTTTTTTCCTTTTTCATCTCAAGAATAAGGGGTAGGGTATCCGAACCCGCAAAAGAGCTTATTCCTTCAAGAAACTCATTATTTTTATTAAGTTTTTTTTCCATTCTATAAGGATATTTTGAAAAACCTTTTATATTTTTTCCCGAATAAAAATGTTCTATAACAGTATTTCCTATAATAATTAAAAGTTCATTTTTATTTTTATAATGATATTTTATATGATTTTTTATCTCATTTATTAAAGCAAGGCGTAGCTTTTCAAAACATTTTTTCCCTTTCAGACCAAACTCTACTCTTGCTATTAAATCACTTCCATACTCTGTCTGAGGATTTTTTGAGAAAAAATATTCAAATTTATTTTTATTTTTAGAAATACTTTTTATGTTAGTAGTTCCCGCATCAATCAGAAGCAATAATCCTCCAAATAATCAGGATTTTTCAAAATTTTCTTAGAATTGCCGGTTTAAAGAAGTTTTTTCTATAATAACTGGTATTTCTTTTTCAAGTCCAAAAACCATGAAATGAAACCCGTCCACATAATTTTTTAACTTTTCGACAATTTCACAGGCAATCTCAACCCTTTCTTTTTTAACGTCTACGGTATTTTTGAGACGATTCAGTATTTTATCAGGAATTGTAATTCCCGGCACAGTATTGTTTATAAACTGTGCGAAATCATGATTTTTCAATAAACTTATCCCCGCAAAAACGGGAACATTCATATGTTTGATTTTTTTATAAAATTCAATATATTTTTCTGGCTCAAAAATCACCTGAGTTTGAAAAAATGACGCTCCAGCTGATATTTTCTTTTTAAACTTCATAATATGAGCATCAACGGGAGTGGCACATGGATTCACAGCGGCTCCGGCAAGAATATCAGGTTTTCCTTTAAGCTTATTGCCGGAAAAATCATATCCTCGATTTAAATTTTTTATTACCTGCAGAAGTTGTGCAGAATCAAAATCATAAACAGCTTTTGAGTTAACATGGTCCCCGATGGAAGGATGGTCCCCAGTAATAACCAGAACATTTTTAATTCCCAGCAGAGATGCAGATAATAAATCAGACTGAAGAGCCAGCCTGTTTCTGTCCCGGCAGTTGAGCTGAAAAACAGTTTCAACATTTTTTTCTCTCTCAAGCCAGGCACAAATTCCAAGAGAGCCTGTTCTCATCGTTGCCCTCTGATTATCTGTAACATTAAATATATCAACATGATTTTTCAAAAAATCGACTTTTCTGGCAACACCCTTCATTTTAATACCCTTGGGAGCAAAAAGTTCTGCTGATAATACGAGTTTTTTATTATTTATTAAATCTTTGAGTTTATTCATTTTCTATTGCTATCCTTTCTAGGTTTTATCTCATTTACATTTTTTAAAGGCTCAAATATTTTTTCAATATTGGAAAGCTCCCCTTTGTCTTTAAGGGTTTGATAAATTTCGGCCCAGGCACAGTCTCTAGTTTCATCAACTTCGCATTTCCCGTTAATAGAACCACCGCAGGGACCGTTTAAAATCCCTTTAGAGCATCTTGTTCTGGGACATATAAAAGTTTCATTAAGAACACAGTCACCACACATAGAACAACTTTCGGTAAAAATTCCTGTTCTAGGTTTTTTAGCAAGATAAGAAGTATCAAGTATTGTAAAAACGGGAAAGGAGGCTATTTTTCTTAAAGCCTGAGTACCAGCTCCACAGGAAAAACTTATAAGTGCACTTATTCCCTTCTGATTTAATTTTTTTAAATCTCTTTTAATTAGAAGCTGATTACACATACCCTCAATAGAAATAAAATCAACCACTTCTAAATTATATTTTCCAGAAATTTCTTTAAAAAAATCCTCGCCGGAAGTGCCACATTCTTCGGCACATATAGAACAGCCAACAAAGGCGACTTTTTTATGTTTTGAAAAAATTTTCTTTAAGTTTTCTTCATTTTTTATTCTTGTTACTATCATCTATCGCTCCAGAAAGTTTTTTTGCTTCGCTAACTGCCCCGGTAGCATCAGAGGCAAAACCATCTGCCCCAATTTTATCGGCATAATCCTGAGTTACAACAGCACCGCCTATCATTACCTTAACAGAAATCTTTTCTTTATTAATTATTGCAACAATTTTTTCCATTTCGCTCATAGTAGTTGTCATCAACGCTGAAAGAGCCAGAATATCAGGTTTCATTTCTTTAAGCTTTTTAATTAAAAAATCGGTTTTAACATCTTTTCCAAGATCCTCAACTATAAAACCAAAATTTTCAAGCATAAGCTTAACAATGTTTTTTCCAATATCATGAATATCCCCTTCGACTGTTGCAAGCAGAATTTTCTTTTTTATTTCTTCTTTTTCTTTATTTTTCCCTCCTGCAAGAACTGGTTTTAATATCTCAAAACCCCTTCTTACAGCATCTGCCCCAGAAATAAGCTGTGGAAGATAAAACTCCTGTTTATCGTATTTAATACCAACCATTTCTATTGCCGGAATAAGAAATTTTTTCATTATATTAAAAGGGTTTATATCATCTCTGAGCTTTTCATTCACCCTTTTTTCAACTTCATCAGGCAACCCGTTTACAACCGCGCTGTATAAATTATCATTCATTTTTTCATCATAATCATCTTTTATATTTTTATTTTTTGTTTTTTTAACTCCCTTTTTTTTAAATTCAACTTTTTCAGAAAAATCAATATATTTTTTTCCGTCCAAATCCAATCCCAGCAAATATTCAGAGCTTCTTAAAATCGCCATAAACTCAGGACTGAGCGGATTACCTATACACCCTTTAAGACCATAAGACATACACATAGCCAGAAAAGCAGAGTTCATATACTTTCTTAAAGGAAGACCATGAGAAACATTTGAAATACCCATCAATGTTGGAAGTTTATACTCATCATTGATTTTTTTTATTGTTTCAAGAGCAAGTTTTGGTCCATCTTTTTCAGCCGCAACTGCAAGACTTAAACAATCTATAATTAAATTTTCATGGGGTATTTTATATCTGGAAGCATATTCAAGGATTTTTTCAAGAGTTTTCATTCTTTCTGATAATGTTGAAGGAATTCCTTTTTCACCAACAAGAAGCGCTATTGCGGCTGAACCATGTTCTGCCATTGCTGGGAATATTGTATCCATTGTTTTTTTCTTTGCATTAACAGAATTTATAAGCGGCTTTCCATCACATATTTCAAGTGCGGCAACAACAGATTTAGGATTTGCTGAATCAACGCTCAAAGGGATATTTACGGCCCCCTGAACAACTCCGACAGCTTTTTTTAAAAGTTCTTTTTCATCTCCAACATCCACTCCTGTATTTACATCAATTATATCTGCACCCTTTACTTCCTGTTTTATTGCTCCCTGAGCATAAATATTAAAATCACCTTCTTTCAGGGCTATCTTTAGTTTTTTTCTGGCAGTTGGATTCAGTCTTTCGCCAATAAGACAGAAATTATTATTATCCGCCCTTACAGTTTTTGTGCGTGAGGAAACACGGAATATTTTATTTTTAGATGGAGCTGCCGGCTTTATTCCTTTTAACCGGGAGGAAAGCGCTTTTATATGCTCAAATTCTGTTCCGCAGCAACCACCTGTAATATTAACCCCGGCCTGAGCCAACTTAAGCCCATAAGCCGCAAATTCGTCCGGTTTCATAGGAAAAACTGTTTTATTTCCTTCCAGATAAGGAATACCTGCATTTGGAACTGCACTTACATAATTATTTGTGTTTTTTTTAATCTCTCTAATTATTGGAAGCATCTCCTTCGCACCAAGAGAACAGTTAGTTCCCAGCGCAAAAACATTTAAAGAATCCATCAGGCTGGCATGTGTTTCAGGGTCAGTTCCCGTTAAAGTCCTTCTGTTTTCCTGATACGTTAACTGAGTAATAACTGGTCTGTCTGATACTTTTTTAATTCCCATAACAGCGGCTTTAAGCTCCCATAAATCAAACATTGTTTCAACTATAAAAAGGTCAACTCCACCTTCTTCCAGCGCTTCTGCCTGTGAGGCAAAAATATCTACAGCCTCTTTTAAAGGAAGGTCTCCCTCTGTTTTTATAAATCTGCCGGTAGGTCCGATTGAACCAGCAACAAAAGCCCTGTTTTCGGCAGCCCTTTTTGCAGTTCTTGCCCCTTCATAATTTATTTCCCATAATTTATCTTCAATTCCGAATTTAGATAATTTTTCTTTATTTCCGCCAAAGGTATTTGTTTCTATTATATCAGCACCACATTCTATGTACTCTGAATGTATTTTTTGAATTTCTCCGGGAGCCCTCAGGTTTAATTCTTCCGGAGCAATCCCCTTTATCAGAAGATTTCTCTTTTGAAGTAGAGAACCCATAGCACCATCAATTATTAAAATTTTACTTTCTATTTCTTTTTTTAAATCTCTCATATTAACTCTTCCTTTCTTATTAATGAATAAGTTTTTATCATTTTTTCAGGGGCCCAGGATCTTTTATTTTTTTTCAACCCCGCAATGCCCATATCGGATTCTCTGTTAATATAAACACATTTATCCTTTAAATATTCTGCTGTTTGATTGTTTATATACTGTGCAATTCCTTTAAATTTCACATTATATTTTTCAAAATGAACATCATATGTTTCTTTGTTTAAAGGAGAAAAAACAGCAAAAGCTTCTAAATTATCATTAATAAAGATTCCGAGAGCTTCGGCAGAAATATTATTAAAATTATTAAAAATATTTTTCAAGGCTTCCATTTCAATATCAATTCCCCTGTCATCAGAAAACTTTGTTTTACACCATTTCTTCGATAGTTTTACAGCCTCCTGCGAATCTTCAGAGGTTAACTTCTTAACTTCATAATTTTCATTTTTTCTCTTAAACTGAGAAATAAGGTTTTTTTTCTTATTTAATTTTTTACCCTTTAATTTTACAAGTTTCTCAGTCAGGTAAACATAATCAAAGTAGGCGGGTTCCTCTTTTATTTCAAAGTATTTCGAGACTTCTCTGCTATTCTCTTTTACCCAAGGATTTCCTGCAAAAGTAAAATCTCCGCTTTTATTTTCTTTTTTAAAATAATCTGAAATTTCTAGTAATTGTTTTACCTTAAGTGGTTTTCCCTGAGGCATATATATTATATTATCATAATTATTATAAATTAATATCCTACCCTCGTAATCTGTCCACTCAAAATCATAAAACTCTCCCCATACAAATAAATTTATAAAGTTAAACTCTGAAATTTCCACATTATTATTAATTAATATATCTTTAAAAAAAGCTTTATGCTCAAGTTTTATTTTATCAAAATTCTTCATGAAACTCCTTTATTTTAATATCATAGGTATATAATTTTTCATTTCTTCAAAACCGAGATTATTATAGAATTTTTCAGTTCCAGGCTCGCCAATTAAACCTATCCAGTCAATATTATTTTTTTTAAGTTCAAAAATAATGCTTTTACATATAAAACTTCCATAACCTCTTTTTCTATACTCTTTTTTTACATAGATATCCTGAATATAGGCATCACTTACACCGTCACTTATGGCACGTCCCATTCCTACAATTTTTTTATTTTTAAAAATACCGCAGAAAATAAATGACTGTGTCAGAATTTTTTGAATAAAATTTATATCCTCATCTGAAGTTTCTCCCCACCAGCCTGATTCTAAATAAAGCTCAAACACTTCTTTTAACTGGAACTTATTACTCTGCTTTTTAAAAAACGCTAACTCAATGTTCATAAAATACCTTCTACACCTTTTGTGTTTAAAACATCCCGGGCACTTAAATAACCCTTCCTTGCTATATTAACACCAAGTTTAATATTTTCAAAATCTGTCTCTTTATGTGCATCAGGATTAATAGAAAATAAAACACCTGTTTCCTGCGCAATTCTTATATATTCCCAGTCTAAATCCAACCTGTCTGGCGAGCAGTTTATTTCAACTGCAACCTTATTTTTTTTTAAAGCCTTAAAAACTTTTTTCATATTTATTTTATAAGGATGACGCGCAAGAAGCAGCCGGCCTGTTGGATGACCCAGAATATTCACATGAGGATTTGAAACAGCTTTTATTACTCTTTTGGTCATTTCTTCTTCTGACATTTCAGTTTTCTGATGAACAGAGACAATTACAAAATCAAGTTTTTTTAAAATATCATTAGAATAATCCAGACAGCCATCTTTTCTAATATCACATTCTACACCCGATAAAAATTTTATTTCAGATGTTTTATTATATTCTTTTATATATTCCAGCTGCTTTAATAATCTTTTTTCATCCAATCCATTAACATAATAGGAACTTATTGAATGGTCTGTAATTCCGGCATATTTAAAACCATGTTTTAAACATAAACTTTCAATCTGTCTTAGATTCAACTTTCCGTCACTTTCTGTTGTATGAATATGTAAAACACCTTTTATATCCGATATTTTGATAAGCTTTTTATTATTTTTTTTAAGCAAATTTATTTCATCTCCATACTCCCGCAGCTCCGGCTCAACAAAAGGAATTTCAAAAAAATCATAAATATCTTTTTCGTGGTTGAAGACTTTTAATTTTTTAGTTTTATTATTGAATATACCATCTCTTTTCAGGCTGAATCCCTTCTTTTTTATTTCAAAACTAAATTTTTTTATATAATTACTGCTGGAACTCAGCATATGATATAAATGGGCAAAATTATTTTTTTCTGCAAGATATATATAAACAAAAATATTGTTTTTAAGCATGAAACATATATTTTGGCTATCAATATAGTAAAATTTTTTAAAATACTCATAGTTTTGTATTTTATTTATTATTTCCCAGTTTTTTTTCCCCTCTATTAAATATTCAAGCGAGTCAACCAAAGGACATTTACGTCTTAAAATTCCAGTTTCTCTAATTTTTTTAATATTTTCATCAACTTTAACATAATTAATAAAATGTTCTGAAACGGTTTCTGCCTTTTTAAATAAAATTAATTTATTGTTGTTTTTAAATAGTGTTTTTATTTTATTCATCTGTTATTTTTTTATTATATCCTATAACAATATCATTAATATTAGTTCCCATAAGCTCCGCGATAGGACGGCATTTTGTAAGAAGCATAAAAAATATATCTTTTGATTTATCGCCATAAAGCGTTTCAAGATTTCCTTGTCCTTTTGAAATAATTAAATCAGCTTTATTAAAAACTTTTTGAAAATCTCTGCTGCACTTGTTTTTATAAGTCCCTGGAGCATCATATCCGTTATTTATCAACTTATAACAGACTTCATCAATTCCGGCCTCCCTGGCCTCCAACATAGTTGCGTCATTTAAAATCGTATCACCTCTTACCGCGAAATAAACTTTTTTACCATTATCTGAAAGCCATTTAACAAAATATTTGTCAAAATATATTTCACCCGCATTATCTCCGAGATAAAGAATTGTCTGCGCTTTGTTTATTTTTTCCTCAAGCTCTTTAGAGTGATTAATACCAGCTTTTTTTGAGAGTCCAATTTTTAATATCTTTTCGATATCAAGCCTGTTAACCTCATCCTGAGTTTTTATATCAATTAAATTACCACTTATTACAAGAGAAATAAGCTCAGAAAAATTATTACAACTATCAAAATAGTTTTGAAGAAGCTTTTCATTTTCTCCGATTAGTTCTCCTGATAACTTTTTAATTTCAGAATATGGGTCTGTATTAAACTTTATTCTTACTTCCCTGTGCATTTCAGTAGCAACTTCCATAGGTGTTTTTTCTGGAATAAGAGAGGCAATTTTTTTCATCTGTCCATAATAAAAATTATTTTTTTCTTCTTTTGAAACTTCACATTTATCAAGTACAAAAAGTAGTTGATTTAAAATACACGGAACGCATTCTGGAAAAGCTTTCATTAAACACTCCTTAATTTTGATATTTTATAAAACTCAAGTCAAGTCTATACTTAACACTTAACACTAAAACCTTAAAAAAGCAATAAAAAAAGGGTCAAATCATATTGATTTAACCCTTTTTAAATTTTAAAGAAATTATTTTAAAAAATAAAAATTATTTAAATAAAATCTGATTAACAAAATCAAAATTTCTTAATTTTGAAAAATTATTAAGCACAATTAATAAAGCTTCTTCCATTCTTTCATTATCCTCAATTTCATAAACAGCATTTAAAGCATTTTCATTAACTGTATAAGCTTTATCATCATTATTTAAAATATAGTTCAGCCAGAATAATCTGTCTAAAGCTTTAACTTTATAAAAATTATCTGAAATATTACTTATAGCTCCCTCAGCCATTGTAATAAATTCAAGTGCTTTTTCCTCATCATTAACAACATAATAAATGCCTGCAATATTCATATAAGAATCAGCCTGATAATATGGTATTTCTATCTGAGCAACCTCAGCTACAGCTTCTGTTTCTAATAATTCAAAAGCCTCTTTTTTATCACCCATTAGAATCATTTGAGTTATAACTTCATTCAAAGCCTTCTCCTTATAATAGCTATCCTCAACAAGACGGGCAGAAGCAAGCGCTTCGTTAATAAGATTGTCTGCCATTTCTTCATTATTTTTTATCTGTTGAAAATCTGCAATTTTTGCAGCTATTATACTTCTTAAATAATTGTCTGAAAGATTTAGAGTTTTATTTACAGCAATATCCATTAAATTTTGGGCCATCTCATCATCACCAGTTAAAACAGAAACAATTATTGAAAGCTCAAGAGATACAAGAGATTTGTAATAAGGATCATTAACATAATCTAATTCATTTAATGCATCAACTAAAACTTCATTTGCTTCCTCATAATATCTGGTTTTCATCAATAATTTTATAAAATTATTATATAATCTAACTTTCTCATTACTGTTAAATACTTTATTATCAGTAACCTCAACACCAGCAAGAGCAGCATCCCTTGATAGTTCTCTAACACCAATCAAATTCATAAACTCTGCATAAGATTCAGAAATTTCAATATATGCTTTGGCCTGAAAATAACCATCATTTAAATTTTGTGCCTTAATTTCTGCATCAGCTAAAATATTATATGTAGTTTCATTTGTACCACTGTAAAGATATTCAACGGCAATATCAGTCATTTTTTCTATCTCTGTATAGGCAAAAGGAATATCCTCGCTACTTTCATATTCAGAATCAAGAAAATCATAAACCCCAGAACCTCTTTCAAACTGCTCAAGTTTTGTTCGTGCAAGAGTATCAGCCGAAATTGATACAGTTGAAATTAAAAGTGAAAAAATAACCAAAAGTGAAAATAACTTTTTCATGAAACCCTCCTTATAAAATTATCCGGTTATATTATTCAGTATAGAAAACATGTTGTTTTTTTTCAACCATTATTTTTTATTAATTATAATTAAAGATGTGATATAAAACTTTGCCCTTATAAAGCAAGTTTTAGCAAGTTTTTTTTAAATTGAAAATTTTTCAATAATTTGTTAATATTATCCTTTAAAAATGGTTAAGGAGATTTTTATTTGGAACCACTTATTCTTCCTCTTTTAAATTCTTTTACCACCGGAATAAACCTCTATTTAACTCTTGCAATTTTAGGAATCTCAGGCAGATTCGGATATATAAAATTACCTGAAAATCTTGATATTTTAAGAAATAAATATTTGATTATTTTTGTTGTTTTAGTTTATGTATTTGAATTTTTAGCAGATAAAATACCTGTAATAGATACTTTATGGGATTTCATTCACACTTTTATACGCCCTCTAGGCGGGGCAATCCTGACATTTGCCGCAGTTGTGGGATTTGCCGAATCCATTCCTTTAAGTCTTCTTGCAGCAATAATAGGCGGAAGCATTTCCCTTGAAGCCCATATATTTAAAACCGAGACGAGAGCAGGCTCAACAATAACAACAGCCGGAATGGGGAATTCAGTTTTGAGCCTCTTAGAAGATGGAATTGTAGCATTATTATTTTATGTTTTTATTCAGAATCCGGTAATTTCAGGAATAATCGTGCTTTTATTAATTGCTGTAACGTTTTATTTATCTTTCAAAATGTTTAAATATATGAAAACTTTTTATAAAAGAATTTCAAACTATAATAAAACTTAAATCCCTTACTTTTTAATAAAATCCGGCAGCTTTTTATTTGTATTACCACCTAACTCTTTTAACTTCTGCACTTTATCAATTAAAGTATGCCCCTTACCACCCTCACAAAGCTTTTTTAAAGCTTTATCATAAGCCTCATCTGTTTTTTCAATATTAACTTTAATATTTTTAAGATCATCAGCAAAAGAACAGAATTTTTCAAAAATTCCGCCAGCGAGATCAAAAATTTCTGCCAGATTTTTCTTCTGTTTTTCCTGCCGCCACACAAAAGAAACAGTTTTCAAGGCCGTAAGCAGAGTAATTGGAGAAACAAGTACAATATTTTTTTCCAGGGCGTTTTTATATATAGAAGAATCATTTTTTAAGGTTAAATTCAAGGCATGCTCTATAGGAAAGAAAATAAAAACAAAATCAACCGTATTTAAATCAGGCAGTTTTTCGTATTTTTTAGCGCTTAACTCTTTAATATGTGATTTCACACTTTTAATATGATTATCCAGAGCCTGTTTTTTTAACTCCGGGTCTTCTTGATTATAGTATTTTTCATAACTTTTTAAACTAACTTTTGAATCAACTACTATCTGCTTATCACCAGGAAGCTTAATTATAAAATCAGGTTTCAAAAGACTTCCCTCCTCATTTCTATATCCCTGTTGAGGTTTATAAAAAATATTTTTATCCAGGCCAGATTGTTCAAGAATAATTTCAAGCTGCATTTCACCCCAGTCTCCCTGAACTTTATTATCCCCTTTTAAAGCAGAAACCAAATTATTAGCCTCCTGACTTATTTTTGAATTTGACTTTTCCAGATTAGATATAACATTTTTCAAAACTGAAATTTCTTTAGTTTCTTCAGTATGAATATTTTCAATTCTGGATTTAAACTCTGAAAGCTCTTTGTTTAAAGGTTTTAATATATCACCTAACTTTATTTCATTAGATTTTAGCAACTCTTCCCGTTGAGCGTTAATAATTTTCTGAGTAATATTTTCAAATTCCTTAGACAAGTTCTGCTGCATATTTTTTATTTCATTCTCTTTTTCATCCACTTTTTCTTTTAAGTGAAATATATTCTGTTCATTTTTTGAATTTACATTATTTAATTCTAAAATATTATTATCTTTTTCTTTAATTATAGAATCTTTTTCTTTAAGCTCGTTATTTTTTTTATTAATTATAAAAAATTCTGTAAAAATCAAAATAACACCTGCAACCGATAGTATAATAAAAGATATTTCCACAAAAACCACCTGTTATTATTTTTTTTACAATCAATTCATTATAACATATAATTCATTAACTCTAAACGGAAAAAAATTTATGATATAATAATAATATGCCTAAAAAAAAATCCGGTAATACACTTGTAGAATTAATGGTCACCTTGACAATATTAGTAATTGCCGGCGGTCCTATTATATTTATGTTTATCACAGCCTCAAAAGGGGTTGATTCACAAGTTGATTATTACACAGCCATGTACTTAACAAGGGGTTTAGCTGAAAAACATTTAGCGCAGATTTCTAATGATTATAGTGCAATAATGTATAGCGATAATTTCAGTAACCCCCATGAAAAATTCAGCTATACAATAAAATATGACAGAATTTCCAACAGATTATACAAAGTTACCATAACAACCAGCTGGGAGGGTCCTCAAAAAGAAATTAAGTATCCTCTTTCATTTATGGTATCTAGAAAAAATCCTGTCAAAGTTGAAATAGAACGAACCTATAAATAAAAATACATTACCATAATTACTGAAAGTTATTTTCACTACATTTTTTCAAAATCAGAAAAAAATATCCTCCTCCATCTTCAATAAGTTTTAAAGCTATTTGTGTTTTATAAACATATACACAATCACCATTTATTATTTTATCAATAGTTGAAATTCCAATAGGTAATTTTTTCATAGAGATATTATACCAGATTCAAATTTAAAAGAGAAGAAAAGAAACAAAATCCAGAAGCCGGGCAGAACAGTGTTCTTCGCCTACAATAGATAAGAGCAATGGATTT
>JBNJGP010000027.1:0-18513 GCA_051747805.1 Candidatus Muiribacteriota bacterium
AATTTTAATTTACTTTACTGTTATCGTTAGATAACTTTACTATCACCTTTAGGTGATTTTACTAAGCTGAAAGCTTTTTACTTTTATGTAGGCCTGACCCTATCAAATCAGGGATTTTCTCTATTTTCATTGGGAATTGGCCTTATAATCTTAAAAAATTTGACATTAAACTTAATTTTTATATAATAATAATCAGGATTTAAAAAAAATTTTAAAGAAAAAAGAGGGGAGGGGGCTTATCAAAAAAAGCATTTTTGTTTTCATTATTTTATTTATGTTTCTAAACGTTTACTCTATAAAGGTTGGGGTTCTAATGCCTTTCCGGGCAGAAGATGACCCTACATTCGGCCATATGGTCCTTGAGGGAGTCAACCAAATTACCCAAGACTTTGATGATATTACTATTAACTATGTTTATCCGGCGCAAAACATTTCTTTTGAATCATATGTAAGATATTTTTCATTAAGTTTTGATGTGATTGTTGGTGCTGGATATATGTATGATTCAGTTATTGAGTCGGCGGCAAAATCATATCCTGATAATACATATATTTTAATTGACAGTAAAGTAGAAGGCGAAAATATTATTTCAATTCTTTTTGATGATAAACAGGCCGCCTACATAGCTGGTGCTGTTTCGGAAATTTTATTTCCGGGAAAAAAGAAAGCTTTCATCGGAGCCAATCCATCACCTCTTATGGATAACTTCTACTTTGGTTTTGTAAATGGTATCACCGACCACGGAAACAGTGTTAATATCACAAGAGAATATATTTCGAATGATATAACAGGTTTTGCGAGTAAAATTAAAGCTGAATATATTGCAGAAAACCTTTACAGTAAAAATACACAAATTATTTTTGCACCTGTTGGTCAGAGTAGTATGGGGGTTTTACGGGCTGCCAGAAAATCTGATAACCATATTATAGGAATCGACAGACCTTTTGAGGACTTTAGAAAGCAAAATGTTGCTTTTTCTATTATTAAAAGAGTCGATAAAGCTTTATATAATATTATCAGTAAAATTTATCATAAAAAAGAAGTGCGAAATGAAAATCATTTTGATTTTTCAAATGGTGGTTATGAAATTTCTGATAAAGAATTTTTTATAAATAAATATGGTCAAAAACAATATGAGAAGATTATGGATTTATGTAACAACCTGTAACTAATAAATTATTATAAAATAGTTTATAATTAAACTAATAAAAAAAAATGGAGGAAAGATGAAAAAAAATTTAATACTGTTAACGCTTATGTTTTCTGTTCTTATTTTTGCCGGGGACTCAAATAGAATTTCTGAAGAAGAAATTATTAATGACCTTATTTTACAGATGAGGGATGTTGTTTATGAACTAAATATAAGTCATGAAGCAGTTAATAATATGAGAGAAATATTAGATATTGTTGAAACCGATGGAAAAGAAGCCTGGGTTCTTCTGCCTGAATTAAAAAATGAGGTTATGAAATTATCGCAAGTTGAAAGTGACATATATGCATTAGAACGGTTATATGATATTTCTGATGCTTTAGGAAATATGGTTGAAAGACAAAATTTCATTGAAAACGTTGAAACTGTTTATGACTCTAATCGTGCAACTCGTGGTCAGGAATCCGATACTGATAAACATTTTATTAGAAAAAATTATGAAAAAATTAAAGGTAAGGTACATGAAGAAATTCTAGACCTTGACGTTGATTTTGATGTTAATCTTCTTGATTTTGACATTGCCGAAGGAATTTCTCTTGCAACCAAATATAAATGGGGACTTGAACCTTCTTATAACGACGGATATTTTACTAGAATTGATTCGTATAAAGTTAAAAATGATATTAAAATCGGCGATATTATTGAGGACGTTGCTAATGTTTCTCTGCCTGTTTATTTAAATATCCGGAGCGGTAAAGAAATTATATTTGCAAGACAGTTTAAAAGTCAAAAAAAAGCTGCTACTGCATTACCGTATAACCCAATAAAACTTCCGGTTAATTCTGAAAATGCCAGAAAAATGAATGTAGGTGATTTTGTAAGTATTCCTACAAATATGTCTGTTGTAGTTGGAGCCTCAGCTGGTTTTGGTGGTGGAATATCTGGAAATGCCAAAGCTTATTATATGCTTTCGGGAGATTTCAGAATCAATATTTTAAAAACAGATAAAAATAGAGTAAGGGTTAAATTAATTGGTATGCGAAGAAAAACAACAGGTATTGATCTTTCTGCGGGTTATTCCTTTAATGTTTTTGGTGTAAGCTTTATAGACAAACAGATTGGAAGTTTTCTTGACACCAACATTTTTAAAATTAGACATAGAGATATTGACGGAGAAAACTTTTCTGTTGACTATGTTTTTGACCTTGAGTCCAGAGATGCCCAGAACGCATATGACTCTTTTTTAAATGCTAATCTTAAATTCAACATTAAAGATACAGCAAACCCTTTAAAAGACGAGGAAGATACTACTGCTGAATTTTTCAATAATCTTGCTGACGCTGAAAACATTTATCAGCAGGATAGAGGAAGAGAAGCTGGAAACAGACGTGTTAACCGTATTTTTAAAGCTTCTAACTTTTTTGAACAAACAAGACGTGACTTTAAAATTGGATTTAATTTAATACGTTTTGGCCGTGGTAAAAGTTATATTGAAAATAAACTGGCAGTTTTTGATCAGGATAATATAATGAGTAGATACTATATACCGGTTTTTCAGGTAAGACATGATTCCAAGTTCCTTTTCGGTGTTTGGAAAAGACGTGAAACAGTTGATACCTATGCTTTATTCAAAACAGATATGAACTGGAATATACAGAATACTGAGTCCTTTGCAATTAATAGAAAAATTTCTGATAAAAAATGTTATGCACGACAGTATAGAAAAATAAGAGAATCTGTAATGAATTCACTTGGTCATCTGGCCATTGAATCAGGAATTATTCGTGATATGCCAAGAGTTGATTCAAGAATTAATGATTTTAAAATGAATTTTAAAGTACTTATGGATGAAAATTCTATTGAAAGTTTATTAAATCCTTCAATAATGACAGATGATGTCTTCTGGAATGCAATGTACAATACAATGATTGACTATAAAGATGAACTTTATTTATGGGTTGATCACAGTAATAACGATAATGAGCCACTTCAGGATGATTACTGGAGAGTTAATACTTCCAGTTTCTCCGAAGCTAAACTTAGACTTTTTAATCACTTTAAAGACAAACGCTGGGGATTTGATAAATGGCGTCAGGTTGATAAATTTGAAGATGATTTTTCAAATATGCTTGCCGAAATGGACAAAATGGAACAGATGAAGAGATATGGCTCAATATTTGGCAAAGAATTTAACCGGACTTTCTTTTTAAGATTTACTATTGAAGCACTTGAATATGCAGGAATAGAATCTGATTACAACTTTAAAATCCATACAAGAGGTGATGGCATTGATACATTCAATATAAACTATGGAAACATGGATCTTAATGAAGAATTATATAATCAGTTTAATAATATGCTTTCAAATATTACAGATACAAGTTATGATATGTTTGATTCGGTTGAATATAATAAATAATTGAAACTGGTAATTTAAAGTGAAGCATGATAAAATGAATCAGGTTGATAAATATTTCAGCCTGATTCTTTATTATACAGGAGTTTTCAATGGCACTTGGTTTTAAATGTTCTTACTGTGGAAATAAAATCATAACTAAATATTTAAAATGTGGCGAAGAAGCGTTCTGCAGAAAATGCAAAAAAAGAACGCCTGTTCCCATATCTGCAAAAAAAGTTTCTGAGGAAGAAATTGAGGCATATGCACAAATGGGAGATACCGACGATTCTGACGAACTTCTAAAAATTAAAGAAAAAATAATTAATGGAAAAAAATTTCAAAATAAAATAATCAGAATTGTTTTAAAAAATTCTTTCTTTGGTTTTGAATGTAGAATTGATGAAAATTATCATGATATTATATTAGAAGAAGTAAAAGAAGGGTGGCGATTTGTTCAAATGGTTTTTATATCATATAATATGTATGGAACGCCATATTCAGCAGATTTAATTTTTGAAAGAGAGGTTTTATAATATGATAAACAATGAAATTAAAAGAATTGGAATAAGCACAGGAGGCGGTGATGCTCCTGGATTAAATGCTGTTATACGTGGTGCCGTACTTAGTGCATTAAACAGAGGCTGGGATGTTTTTGGTATTCGCGATGGTTTCAATGGTTTATTGTTTCCTGAACGTTATGATGAAGGTGGTCTGATGAAGCTTACATCTAAAGAAGTTGCGGGTATTACCCATTTAGGTGGAACTATTATCGGAACCACAAATAAAGGTAACCCTTTAAGATTTCCTATAAAAGATAAAAACGGTGAATATAAAGAAGTTGATAGAACTCCTGAAATTGTCGAAGCCTGCAGAAAAAAAGAAATAGATGCGGTTGTCGCAATAGGTGGTGATGGTTCGCTTGAAATTGCCCACGCTTTAGGTAAACAGGGGTTAAAAATAGTTGGGGTTCCAAAAACTATTGATAATGACCTTGAAAAAACCTCAATTACTTTTGGATTCGATACAGCTATTTCTTTTGCCACCCAATCAATAGACCGTCTTCATTCTACCGCAGCTGCCCATCAACGCGTTATGGTTGTTGAGGTTATGGGAAGGTATGCTGGTTGGATTGGTCTGGAAGCCGGTGTTGCAAGTAATGCCAATATTATATTAATTCCAGAAATCGAGTTTGATATTGAAAAAGTCTGTGAAAAAATTCTTGAAAGAGAAAAAATTGGTAAAACTCACTCAATTATTGTTGTTTCAGAGGGAGCCAAACCTTCAGGTGGCGAACACACAATTGTAAAAAATGAAGTTGGACGTAAAGAAGTACTTGGTGGTATAGGCGAAAAGGTAGCCACGGCTATTCAGGAAAAAACCGGTAAAGAAACCCGTACAGTTGTGCTTGGACATTTACTGAGAGGCGGTACACCAACCGCATTTGATAGATTACTTTCTCTTAGATTTGGTGCGGCGGCTATTCGTGCCTTAAATCAGGGTTACTCTGATGTTATGGTTGCGCTGGACCCTCCAATAGTTAGATATGAACCTCTTTCTGAAATTTCAGGCAGAGTTAAGTTTGTTCCTGTTGACAGCGATGTACTCTTAACTGCAAGAGAACTTGGAATACATTTTGGTGATTAAATAGATTTATCTATAAAACTGAATATTTCATTAAGTTTTTCAAGCGAGTCTGCCCTTATTATATACCCATGATTTCCCATTAATCCGGCAAATATATCGGGCATTCTTCCGCTGAAAACCACGTTATTTCTGAAATTGCTGAAAATATCTAATTCTGAATGTATATAAGTTTTCCAGTCTTCACGGGCAATAAATCCAGTATAGTACTTTACTTTAAAATCACTGGAAATCTTTTTATTTACGATTAATTCTGCATAGTCTCTGTAAATATCATGGTCTGCAGAAAAATTTATCATATCTGTTGTAAATCCACCCGGAGGTCTTGCATTCAGCTCCAGTCCATATAATTCATTTTCTTCTGTTCTGAAAAACTCCACATGGAAAAACTTATTTTTTAAACCAAACTCTTTAATCACCCTTTTCCCTTTTTCGTAAAGGTCTGCAGGCATTTTTTGAGTAAGATAATAATTTTTTGAACACGTTTTCATTTGAAGAGTACCAGGATAATGTAATGAAGTTGAAAAAACAGGATTACTGTTTAAATCACTTAATCCGTCAAATGTTTCTATAGTTCCAAATATAAATTTTTCTATAAAATAGGTTGTATGCGGATTAAAATTATTGTGAAATTCAACTAGCTGTTTTTCATTGTCAATTTTATGTGTGTCAACAGCGCCTACACCTATATCGGGTTTTATAATTACAGGATATCCATGTTTACGGCAGAATTCCATCGAGGTAAAAATAGAAGTAGTGATTTCGCCGGGGGCTGTTTTTACGTTTGCTTTTTTAAAATTCTCTTTCATTTTTGATTTTTTTATAAATTTTTCTATTTCAAATATTTTTATACCCGGTATATTGAATTCTGAACGTATTCTTGCCTCAATCCATAACCATGGTTCAAGGTGGGATTCTACAAAGTCTATTTTCCCAAAATGTTTTTGATAAAAATAACAGGCATTAACCACTTCAGCATTATTTGAAAACGAAGATACCCTGTAGTTTCCTTTTATATAATTTTTTAAATTTTGAGGAAGCTGCCAGTCATGAAGGTCTGTAATAGATAGTACATTAACTCCATGTTCTGATAGCTGTTTTGAAAAATTTATATAATGTTGTGGAAAATGTGGTGATATATATACATAATTCATAAAATAGATAATATCATAAAATATAAAAGAGGGTCAAACTTTTAGTTATAACCGAAAGAGTTGAATTAAGTTAAAAATAATTGTTTACTTTTTTTAAAATATCAATTATAATATAATTAGTGATATATGTAATTTAATAAATTTGCTTTAATGGGTAATTTAACCATTATTTGCAGGTGAGGGGGTGGTTATGATTGAAAGTTTCAGAAATTCCCCAAATTATTTCCCTGTGTCAGAACTTTTTCAAAGAATGTATGGAATTTTACCTCGATTTCAGTTCTCCCTGGCATTTTGTTTACTCAAACGATAAAGAGATTCCTTTTTCAAGTAAGCCAGGAATTTTTTTCCTATGTCAAACAAATGAATCTAACTGGCAGAAACACATTTATGAAAGTTGCCATGATATTCTTTATATTGGATTAGCACAACCTGATATTCAATATGCTATTTTACAGAAGTTCAGAACTGGTGTTGATGACAAATTTCCGATGCTTGGTTCTCCGCCGTTTAAGAACCATTTCTGGAAAAATTTAAAAATTCCAGAAATTACTGAAAAAATTGAAACAGGTGATTTAACTTTATATTCTATTAAAATTGATCCTTATTATTACAACTTGTATGTTCTTTATTCAATGATTTTGAATATTTATTATGAAAAAAACAAAAAACTACCGGTACTTAATTTTAAATCCATTGAAAAAAATTTTTAATTTTTTTGGGCGGGCTTCTAAAAACTGATTAACCCGCCCAATATG
This sequence comes from Candidatus Muiribacteriota bacterium, assembly GCA_051747805.1. Taxonomy (GTDB): domain Bacteria; phylum Muiribacteriota; class Muiribacteriia; order Muiribacteriales; family Muiribacteriaceae; genus JBNJGP01. Next base: position 7,099 of record JBNJGP010000027.1, read on the forward strand.
TATTTGCATTTTAACTTGGCTTTTGATATTATCTTTTTATGAAGCATAAAATATTTACTTTACTTTTTATTATAATATTATCATCTTTTTTATGGGCAGAACCTGAATTTTTTCAATATGGTGACGTTCATAATTTCTGGCAGTTTGACGTATTTTATGGTGAAGAAAATCTTGAAGAGGGTTATTATCAAAAGGATTTCACCTGTGTAAGAGTAGGTGAGCATACCTATGTTTTTGTCGAAAACGGGCTACCTGAAGATAAAATTCCAACAACATCATATATTAATGCACTTTTTTATCAGTTTGAGGAAATTTACCCTAAATTAAAAGAATATTTTGGCGAACCTTCTGATTTAGACAGAAACAACAGATTTATTATTTTAATTGCCAATATTCGAGACTGGTTTTATTATGGTGTTGAGATTAAAGATGAATATACACAGCCTATTCAGGGCTATTACTGGTTTAAACATAATATAATAAATCGAAACGATTTTCTTACAATGGATTCTAAACAGGATGTTACTGATGCTATTGGAACAATGGCCCATGAATTTTTTCACAACATTTATGATAATGTAAATCCAAATCCCGTAGATTATACTGACCGTGCTGTTAACGAGGCTCTTGCACATTATGCAGTTTATATCAACGGTACTTTAAACGAGGATAGTTATATTCAATGGCAGTTTTCAATACTTAAAGATGATTTAAAAAAAGGAAAGCTTATTAATCCTTTTATGGATACTATGGATTACTTTAAGATTAGAAATCCTGAACTGCATCACTGCTATGCTGCTGGATTTTTATTTATTCATTATATTGCCGATCATTTAATTGTTGATAAATATGTTAAACAGAATTTCTTTTACAGATTAATTTATGAAAAAGTTAATGCCCTATCTGAAGATAAAATTTTAAGAGCTTTAATACAACTTGGAATTATACAACATCCAGATGAATTCTATGACCTGTATTTCGGGGATTTTAAAGACTGGTTGTACGATTATTATTTTGATATTTCACGGCCCAAAAAAAATGAATGAATTAACCATTTCATATGATATCTTTTTCAAACAGGCTTCAGTTATTGTTAATAGAATCTATAATAAACTTAATAACTCAAAAAAAACCCTCAGCATTGCTGAATCGATTACAGGTGGACTATTTGCTTCAGTTTTTGTTTCCAGACCTGGAATTTCGTCTTTTTTTAATGAATCATTTATTGCTTATTCTAATAAATCAAAAATAGATACTCTGGGTATCAACAGGAATACTATTGAAAAATACGGTGCTGTAAGCAAAGAAACCGCAGAGGAAATGGTAACAAAATGTGTGGAAAATTCCCAATCAGATATTGGAATTTCCACAACTGGAATTGCCGGTCCTTCCGGCGGAACAAAAAATAAAAAAGTTGGACTTGTTTACTGTGGTTTTTCTGTTGATAAAAATGTGCTGGTAAAAAAACACTTTTTTAATGGTAATCGTGAACAGATAAGGTTTCAGACAGTTTTAAACGGTTTGATAACTCTTGAAAAAATGCTGTAAAAGAAAAGACATCGCCGGCAAATTTGTTGCGGGGGGGTGGGGATGCCAGCGATGTCAATAATTTATTCCTTAATTCTTATACTTTAATAGTTGCAAAAACTATGCCAGAATATAAAAACCAGTCACCAGCTAAAATTGTAAACTCTGTTTTTTTCCCTGTACCAGAAATCTAATCTTTCACCAGAATTTTCCGGGTCTCCCTTAAATAATTCAAGCTCTTTTGCAACATAAAAAAAACCCTTACCAGGTCTTCCTGTTTTTTTATTTATAACAAGAGAAGTTAAAAGTGGTTTTTTGGTTTCGCATAAATTTATATTTAAATGATTTAAATGTTCAAACAGTGGCAAAAATGGATTTAAAAAATTTTTATTCCTGCTGTCAAAACATTTATTAAGGTCAAAATAAGTAATTAAACTTTTGTTTTTAGCAACAAGCACCAGTTTATTATGTATTTCTTCTATTTTTTTTTGATTGATATTTTCTTTCATATTATACCCTGTTCACCTTGCTTATTATTTATAATTATATTATAATATTATTTAATAATTTAATCAACTCCGGGGGGACTTTTATGAAAAAATTTCTTTATTTAATTTTAATTTTAATGCTTTTTAATACCGCATACTCAAATGGATATAATAACCCACCATCTGATATTAAGGATATTTTATTAACTCCCGATACTCCTGTAGTTTCCTGGAGTGTCAGGGCCGGTAGATATGCTAAAGTTCACTACAATACAATTCCTGATTTGGAAGACCTGATGGTTCCACTTCAGAAACTTGCAGGTGTTAGAATTAACTCGGATAATTTCTCAGAATTTTCAACACTTTTTTATACCGGTTTTGAATTTTTTAATCATGACGGAACTCCTGTTCATATATGTAATATGCCAGAAGATGTTAAAATTTTAACTTATGACTGGTCATACACTGGTCGTTATTTTGGATTTACAGTAGCTGAAGCTGATAATGTTGACCTTTATGTTGTGGATTTTTCCACAAAAAGATGTTCTAAAGTAACAACCAATCTCAGTGCAGTTTTTACTGATGGTTTTTCTTTTATTCCCGGTGATGACGAAGAAATGCTTGTAGTTTATGCAGCTAATTCCCATAAAAACCCACCAGAAAAAACTCATGAATATGTTTCTCCAGTGATTCAGGAAACAGGTGAGGAACGTTCTGAGCTAGTTACTTATCAGGATTTAATGGAAAACGAATTTGATGAAAAACTTTTTGAATATTATTTTTCTCAGGTGGTTGCCAGAATTAATATAAGAACCGGTAAAAAAGAAATCCTTACAAAACCTGGAATTTATTATGCCAGCTCCTTTTCGCCTGATGGTGAACGTTTTTTAATGTGGGAGTTTAAGAAACCATATTCTTATAATGTTCCTTTTTATTATTTTACAAGAGATATTAAAGTTTTTGAAACCTATGGTGATAAATCCTGGACAGTTGCAAGTCACCCTGTAACAGAAACTGTGCCAAGAGGCGGAGTAGCCACCGGAAAAAGAAACTTTAACTGGCATCCCTACGATAAACATACACTTTTATATGTTGAAGCTCTCGATGAAGGGGACCCACAAAAAGAAGTGCCACACAGAGATAAAATAATGCGTTTGAAATCCCCATATAATTCTGCAGAGGAAATCATGAAACTTACCCATAGATACAACGGAATTGATTTTCTTGAAGGAGAAACTGATAAAGTTATATTAAAAGAATATAAATGGGAAGACAGATGGAAAACTAGCTGGCTTACAGATTTAACTAACGGAGAGCATATACACAAAATCGAGGATAGAAATGTTTCTGATGAATACAATGACCTGGGCAGTTTTGTTAAAATACCTTCCGAAGAAGGTTTTTCACCTGTAGCCTATAGAGATGGTAAAATTTATACTTCTTCTCAGGGGGCAAGTCCTGAAGGATATTTTCCTGTTTTAAAAGAAGTTGATTTATATACTCTGGAGGAAAAAGAACTTTTCCGTTGCAGGGAAGGTTATTATGAAAGATTTTTATACTTTACCGACACTTCTCTTCAAAATATAATGATTAGAAGAGAAAGCCCTGATATTTTTTCAAATTATCATCTCATAAACCTTGAAACTGATGAAGAAAGAGTTATTACAGATTATGAAAATCCCGCTCCTCAAATTTCTGATGTTAAAAATGAACTTATCAGATATCACAGAGAAGATGGCACTGAATTATCTGGAACACTATATTATCCAATTGGCTTTGAAAAAGGGGATAAAATTCCGGCTGTAGTTCATGCCTATCCACGTGAATACAGTGACCCTTCAACAGCTGGTCAGGTCAGAGGAAGTCAATATAAATTTACTAAAATTTCACATACAAGCGAGTTATTCTTTTTAATGCAGGGCGTTGCTGTTTTAAGAAATGCCCAGTTCCCTGTTGTCGGCGACCCAATGACCATGAACGATACTTTTATTGAGCAGCTTAAAATGAACTCTGAGGCTGCTGTGAAAGCACTACGGGAAACAGGAGACATTGACACTGAAAAACTTGCCTGTATTGGCCATTCTTACGGAGCCTTTATGGTAGCGAATTTACTTATTCATACAGACCATTATCAAACTGGTATTGCACAATCAGGGGCCTATAATAGAACACTAACTCCATTTGGTTTTCAAAGTGAAAGAAGAAATTTCTGGGACGCCAAAGATACATATATGGAGGTTTCACCCTTTACTAATGCTGAAAAAATAAAAAAACCTATTCTTATGTTTCATGGTGCGGCAGACAATAATCCTGGAACTTATACAATGCAGTCTGACAGATTTTTTGCTGCTTTAAGAGGAACCGGAGGCAAGGCCAGGTATATTAAACTACCTTATGAAGGGCACGGTTATCGCGCCCGCGAATCTATACTTCATCTACATTATGAAAGATATAACTGGATTGAGGAGTATTTAAAATGAAGGAAAAAGAATTTGTTAAACCTAGAATTGGTATAAGTAAATGCCTTGAATTTGATTCATGCAGATATAACGGTTTAATGATTTCAAGTGATACTGTAAAAATGCTGAAAAAATATGTGCAATTTTATCCGGTATGTCCCGAAGTAGAGATAGGACTGGGAATTCCAAGAAAGCCCGTAAATGTTGTTTTTAATAATGACCGTAAAACTCTCTATCAATTTGATACAAAAACAGATTTAACAGAAAAGATGCATGATTTTGTCGAAAAATACTCTGAAAATATTAATAACCTGGACGGATTTATTTTCAAGTCAGCCTCTCCATCATGTGCACCAGCAGACGCTAAAGTTAGAACACCTGAAGGCAAAAAAACTCAATATAAAACTTCTGGAACATTTGCCGGACCTGTTATTGAAAAACTTGAAATTATTCCCTATGAAAACGAGGGTAGATTAAGAAATTTCAAATTAAGAGAGGAATTTTTAACCAGAATTTTTACTGCAGCCGACTTCAGACAGAATGTTTTAAATGGCAAAAAGGGCGATTTAGTTAAATTTCATTCAAAAAATAAATATCTTTTAATGGGGATGAGTCAGAAATATCTTAAAATCCTTGGTAAAATTGTTTCAACCGCAGGAAAGGGTGAATTTAAACAGAAATTGTCAGATTATGAAGAAAATTTATTTAAAGCTTTGAATAAATCTTTTTCAAAAGGTAATCATATTAATGTTTTAGAACATATATTTGGATATTTTAAAAATCATTTAATTAACGAAGAAAAAAAATTATTTTATGATATTCTGGGGAATTTTAAAAATCATAAACTACCATTAAGCGTTCCGGTTGGAATTTTAAGAGCCTGGCTTGCAAGATATCCTAATCAATACCTTGCAGACCAGACTTATATATTTCCTTTCCCACCGGAACTGACAGTTATATCAGATTCCGGCGAGGGAAGAAAATTAAATTAACTTTTTAACTGATTATTCTTCATTATTATTAACAACTTCTTCAATTGTTTCTTTTAAAGTATGTTCTGTTTTAAGCTCGGTTACAGTTTGTTTTACTTTTTCATTTGCGATTAATTCCTGTGTAAAACCAATATAAAGTGAATAAATGGTTAAAAGGAGAACTAAGGCAAAAGGAAGTCCCGTTGAAACAGAGGCAGTCTTCAATGTTTCTAATCCACCACCTAGAAGCAAAACAATAGCCAGTAACCCTTCCATTGATGCCCAGAAAACTCTCTGAAAAGTAGGAAACATAAGTTTTCCACCGGAAGTTAAATGGTTAACAACCAGCGAACCTGAATCAGAGGAAGTAACAAAAAATATTGTTACAAGTATTATTCCCACAAATGAAAGAAGCGAAGTCCATGGAAAAAATTCAAGCATCTCAAAAAGCGCAGTTGAAACATCAATATTAATAGCTGTTGCAATATCTGCAACCCCACTTGATTGAAGGTTTATTGCAGCCTGACCAAATACAGACATCCATATAAAGGAAAGAATTGTTGGAACAAGTATAACTCCTGCCACAAATTCACGAACAGTTCTTCCTTTTGAAATTCTGGCAATAAACATTCCTACAAAAGGTGACCATGAAATCCACCATGCCCAGTAAAATACAGTCCAGGTACCCTGCCAGTTGGTTTCTGAAAATGTTTCGGTCCAGAAACTCATTTCGGGAAGGTGTTTAATATAATTTCCTATATTCTGCGTAAGGCCCCCAAGTAAGGAAGTTGTGGAACCCACCGCAAGCATGAAAACAAGAAAAATTCCTGCGACTATCATATTGAGCTGACTCAACATTTTTACACCTTTCTCCAGCCCTGATACAACAGAAGCTGTTGCCATTGCAGTTATAATAATAATTAAAATAACCTGATTTGTTGTTGAAATTGTGATTCCAAAAAGTGCATTCAACCCGGCGTTAACCTGCTGCGACCCAAGTCCCAGCGAAGTAGCAAGACCAGCAAGTGTAGCAAGAACAGCCAATATGTCAATTAAATTACCCCAGAATCCATAAATTTTATTCCCCAACAGCGGGTAAAATATAGACCTTATGGTTAAAGGTAGCCCTCGATTAAAAGTAAAAAAGGCAAGGCCAAGTCCAACAAGAGCATAAACTGCCCATGGGTGAACTCCCCAGTGAAAAAATGTTGTACTCATTGCTGCCTGTGCCGCCTTTGGAGTGGAACCTTCAACACCATCAAAAATTGGAGACGGGGAACCATAATGAAGAATAGGTTCTCCAACACTCCAGAACATAAGTCCAATACCCATACCAGCACTTAAAAGCATTGCAAGCCAGGATAATGTAGAAAATTCTGGTTTAGCCTTATTGCCACCAAGTCGAATTTTTCCAAATGAACTCAAGGCAAAATAAACTATCGCAATAATCATAATGTTAACAGATAAAATAAGAAACCATCCTGCATTTGAAGTTATAATTTCAAGTACATTGCTAAAAAATTCATCTGCATGTACCCTGAACATTAATACAAGCATAATGCAAACTGTTAAAACAGCACATGAAAAAAATGATACATGGGGATGAAGATCAAAGCCGTATTTTTTCCAGTTGTCTTCACCAGGCTCTTTTTTTCCATCAGGATCAAAAGCTTCTGGATCAGTAAATGTCAAAGCTTCGATAATCTTTTTGTCATGAATCGCACTTTTTCTAGCTTCTTTCGCAGCTATTTCAAGTTTCTTTTCAAGTTTCTTTTCAGTACTCAAGTCTTTTTCTTCTTTTGAATCATTCATCAGCTACTTTCCCCCTTTATTTTTTTACTTTGTGTATATTAAAGGGCGATGTATTATTTGTCAAATAGTTTTTATTATGTTAATTTTACGTTAATCAAAAAAAATGAAGGTGGTTATTAAAAATGAATAATAAAATTTGTATTTTTCTTTTAATTTGTATAATTTTAATCAGTGCTGGCTGTAATGTTAATCAGGACAGACTTGAGCAAATTCAAGATAGAAATGAGTTTATTGTTGCAGGAAGCGGGGGCTATCCTCCTTTTAATTTTTATGAGGGGAATGAAGTTGTAGGATTTGACGTTGATACTGGATATGCTATTGCTGAGGAACTTGGTGTGGAGCTTAATTATATTACTTCTGACTGGGATGGTTTGATTGAGGGCCTCAGAGCAGGTCGTTATGATGCAATTCTTGGTAGTATGGCTATTACTGAAGAAAGGGAGGAAATTGTTGACTTTACCCACCCATATTATTATTCTGGTGCCCAGCTTGTTGTGAAAAAAAATGAAGACGGAAGCTATTTTAAGCCCGAGGATATGGAAGGAAAAGAAATCGGTGTTGTAACTGCAACAAATTTTGTCCAGGACGCCGAAAGTTTAGGGGCTGAGGCTGTATATTATCAGGATGATAATCAAACCCTGACCGAACTTATAAAAGGTCGTATTGATGGTGTAATCACAGATAGGTTAGTTGCGGTTGAGGCTCTTTCTAAAATTTCAGGAGGAGAAAACCTGGTTTTATCAGGTGAATTAATAAGGCTTGAAAAAATGGCAATAGCTGTAAATAAAAACCAGGGTACTCTTTTAGAAAAACTTAACGAAATAATTGATAAACTTCATAATAACGGTACTTTAACTGAAATCAGTGCTAAATGGCATGATGGTGAGGATATTACAAAACAGTAATTTCTAATGTGATTTTCCTTAGTTTGAAATTGGAGGTTTTATGAACTTTTTACCGTGGGATTTTTCGGTAATTCCTGAATACTTTTTGACTTTCCGGGCGGCTGCATTTGCCACATTACAGATAACTACGCTTGGTATTCTACTTGGTCTTTTTTTGGGGTTTATCTTTTCATTAATGAAAATTTCTGATAAAAAAATTTTTAATATACCTGCCTCTATCTATATATGGGCTATCCGTGGAACTCCACTTCTGCTTCAACTTTTTGTTATTTATTTTGGTCTTGCTGGAATTATTAATATTCCAAGATATACTTCGGCCGTTATTGCCCTGGGAATTCATAATGGAGCCTATATTGCAGAAATTTTTCGTGGTGCTATAATATCAATTAACAGGGGGCAGAGAGAGGCTGGTCTGGCCCTTGGAATGACTGAGTGGCAGGTTATGAGAAGAATAATTCTTCCGCAGGCTTTTAAAAGGTCTGTTCCGCCCCTGGGCAATCAGTTTATAATTGCACTTAAAGACTCTTCACTTGCTTCTACTATTGCGGTTAGAGAGTTGCTTCTTCAAACAAGACAGGTAGGTTCATCTAATTATCTTATGATGGAAATGCTTATGATTGCGGCTGTTTATTATCTTGCAATGACAACTGTTTTGTCCTGGGCGGTAAATAAAGTTGAATTAAAACTAGCAGTCAGCGAGGGTAGGGTATGAATAAAAAAGAAAGAATTTTACATATTGAAAAAATAAATAAAAAATTTGGGAACTTGCATGTTTTAAAAGATGTTTCTTTAGATGTTTTTGAAGGTGAAGTTGTTGTAATTATTGGAGCCAGCGGTTCCGGCAAAAGCACTCTTTTAAGATGTATAAATTTTTTAGAAATTCCTGATGATGGTTTTGTTAATATTCATGGAGAGGTATTAACTCCATGTTCAAAAAAACTTCATAAAATTCGCAAAAAAGTGGGAATGGTTTTTCAACATTTTAATCTTTTCCCCCATATGAAAATTATTAAAAACGTTACTGAAGCGCTTATTAGAGTAAAAAAATTACCTAAAGATGAGGCTGTTAAACAGGGGCTGGAAATGCTTGAAAAAGTTGGGCTTGATGATAAAGCCGAAGCCTATCCTTCAATGCTTTCAGGCGGTCAGAAACAAAGGGTTGCAATAGCACGTGCACTTGCTATGAAACCTGAAATTATGCTTTTTGATGAGCCTACTTCCGGTCTCGACCCTGAGCTTGTAGGCGAAGTGCTTGAAAAAATGAAAGAGCTTGCCCGTGAAGGAACTACTATGGTTGTTGTTACACATGAAATGGGTTTTGCAGAAGAAGTTGGAGATAGGATAATTTATATGGATGAGGGAAAGATAATAGAAGAGGGAACATATAAAAAGATGTTTTCTAATCCTGAGGAAGAAAGAACAAAAGAATTTTTAAACAGAATTATTTCTTGAGTTTAGCAAATGCATAAAAGCTGGACTCCGGCACAAAACATAGCCGGAGTGACAATTCATTTTGTTTATCCGCAACCCTCAGGTTGCTCTTTGATTCTATTTTTGCTTTTAAACCCAATTAACTCAAGTTATTTAATAATTTCTTCAAAATCAGGATATAATTCAAGTAGTTTATTAATCAAATTTTTATAAATTATATTTGAAATATCTGATTTTTTCCTGAATGGAAAGTTTTTTGCTAATCTATCCCTGTTTACTTGAGGGTTTGAAGAAATAAAATGTTTTCTGTAAATGTCTGATGGAACGTTTAAAATATTATTATCATCTAGCTTAAGAGTTTTTTTAAAATTTGAAAGAAGTGAATGATATAAATAATCATACTTAATATTTCTGAGATTCGGAAACGGAGCCAGGTCAGCTTCTCTCTGAATATAGGCTGAAAGAATTGAAACAGCATCATTATTTACAGATAATACCCCATAGCCATTTTTTAAAAAAAGGTATCTACTCTGCACAAAATTATAAAATTTCATCAAGTAATGGCTTCCGATAATAATATCCTCTAAATCAGATTTATCAGAAATTTTGTCTGTTATCTTAAAACCTGTCCATGAAGGGCGCACATATACAGCCTCTTTCCAAGAAGCAGCCGACTCGTCTTTATCATTAAAGCTTTCTATGTTCCAGTTTATAAGAGAAAGAGGTTTTTTTTCTCCTTTTTTATAAACTGCCAGAATATAAGCAGATTTAATTGCCGGAAAATACAAAAAATCATCATTGGATCGTGTTTCAACCAATACAGGAATTTCAATAGGGTGATATGAAAACCCGGATTTAAGGGCTAGTTTTGCATAATCTAATGCACTCCGGGATTCATAAACTAATACTTCCAGCTCATCAATTTCAAATAAAACATCTATTAAATCAGCTGGTTTCTCCAGGGTATATGTGTTTTCATTATATGTGAATTTTATCTTTTTATAGTTTCTGGAATTTGTATTATAATTTGACAGTTGATTTAAAACTTTTGCTAAGTTAATTGAATTCTTTATTGTATTAGATGGGAATTCGGCAACTTCTTTTAATTTACCCAGCTGCATAATATTTCCCTTGGTTATCTGAGCAAAAGTAGATTCTAAAATGGATTTTTCCTCATCTTCTTCAGATACATTTTTTATAAACTGAAAATCTGTAATAGTATTATAATTTTTTTTAATAAAACCAGGACTTTCTTTAATTTGATGAAATGCTGCCCTGAAATTCATTGAAATGGATTCATGATATTTTTCAAAAATAACTGGTTTAATTTTTATCAACTCGTGTTTATCTAATCTTTCGATAATTCCAGCAAGCTGCATTTTATTTTTATTTGTTAGAATATCAGAAATATTATTTAAATACTGTTTGTATTCAGAATCTTCGAAGCAGGAGATATAATAACTGTATTGTTCCCTGAAATCTGGAGGAAAATAGCTGGAAATAACTTTTTTAAGATAGGTGGCTGTTTTTATTTTGTTTGAGTGATTTAACTTGGAATTAGCTTCCTCAAGAGACATTGAAGGATAATCATTAACAGTTTTTTCCTCAATATAGGTAATTCTTTCACTTAAGGGAAATAGTATTATTTGAAATATTAATAAATATAGTATAAAAAATTTTATTTTATGCATATTAATCCAATCAGTTATTCTAAAAATTTTATTCAATAAGATAATATAATTATACTATATTTTTGTTAAAAAATCAGTATTTTTCAATAGTTTTTTCTTAATGTTTTTGCTCCTTACTTCTCACTTCTCAC
>JBNJGP010000027.1:18613-32140 GCA_051747805.1 Candidatus Muiribacteriota bacterium
TCAATAAGATAATATAATTATACTATATTTTTGTTAAAAAATCAGTATTTTTCAATAGTTTTTTCTTAATGTTTTTGCTCCTTACTTCTCACTTCTCACGGCTCTTCTCGGCTCCTATCGACCTCTATCGTCTCACTTCTCACCTCTCACTTCTCACGGCTCTTCTCGGCTCTTCTCGGCTCCTAACTTCTCACTGGTTACCGGATAAAAATAGAATATATTGCATTCATCTTTACAATAGAGTAATTTAAAATTAATGAAAAAAATTGTTTTTTTTCTTTTTATTTTATTAATAATAACGTTTTTTTCCTCTACAATTTATTTCAGCGATTTTATAACAAACCCTGAAAATGGATATTATCCGAAATTTCAGAATTTTTTCACTTTTCTGCCTTATGGATTATTATTATTAACTATTTTTGCAGGAGCCCATTTTAATCGTTCAAAAATAGTTTTTGGGGCACTTTTCTGTATTCCTGTTTATAATTTAATATTAACAAAAAATTTTGAAAATACTGATTTTTTTATAATTAATCTAACTTTAATTCTTTTTTTCACTCTGCTGAATTTTTTAAACGAAAAGGGGATATTAACCCTTAGAGGTATAATTAAAATAATATTCTTTGGAGCATATTTTTATTTTGCACTTTACCTTACTGGTATTAACCGAAATAACTTTGACCTTTTTATACAAAAAACCCCTTATTTATTTTTTGAATCAATTAATCACAGGTATTTCTTTATTTCACTAGTATTATCTCTAATGTTAATCAGTGCTATTTATTTATTTAAAAACTTAAAAAATAAATTTTCACCTTTCATATTTTCACTTGTGATTTTTTTAACTCTTATTTTATTTGGAAGAATTTACCTGAAAGATATTTCTGCTGTCCAATTAAATTTTATTTTCTCAAGTTATTTTAGCTTTATTGCCCTTATATTTACCGGCTCTTTATATTTTTCCACCTGGGAAAGGGTTTTTACAGATGAACTTACCGGACTTTTAAATCGTCGTGCCATGGATGAACATTTAAACAAACTTGGAAAAACATATACAATAACTATGATGGACATTGACCACTTTAAAAAATTTAATGATACCTACGGACATCAGGCAGGTGACGATGTTTTGAAACATGTTTCTTCTATTTTAGAAAAAAATTCGTATGGAAAAACCTTCAGGTACGGCGGAGAAGAGTTTGCTGTTGTTACTGGTGGAAAAACCTATGAATCTTTAGTGGATAAAGCCGATTTTTTCAGACTTAATGTTGAAAAAACCCCTTATTTCTTAAAAAGGGCAAAAAAGAAAAGTCAGCTTGGAAAAAAGGTTTTTGTAACTGTAAGTATGGGGCTTGCCTCTTCAACAGATTTTATTTCTGACCCGGCCGATGTTTTACAATGTGCTGATGGAGCCTTATACCGTGCAAAAAACAGAGGAAGAAACAGAGTAGAAGTTGAAAAACGTAAAAAGAAAAGAAAATAAATAAAAATGGAGGTAATCTTTGAAACTACAAAGTAAGGATGTTATTTCTATTAATGATATCAGCAGGGAAGAAATTGATTTTATTCTTAAAAAGGCTGAAAAAGTTGAAAACATGGATGAAAGCCAGAAGCTTAATCTATTAAAAGGTAAAGTTATTGCCTCGCTTTTCTTTGAACCGTCTACTCGTACAAAAGATTCCTTTATATCTGCCTGTCTTAAAATAGGCGGACAGATTGTTGGATTTTCTGACACAAGTGCAACTTCATTAAAAAAAGGTGAATCTTTATATGATACTGTAAAAATGTATGAAAGTTATACTGATGTTATTGTTATGCGTCATAAAGTAGAGGGGGCCGCAAGATATGCAGCTGAGTCTGTTTCAATACCTGTAATAAACGGCGGTGACGGAGCAAATCAACATCCTACTCAGACACTTCTTGATTTATACTCTATAAAGAAAACCCAGAAAAAAATTGATAATCTACATGTTGCTATGGCAGGTGATTTAAAATATGGACGAACTGTTCACTCACTTGCGGCAGCGCTTTCAAAATATAACTGTAAACTCCATTTTATAAGTCCTGAATCACTTCTAATGCCCGATTATATTAAACATGAACTTGATAATAAAAACATTGAATGGACAGAACATAAAGAAATAGGCGAAATAATTAACACAACAGATATTCTTTATATGACACGTATTCAGGCTGAAAGATTTCCCGATAAAACTGAGTATGAAAAAGTTAAAGGGGTTTATGTTCTAGATAACTCACTTTTAAAGAATGTAAAAGAAAACTTGAAAATTATGCATCCGCTTCCACGAGTAGACGAAATTGATAAAGAGGTGGATTCAACACCATATGCATATTATTTTCAACAGGCGGCAAACGGTATTCCTGTAAGACAGGCACTTTTATCTCTATTAACTGGAGGTTTAAATGAATAACAGACCATATAAAGTATATAGGATAGAGGACGGTATTGTAATAGATCATATTCCAAATAAAAAATCCCTTGATGTGCTTAAAATTCTTGGATTAGATAAAGAGCATGATAGTCTTATTACCCTGGGAGTTAATTTATCAAGCTCTAAATTCGGGAAAAAAGATGTTATTAAAATTGAAAACAAAATTCTTTCAGAAGATGAGTTAAACAAAATAGCAATAGTTTCTCCCGAGGCCACCATTAATATTATTAAAAATGGAAAATTAATTAATAAACATAATGCTGTAATCCCTGAAAAATATACTGGTATAATAAAATGTCCCAATCCTCTCTGTGTAACCAGGGTTGAAAAAGTTAATACAATTTTTTATTCTGAAACAAGAGAAAAAAAAGTTAAATGCCATTACTGTGAAAGAAAATTTGAGGTAAAATATGTCAATTTGCTCTAGAGAAATAAAAAAAATAACTTTAATCAGCATTTTAGGAAATATTCTTTTAGGTATCTTAAAAATTCTCGCCGGTTTTTATGGCCAAAGTCAAGCTCTGCTGGCAGATGGAGTTCATTCCCTTTCTGATTTAAGCACTGATATTCTTATTTATACAGGCTCTATTTTCTGGAGTAAGCCCGCCGATAAAAAATATCCCTACGGACATGGAAGAATAGAAATTATTATAACTCTAATCCTGGGACTGCTTGTTTTTGCAGCAGCGATTCCAATTATTTATTCCTCTCTAACAGGTATTCAGAGAACAGATTATTTAGAAACACCATTAAAAATAACCATGGTAATTGCCTTTTTTTCAGTAATATTTAAAGAATTTCTTTACAGACTTACACTGAAAACCGGAAAAAAAATTAACTCTCCGGCTGTTATTGCAAATGCCTGGCATCATCGCAGTGATTCTTTTTCATCAATTCCGGTAATTATTTCAATTGGATGTGCTATTTATCTTCCTGACTGGATTTTCATGGATAGAATAGGAGCTGTAATAGTAGGGGTAATACTAATTAAAACCGCTATTAAATTCATTTATAAATCAATTAATATTTTAATGGACAGAGCAGCTCCTGATGAAGTTTTATCTGCTCTTAATAAATTATGCCAGAATGAAGGAAGAATACTTGAATTTCATAAAATACGAACCAGGTATATAGGAAATACTATTTCTCTTGACATGCACATTGAACTTGATGCAAACCTATCACTAAAAAAAGCTCATGATATTTCATCAGAAGTCAAAAAAGAAATTATCAGGCAAATACCAGAAATCTCAGATGTAATAATTCACATAGAACCTTATTGAAAAACCTGGTCACTTTATGTTATAATATAATTAAAGGGAGGTGATTTTTATGGTAGATAAAATTAATGACAGAAATATTATGCTTTATGAAAATCTCTTAAATAATAATTCCCAACCCGTTAATAATAATTCCTTTGTTAATGATATTGCAGAAAAAAATCAAAATAATATTTCACAGCTTGAAGATAATTTAGACCTTAGAGGGGATCAAACTCAGGAAATTATTTCGGATTATAATAATCAAATTTCTAATTTAGAAAACGAATATACAGCTTATGAAAATATAGCCAGTTCTCTTGAGAATATCAGAAATTTACAGCAGGAATTTCAGGAAGATGAAAATACCGAAGAAAGAACAGCTGATTTTCAGGAGCAAATTGATGAAGAAATTGATGTAATTAACAATATTATTGAACAATCTCCCGAAGAAGACATTAATATTTTTGCAGGTACTAACCTTATAGAAGTTTTAAACAAGGGTATATCTGTTGAAGAAGAAAACCCTGCTTTAGAGGCAGCCGAAAATGACATGTATTTCAGAATGGATTCTGTCGAATCAAGAATTCAATCGAACGATAGAAGACTTGCCCGCAACGAAGAGGATTTAGTTAATATTGAAAATGCTATTGAAGAGATTGAAGATATTGATTTCAGAGATAATATTATAGATGAGATTAATAATCAGATTACCAGTAATGAAGTGAATGCAGATAATTTAAATTCCTTTTATAATACAAATAATTTCCGCGATATTTTATTATACGATATAGTTTAACCAAAAAAAATTATTAGTCAGCAATTCCTACGGGAAACATATATAGTGGGGTTTCATTATTTTTTATTTCACCTATTATATTTTTTAATTTATCCTCATCAAAAGAACCAATTGCAACAGTTGCAAGTGATAATGCCTCACATTGCAGATATATATTCTGTCCTACATGACCTGCTTCCATATGTACATACATTTCGGCTCGACTGCCATACCTGCGGGTTGTTCTTTCATAGACACCCGTGATAATTATTGTAACAGGCGCATCTTTGAGTGCTTTCTGACCAAAACCATATTCTGATAATTTTTCACGATAATCTCCTTCATTTACTAGTTTCAGTGAATGTTGCTCAACTTGATACTTGTAAATCCCATCTTTAACTCCATCTGTTTGAGTTATTGAAAAATAAATTTCAAGTGGATATAACGCACCAGCTGAAGGTGCTGCCCGGAACGGCATCTGTTCACCGGTAATTCCCTGACTGGCCCATGCCAGCTGTGAAATATTTTCTAAAGTTAAACCTTTATCAGAGTATTCTCTTATTGACCTTCTGTTATTAATTGCCTTTTCTAATGAAATATTTCCATCTGTTGCAGGTGGTAAAAGGCTGATATTAACTTCCTTGCTGTTATTTTGATTTATGTTTCCCCACTGGGCCGACACAGATATTAAAGATAATATAATAATAACTAAAATATTTATTTTTTTATTTTTAAGCATTTTACCTCCAATTTTAAAAATTACTTTTTTAAATTTTAAAGAAATATAATATAAAAATCAAATACTAACGATTTTTCCCATTTTTTTTAATTTTTCTGCCAGTAAACTTAATATTTTTTCTCTTGGCATTATTCCTCTCTGCTTAAAAAGGATTTTTTTATGTCCCTTATTGATTTTTTTTCCAATTATAAAGTTTATTTTATCTCCAGCCTCAAGCAGTTTACAAAGCAGGGTAGAGGCATTTTCTTCTTCTCCGGATATATCCTCCCCAAGTACATTATAAGCCTGATTCAGTGTAACCGCTCCTTCCGTTACAAGATAAATACCATCTATAAAAAGTCTTGGAGGCGCAATCAGCGAAGCATTTTCTTCTATTTTTATTTCCTTGTTTAATACTCTGGCAGCTATTTTAGCAGTGGTATCACCACATATAACAGGAACTCCCTGCATGGAAATAAATTTATTAATAATTTTATAATCGTCTTCTTCTTTTTGTGGCGGTCCCGAAAGAATATTAATTATTTTTCCCTCCCGGCATTTAAGTAAAACTGATGTTGTATCATCCTGAAATATGTTATCAGAATATTTATATGCTTGCTCTACAATTAATTTTGGAATTTTAACTTTATTTATTTTCTGATATAAAAGCGTCTCTATAAAATCGCAAATTTCCTCTACACTCCAGCCTTCTATTAGACCTTTACCTATTCCTGCCTGTGTAATTCCATCTGTATTTAATAAAATCGCATCATTAACATCAAGATAACAAATTGTTTCTTCGACAGGTTCGCCTCCAAGTTCAATTGTATGTTTTTTCGTGGCAACTGCCTTGTTACCGGTAATTAAAAGCGGGGGCGGAGCATGATAACTGAGTGTTACTGTATCACCATTGTTTAAAATTTTACCCGCCGTAAATGCGGCATAGGGAAGATCATAACCTTTACTTTTCCTGTTTGTTTCAACTGCTTTTTGAACTGCCTGTCTTAAAGAAAATCCCTCTTTACTTAATCTGATAATTCTGGAGGCAAATAGCTGAGCATAAATATTAGCCTTAACACCATGACCAAGACCGTCTGCAAGGACAAAAAAAGTATAATCATTCTCTTTATAACTTATAAAATAATCCCCGCATACTTTTTCATTATAATGATTTTTGGAATGAACAAAAATATCAATATGTTTATATGAAGATGGGAAGCCCATTATTAACTCCTGTCTTTATCGGAAGAAAAAATTTCCATTAAATTATCCAGAATTGTTTCTCCGACAGCAGTATTATCCCCAAGCATCTTAGCAAGTTTCTGCGAAGTTTCTATCTGATGCTCAATAAGTTGTCTCACTTTAAGTATAGATTCCTTTTTTACTTTTTGTAAATATTTTTGATTATTTTCCAATTTTGTTATATCAATAAATATCCCCACATACTGATTTTCTTCTGGTAATTTATATAACATCTGATGACAGATTAAATTGTACTGGGAATAATTAACTGTCCCTTGGCTGAAACTTTCTCTGCCTGAAACTAGATTATCAAAATATCCGGGATCTATTATTTTTGCAATATTAAGACCCACAGAAGAATCCGAACACATGAAATATTTTTTAAACTGTTTATTCAAAGATATAATATTTAATCGACTATCCAGTATTACTATACCGTTTGGGCTGGACTGCATTATTTTATCTGTCTTACTTTCTGCAAGTCTTCTCATATATGGAATACACATCTCTACTTCAGCTCGATTATAAAAATGCGCAAAAGCCTTGTCTCTACAAGTATCATAACCACAAGCCCCGCAGTTAAGCTGATTTTCTTCTGTTCCTTTACCAGTAAGTTCAAGTAAATTTTTTATATCATCTTCAGTGGGAACTTTTTCTGGTTTAAGTTTTTTATCCTTAAATACCTGTTTTGAATCAATATCATCATAAATAGAGAGATTTTCGCGTTCTACATTTATAATTTTACTCTCTTTATTTTCCAGGTTTCTTTTTCTATGATAAACAGGAATTTCTGATTTTATACCAGGGCCATTAATACAGCCTTCATCACAGAAAAGTATTTCTACAAACACTTTTTCGTTCAGCGAAGATATGCTTCTGCATATTTCATCTAACTTTTTGAAACCATCTACTATAATCGTCTGAAAATTTGCAAGTTCTTCCTCAACATTTTTTATGCCTCCGTTTAAGGGGAATTTATCCAAGGTTCCGTTTGACGGAAAATCAAACTCACTTTCTTCCAGCTCTGACAGTTTAATATTTTTTTTAAAAAAAAGTTCAAACAGTTCTTCAAAAGTAATAACGACAGTATTTGTATTTATGTTTTCTGCTCTTTCTGCTTCATATTTTTTTGCAGTACAAGGAGATATAAAAACATTTGCCTCAACTTCCGGTTTTATTTTTTTTAAAGCTTTGCTATTTAAAATAAGTGGAGAAGAGGAAGGTACAAGCATTGGTATTAATTCGGGATAATATTTTTCTATATAGGTTACAACTGCCGGACAACAGGAGGAAATAACACTGTGATCAACAGAAAAAAGATACGCAGCTGAACAGGCGGCATTTTTTTTAGATGCCGTTACTGTTTCAGCTACGTAATTAAAGCCTGCCTTCCTCAGGGCGGAGGGGATCCGTTTAAACTCCCATTTAGAAAGCAGGGATTTTAAAGATGGCGCTATGCTTGCTGTCACCACCTTATGGATGGAGATTAAATCTAAAACCTTATTTAAATCTTTTCTGTACTCTTTGGCTTTTTTAGGACATACTTTTATACAGGTTCCACAGTATATACACAAATCATCATCAATAGAGGCCCTGTGATTTTCCATTTTAATAGCCTTAACAGGACAGTTTCTCAGACATTTATAACAGTCTCTGCATTCTGTTTTATTTGTATAAATAATATTGTCCATAATTTTTTTTATCCTTTAATCTGATTTATTATTTTTTCAAAAGTAGCACCTTCTAAATTCTTATTATTAATTTTCACATTAGGACCCTTATCACATTTTTCAAAACAGAAAGTGGCCTTTAAATTAACCCTTTCTTGCCTACTATTTTCTGTAATATAGTTTGTAAGTTTCTGAATAAGGTTCTGACTTCCTTTCAAATAACAGGAAGTTCCAACGCATACGCTTATTTCAAATTCAGGTTTTTTTTCTGATTCAATTAATGATATTCCTGTATCAGACATTCTTTTTCTGGGACTATAACTTGTATGCAGAAGATTATGACTTGTTGGGCTTCCAGGTTTTCCTAAATCTTCTGCATAAAGGTTTTTTATATATGGATTAGTCTGAGATTTATGAAGCTGTAGTGTTTTATCACATTCATAAAGAGCTTTTGTCCGGCAATTAAGGGATTTTTTATGAAAGTCAACAGGCTGTCCGGCTCCACCAACACATCCACCTGGGCAGGCCATAACCTCAATAAAATCATAGTCTGATTTATTATTTTTAATTTCTTCTGCAACTTTTCTTGCCATTTTCAATCCGTGAACAGCAGCTATTTTTATTTTACTGTCACCCGCCCCCAATTCAAGTTCTCTAATTCCTTCCGAACCACGAATAGCATTAAACTCATACTCTTCCTTCTTTTCACCTGATAAAATTTCATCTACATACCTGGCAACTGCCTCTGAAACACCACCTGTATTTCCAAAAATCAAACCACCACCTGTTTTAAAACCAAACGGCATATCAAGAGATTCCGGCGATAGATTTTTAAAATCTATTCCATGCTCCATAATCATCTGAGTTATTTCCTGAGTAGTAAGCACTATATCCACTTCTTTTATATCATTATGAATAAACTCTTTTCTATCTGCCTCAAATTTTTTCGCTGTGCATGGCATTATAGATACTACAATCAAATCTTCTGGCCTGGCATTCATTTTTTCGGGCAGTTTTTCTTTTAATAATGAACCAAACATCTGCTGAGGGGATTTACAAGTTGAGATATTTTTTAGAAGTTCTGGATAGTACTGTTCTGCAAATTTTATCCATGCCGGACAGCAGGAAGTCAGCAGAGGTAGTTTATCCTTATTAAAATTTTCTAAAAACTCTGTTACCTCTTCCATAATTGTCAAGTCAGCAGCATAGGAAGTATCAAAAACTTTATCAAATCCCATAATTTTAAGGGCCGAAACAAGCTGTCCAGTATTTGAGGAACCCGGATTAATTCCAAATTTTTCACCTATTGCAACTCTTACAGCAGGTGCAAGCTGAACAACAACTTTTTTATTTTTATCATTTAAAAACTCCCAGGCTTTTTCTACATTTGAATTTATTGTTAAGGCACCTGTAGGACAAACCGAAATACACTGACCACAATTAATACATTCTCCCTCATTAAGGTCTTTTCCAAAAGCTGGTAAAACTTTTGCCTTTGAACCCCGGTGGGCAAAATCAATAGCCCCAACTGACTGTATTTCAAAACACATACGCACACAGTCTCCGCATAAAACACATCTGTTAGGATCTCTTACAATTGATGGAGAAGAATAATCTTTATTTTCTTTTTTAAGAGTTGATTTAAACCGCAAATCAGTTATTCCAACCCGTCTGGCAAGAGCCTGCAGCTGGCAATCAGTGCTTTTTTTGCATACAGTACAATTATAATCATGATTTGCCAGTAGAAGTTCAACAATATTTTTGCGAATTTTTCTTATTTCTGAAGTATTTGTTTTTATATTCATTCCTTCCTGCGGCTCTATAGAACACGCAGCCTGTAATCCACGACCCTGAATTTCAACAAGGCATAATCTGCAGGCACCATAAACAGATAAATCTGAATGATAACAGAAGGTTGGCAGATTAATATTTGCTTTTCTAATTAATTCAAGCAGATTTTTTTCATTTTTAATTTCCATTTCAATATTATCAACAATTAAACTCTTCTTTTTCATGCTACACCTCCTGTAATTGCATCAAATTTACATGCCTCAATACATGCTCCGCATTTAATACATTTTTCTGTGTTAATAACCAAGGTATTTTTAATTTCTCCTTCAATTGCATCAACCGGACATTTTTTTGCACAAAGCGAACAACCTTTACATTTCTGAGGGTTTATTTCAAAAACGGCAAGAGCCTTGCATTTTCCAGCTGGACATCTTTTATTTACAACGTGGGCCTCATACTCGTGCCTGAACTGTTCAAGAGTAGATAAAACTGGATTAGGGGCGGTTTTACCAAGACCGCATAAAGAAGCTTTCTGCACTGTAAAGGCAATTTCTTCAAGCATTTTCAATGTATTTTCATCTGCTTTACCGGAAGTAATATCTTTAAGAAGCTCAAGCATCTGTTTAGTTCCTTCGCGACATACAACGCATTTTCCACAGGATTCATTCTGAGTAAACTGCATGAAAAACTCTGCTACACTAACCATACAAGTATTCTTATTCATCACAACAAGACCACCTGAGCCTACCATTGCTCCAATTTCCTTTACAGACTCAAAATCAATTGGAAGGTCAAGATGTTTTTCTGTAAGACAGCCCCCTGAAGGACCGCCAATCTGGACTGCCTTGAAATTTGATTCTGCAAGTTTATTGTTATCATCAGTAACACCGCCACCAATTTCAAATATTATTTCCCTCAAAGTAGTACCAAAAGGAACCTCAATTAATCCTGTGTTCGCAACATGACCGGAAAGCGCAAAAGTTTTATTTCCCGGTGATTTTGATACACCAATTTTTCTAAACTGACCAACACCATTTTTTAAAATATACGGAACCCAGGCAAAAGTTTCTACATTATTTATAACAGTTGGTTTTCCCCATAATCCTTTTTGAGCAGGAAAGGGGGGTTTTGGTAAAGGCATTCCCCGCTTTCCTTCGGTTGAAGCAATAAGCGCAGTTTCCTCGCCACATACAAATGCACCAGCACCTTCCATAACATTGAGTTTAAAGTTTAAATTTGTTCCCAGTACATTTTCACCAAGTATTCCCAGTTTTTCAGCATCTTCAACCGCTTTCTTCATTCTTGAAACTGCCAGCGGATACTCTGCACGCACATAAATATAACCTTCATCAGCACCAACTGCTTTTGCCGCAATCAACATTCCTTCAATAACAGAATGAGGATTACCTTCCATAACAGAACGATTCATAAAAGCTCCGGGGTCTCCCTCATCTGCATTACATATTATGTATTTTTTTTCAGATTTTTCCTTTCTGGTCAAATCCCATTTAAGTCCTGTGGAGAAACCGCCTCCGCCCCTGCCGCGAAGTCCAGACTTTTCAACTTCTTCACATATATCACCGTCTTTCATTTCATGATAGGCCCGAAGCGCAGCTTTATATCCATCATTATATATGTACTCATCAATATTATCCGGCGAAATAAAGCCGCAGGACTTTAATATTATTCTGTTTTGTCTGTTATAAAAATCTATCTGAGCTTCGCCTTTTCTTTTTTCACCTGTTTTTGGGTCAGAATATAGAAGTCTATTTATTATTTCACCATTTTTTATTGTTTTATCTACAATTTCATCAACATCTTCTTCTTTTACTTTTACATATAAAATATTATCTGGAAAAACCGCAACAAGTGGTCCCATCTGACAAAACCCCTGACATCCGGATTTAGAAATGTAGTTAGGATTTTTATTATCCTCGAAATTAAGTTGGGTAGTTACATTTAATGCGGCATCTGTGATTTTTTTCACAAAGTTATTGAAAATTTTTAGACTGCCACTTGCCACACATCCAGTCCCCGCACAAATAACTACACGTTTATTAACTGAGTTTATTTTTTTATCAAAGCATGCTGAAATTTTATTAAACTTTTCTTTAATCAGGCACATGTTTTTACCTCCCCTTTTTTTTCTCTATGCTGAAGGTCTGAAATTAATCCAACAGCCTCTTCAGGAGTAATCTGTCCATGAACATCCTCGTTTATAAGAATTACAGGAGCTAATCCACAAGCACCGAGACAGGAAACAGTTTCTAAGGTAAACATTAAATCTTTTGTTGTGTTATTTTCATCTGTTAAATTCAAATGTTTCTGAATAGCCTCGAGGATTGGAATAGAGTTTTTTACATGACAGGCTGTTCCATCACAAATTTTTATTACATATTTCCCTTTTGGCTTAAAGGCAAAATGAGTATAAAAAGTTGCCACTCCATAAACAGAAGAAGGTGAAACTTTAAGGGATGTTGCAATAAAACTCATTACTTCATCAGGAAGATAACGGTATTCTTCCTGCACCTCCTGTAGAATAGGTATTAACTTACTCGACCTGTAATCGTACTTTTTAAGTATTTTACAGATTTCATCAAAATTCCGTTGCATTTTGCCTGTGTTTTTTTCCATATAACCTCCTGTTCTTTCCTTAATTAAAGCTTGCTGATTCTTCTAATTTTTTAATAAGCACAGATAAATCTGAAGCCAGATTAACATTCTGTACAATAACATTATCAGGTACATTTAACTTTAAAGAGGCAAAATTCCAAATACCTCTAATATTACTTTCAACCATTAAATCTGCGACCTCCTGGGCATTATTTTCTGGCACAGTTATTACACCAACTTTTATTTTCATTCTAAGCGCCAGGTTTTTAAATCTATTTAAAGGAAAAACCACCTTACCGTTGATTTTTATATTCTGTTTATTTGGATTTAGATCAAAAGCGGCGACAATTTTTAAACCAAGTTTTTCAAAACCGCTGTAACCTAAAAGAGCATATCCTAAATAACCAGCTCCAACTAGAAAAGCTTCTGTCTGATTGTTATAACCTAAAAAGTGCTGAAGTTTTAAAAATAATTCTTCAACTTTATACCCAACTCTTGGCTTACCTATAATTCCAGTTAAAGAAATATCCTTGCGGACCTGAATACCTTTAAGTGCTAATTTATCAGCAATAAACTGGGCTGAAATATAGTTTTTACCCCTCTCTTTTGCCTCACAAACAACATTGTAATATAAAGGAAGTCTTTTTAAGGCAGCATCAGGATAACTTTTTATATTTGTTTTCATTTCTTCTCCTAATCGATATTTTTTTATCGATATAATTTCATCACTTTTAATATAGGGTAATTTAGGAATGTTGTCAAGCAAAAATAATATTTTTTCTTTATCTTGTTAAAATTTTCACAAACGTATTTATAAAATTTATTTAAAGCAGCTGAGAGCCGTGAGAAGTGAAAGGTGAAAGGTGAGAGGTGAGAGCCGATAGAATCAGATTAGAGCAAGAGATTAAAATTTATTACGAAACAAAATAAAGCGAGTGGTCAGGCCGACATAAAAGTAAAAAGCTTTCAGCTTAGTAAAATCACCTAAAGGTGATAGTAAAGT